>CAJKQY010000066.1:0-10789 GCA_905202145.1 uncultured Collinsella sp.
TCGTAGTCCACAGGACTCAATACTTTAGCACACACATAGACGTCTATACCCAAAATAAAGACAGGATATAGGCGAGAATACGCTGGTTGACCACAACATCTAGGCCTGATCGGCACTCGCGGTCTCCAAACCGATCAAACGGAACGGGTCGGCCACGCCACCGATCGACTTTTGGAGCTCGCGTTGGCGCTGCGAATCTTGTACCGCCTGCATCGTCAGCACGCGACGGGCCTCATCGTCGAGAGAACGGTCCTGACGCAACTTGGCCTGCGCGGCTCGCATACGACGTTTGATGGTGTAGAGCTCGAGCGTATCGAGCATAAAGACGATGTTCGTCTCGGTCGGGTGCTTGCTCGTCGCCGAGATGCGCCCGGCGCTGACAAGCGACGCCGCCTCGGGACACACCGCACGCGCCGCATCCATGCAGGCCGCGGGATCGGTTCCCGGTGGTGTCGCGAGCACGGCCCACGCAATGGACTCGTGACGCGGGTCAACCCACTCGATAGAACAAATGCGGTCGGCATACGTGCGGAACAGATCGGGGTAGCTCGTGAGCATCGTCAGCAGTTCGCGCTCCCCCGCCAGGGATTTCCGCTCCAGATCGGTCAAAACGATCGGCATCGACGGAGCTGCCGCCGCGCTTGAACTATCGGCAACGGGTGCCGCGCTTTCCATCCCCGCCGGCACATCGATTGGCGGAAGATCCTCGTCGACCTCCACCGGCGCGGCCCCATAAGCATCAAGCGGAACGTAGTCGTAAGGGTCCTCCTCGACCGGTGCGGACACCGGCGGCGTCGCACCCGCGGCCCAGGCGCCGCGACCGGCACTGCGCGCACCGGCCGCACCGCCGCCCGAGCTTCGTCCCTGCGAACCGCCCGCGCGCTCAGCTTGCGCGCGTTGACGCTCGTAGTTCTGCTCGCGCCGACGCTCGGCATCCTCACGCCTGGCGACATCGCGAAACACACGGCCGGAGCTCGCACGCACGGTCTCCAGGTCCAAACCCAACAGGTCGGCAATCTGGATAAAGTACGTGTCGATCATATAGCTGTCGCGCAGCGGATAGATGAGCGTCAGCGCATCCTCGAGCGCTTTGGCGCGACCGCCCGGTGTGGTAATGTCGCTCGACTCCTGCAGCGAACGGTAGACAAAGTCCATGAGGGGTTCGGCGGCATCGATGCGCGCCTGCAGCGCCTCGCCGCCATGCGCCGTGATGAACTCCATGGGGTCGTTGCCGTCGGGCAGCACTACGCAGCGCAGGTCCATCGAATCCTGCTCGATAAACTGAATCGCGCGGCGAGCGGCCTTTTGACCGGCGGCGTCGCCATCGAACATATATACAATGCGCTTGGCAAAACGGGTAAGCGTCTTTACATGATGCTCCGTAAGTGCTGTGCCCAGCGTGGCGACGACGTTTTTGATCCCTGCCTCCCAGCAGGCGATGCAGTCGGTATAGCCCTCCACCACGATGGCGGTATCCTGCGCGACGATAAACTCCTTGGCCCAGTTAAAGCCGTAGAGGTTTCGCTTTTTATGAAACACGCTCGTCTCGGCAGTGTTGAGGTACTTAGGCTGGCCATCGCCCATGATGCGCCCGCCAAAGGCGATATTGTGACCCTGCTCATCAAAGATGGGAAACATCACGCGGTCGTAAAAGCGGTCCGCGAGCTGTCCGCGCCCGCGGCTCACGGCCACGTTGGCGTCAATCATCTCCTGCGGGGTAAAGCCCGCTTGAGACAGATGAGAAACCAATGCGTTGCGACCCGGCGCAAAACCCAGGCTGTAGCGTCGACAGACGTCTCCACCCATACCGCGGCTGGCAAAGTACTCGCGCGGACGGCTGTCCTTACCGCGCATAAGCATGGTGTGGTAGAACTGGGCTGTCTCGGCGCACAGGTCATAGATGCGGGCACGCTTGGTGCCGCGATCGCGCTGCGCGCCGGTATCGTGCAGTTCAATGCCCGCACGATCAGCCAAATAGCGGATCGACTCGGGAAAACTCAGGTTCTCGCGCTTCATGATATAGGTGAAGACGTCGCCGCCCTCGCCGCAGCCAAAGCAGTGCCACACCTGCGTAGCAGGGATAATGTGAAACGATGGGGTTTTTTCGCCATGAAAGGGGCAGCAGCCCCAAAACTCATGGCCGCGGGGCTTGAGCTCAACCGTTTCCTGCACGATGGCAACCAAGTCTGACGCCGCGCGTACCTGATCTTTTTCCTCATCGCTAATCACGGATACTCACCCCCTGCTCACCCAAGTTATGACGGATATCGTCGATATTACCCTCGACGGTCGCGATTAACTCGTCCAGGGAATCGAACACGCGAGACGGACGCAGCCAGCGCGTAAACGCCAGCGACACGGAGGCGCCATACAGGTCGCCCGTATAGCCGATCAGGTTGGCCTCGAGATGCGCCGAGGCGGCATCGTCGGCATAGGTCGGCGGCAGACCGACGTTAACGGCAGCAGGCCATACGGTATCGTCGACCAGCACCAGACCCTCATAGACGCCATCGGCAGGCACTTGGATGCCGTCGGGCACCTGGATGTTTGCCGTGGGAAAGCCCATGTCGGAGCCCTCGTGACGGCCAGCCGCCACAACGCCGCGCAGCATATAGGGACGGCCGAGAAGCTCGGCAGCCAGATCCACATGACCCTGACCCAGCTCATGGCGGATGCGCGTGGCGCAGATGGTCTGCCCGTTAACACAGAGCAAGTCGTGACCGTAAACGTCAACCCCATGCTCAGTACCCCAGGCGCGCATCTCGGCAACGCCCGAAGCGCCGCCGCGGCCGAGCCTAAAGTCGCTGCCGACACGAATGGAGCGAATGTCGACAACACGCGACAACAGCGCCAGAAACCCGACATGGTCGAGTGCCGCCACGGCGGGCGTAAAGGGAACGGCCACCACCGCATCGACCCCGGTTTGAGCCAGGGCATGCAGGCGGTCGGCCGTCGTCATCAACTTTTGAGCGGGCGAAGGACTCACCACGACGTCCGGATCAGGATCGAAGGTGATCACGACCGCTTTGCTGCCGTGATCATGCGCATCGCGAATAACCGCATCGATCAGCTCTTGGTGCCCACGATGTACGCCATCAAACACGCCAATGGCGATCGACGCGGCGCCCAAGAACTCGCACCCATCAAAAGCATCGGCAGAAACGATACGGGCCTCATCCAACTCACCCGCGAAAAAGATACGCGCGAGCTCGCGGGGCGCCAGCATCATCGAACACCGCCGATCGCCTGCGGAAAGACGTGCTCCATCACAAAGCGGCCGCCCTCGATACGAGTAAGCGCCTTCAGTCCGCCATCGAGCACGAGCGCGAACGGCGCCTTCGCCATATCGAAATCCGCAAGCGCGCATTCAACGGGAATGCGACGACCACAAAGCAGGTCGTCTGCAAGATTACCCGGCAAATCGACACGCGTGGCACCAAGGGCGGCGATGGGATCCAGAGCGAAACCGGCAGCGGACTCGGCAGAGAGCTCCTCTACCGCATGACAGGCGCCAATGGAAACCACGCCGGAGGCCGTACGACGCAGCGCGGAAATATGCGCAGCACTATCGCAGGCGCGACCCAGATCGCGAGCGAGCGCGCGAATGTAGGTGCCCTTGCTTACCGAAAACGCCACGGTCCAGACGCACGTATCGCCCTCGCCGCTCACGGCGATCAGGTCGGCGGCATAGACCTCGACGGGGCGCGGAGGCAAGTCTACCGCGTTGCCCTCGCGAGCACTCTTATAGGCGCGAACGCCATTGACCGAGATGGCCGAAAACGCTGGCGGCACCTGCATCTGCGAGCCAAGCATAGCGGCCAGCTGTCCACGGGCGTAAGCGAGATCGCGCAGCTCGGGGGCAACGGGCACCGTGCGGACGGCCTCGCCCTCCGCGTCATCGGTATTGGTCTCGACGCCAAACGAGATGTCGGCGACATAACTTTTGGTATCGAGGGTTAGCATGCCCAGCAGACGGGTCGCCTGGCCCACGCCCACCACCATGACACCCGAGGCCATGGGGTCGAGCGTACCGGCATGGCCGACGCGTCGCTCATGGAGGGCGCGTCGGCACTGCGATACCACGTCGTGGGACGTACAGCCCACCGGCTTATCGACGGCGAGCAGCATATTCAATTGAGAAGGCGTACGACGAGCCATGTACCATCCAAAATGTTAGAGCTCGACGGTCACCGAAGCGGGATCCTCCCCTACCAGCTCGGCCAGCATGGGAAGTGCCACGGCGAGCGTCTCGCGAATCGTTCCGTTGTTGGAAAAACCGGCGGCGGCATGATGCCCGCCACCGCCAAAGTTGGCAGCGATCTCGGACACATCGAGGTCACCCTTGGAGCGCAGGTTGCCGCGTACCTTGGTATCGCCCTCAATGCCCTTCAGGAACAGGCAGACCTCCACGCCCATAACCGAACGCACCACATCGACCAGGCCGTCGCACTCATCCGAAGTGACGCCGCAGGCCTCGAGGTCGCTCTGGTACGCATAACTATATGCCACGCGACCGTGCGCCACCGTCTTGATGCGGCCCATAACGATGGACTTGAGATGCAGGAACTCTACGCGCATGCTCTGGTAGACCTCGAGCGCAACGCGCGCCGGATCGGCACCGTGCGCGACCAGGCGCGAGGCGGCATGGAACGCAGCGGCATCGGCGTTTTGGTACTGAAAACGACCGGTATCGGTCACCAGGCCGCACAGCAGGCAGGTCGCGACACCATTGCGAGCCACAATGCCGCAATTGTCCAAAAAGCGGTCGATGATCATGGCGCAGGCCGCGGCGCCGACGCACCTCAGGCTCAGCTCGGCAAATTCCTCACGCGCCGGATGGTGATCGAAGCACACCACATGCGACGAGCGGCGGAGTACCTCGGCGGAGTTGTTCAGACGCTCGACGACCGGCACGTCCACCGAGATGAACAGGTCCGGATTGCCGGTATACGCAGATGCCGGCACCAGACGGTCGGCGCCCTCCATAAAGCGGTAGATGCGCGGAACCGGGTCATCGTCTGCCAGCAGCAGGGCAATGTCCTTGTTGGGGAAAAACTTCATAAGCGATAAGCCCAGACCAAGAACGGAGCCCAGGGCGTCGCCATCGGGAGACGTATGTCCCGAAATCGCAATGGAGGACGCATCCTCGATGAGCTCGAGGATGCGTCGCTGAATATCTGCAGACTCGCACGATGCGAGGTCGGCGGAATTACTCATCTAAAGCTGCCTCCTGGGCGGCATCCGCTATGGGATAGCCGTCCTCGTCCTTTTCGATCGCAAGCGTGGCGGGAACGTTTTCCAGCGCGCGCGTGATGCGCTCGGCCTCATCGGTCGAGCGATCGATGCGAAAATCGAGCTCGGGCGTAACGCGCCAATCGAGCGAGCGGGCCAACAGGCTACGGATGCGGCCCTTGGCGCTGACGAGCGCCTCCATGACCTCGTCGTAGCGGCTCGCGTCGCACGACACGTACACGCGCGCGAACGAACGGTCCACCGCGACCTCGACCGCGGTCAGGGTGACCAGGTCGAGACGCGGATCGGAAACCTCAAAGAGCAGGATATAACCGAGCTTCTCGCGAAGCTGCTCGCCCAGACGGCGGGTTGCCTGCGTTTGCTTCATAGCGCTACCCCCTACTCGGTACGGGCAACCTGGTCGATGCGGTAGCCCTCAATGGTGTCGCCAGGCTTGATGTCCTGGAAGTTCTCCAGGCCAATACCGCCCTCGGAGCCGCTCTTGAGGCTCTTGGCCTCGTCCTTGTAGTGGCGCATCGAGGCGATCTTGCCGTTGAAGACCACGATGCCGTCGCGCACCAGGCGTACGGAATCGGTCGCGGCGATCTCGCCCTCTTCGACGCGGACACCGGCGGCGATACCGACCTTGGGCACCTTGAAGGTGTCCAGAACGGTCGCAGTACCCGTGGAGACCTCGACCTCGGTGGGCTTGAGCATACCGATGCGGGCAGCGTCGAGGTCCTCGAGGCACTTGTAGATGACGTCGTAGCAACGGATCTCGACGCCCTCGCGCTCGGCAGCGGAGCGGGCCTTGCCGTCGGGACGGACGCCAAAGCCGATGATGATGGCATTGGAGGCGTCGGCCAGGACGACATCGGTCTCGTTGATGGCACCAACGGCGGAGTGAATCGTGTTGATGCGCACCTCGGACTGATCCATCTTGTCGAGGGAGTCCTGAAGGGCCTCGATGGAGCCCTGGACGTCGGCCTTGATGATCAGGTTGAGCTCCTTGACCTCGGCGTCGGCGATGGTCTCGAAGAGGTTCTCGAGCGTCACGTGCTTCACGCGGCTCTGCTCCTCGATACGGGCCTTGAGCGAACGCTCGTCGGCCAGCGCACGTGCCTCGCGCTCGTCCTCGAACACGCGGAACTCATCGCCGGCGTTGGGGACGGACTGCAGGCCCAGAATCTCGACGGCGTCGGAGGGACCGGCCTCGGTGACGGCGTTGCCCTTGGGGTCGAGCATGGCACGGACGCGGCCATAGGTGAGGCCGGCGACCAGCGTGTCGCCAACGTGCAGGGTGCCGCGGGTCACGAGCACGGTGGCAACCGAGCCGCGACCCTTGTCGAGCTTAGCCTCGAGGACGTTGCCCGAAGCGAACGTATCAGGGTTGGCCTTGAGCTCGAGCACGTCGGCCTGGAGCAGGACGGTCTCGAGCAGATCGTCGATACCGATCTTCTGCTTGGCCGAGATGTTGACGAACATGTTCTGTCCGCCCCACTCCTCGGGGATGATGCCGTACTCGGTGAGCTCCTGGCGCACGCGGTCGGGGTTGGCACCCGGCTTATCGATCTTGTTGACGGCGACGACGATGGGAACGCCGGCGGCCTTGGCGTGGTTGATCGACTCGATGGTCTGGGGCATGACGCCGTCGTCGGCGGCCACGATCAGGATGACGATGTCGGTCACCTTGGCGCCGCGGGCACGCATGGCCGTAAAGGTGGCGTGACCGGGGGTATCGATGAAGGTGATCTTGCGGTCGTTGATCATGACCTGCGAAGCGCCGATGGCCTGCGTAATGCCGCCCGCCTCGCCGGCAGCGACGCCGGTGTGACGGATGGCGTCGAGCAGCGAAGTCTTGCCGTGGTCGACGTGGCCCATGACGGTGACGACCGGGGCACGCGGCTTAAGGTCGGCGGGATCGTCGTAGAACGAGAAGGTGTTCTCCTCCTCGGGGGTGATGATCTTGATCTGACGGCCCAGATCGTCGGCAACGAGCTCGACGAGGTCGTCGGACATGGACTGCGTCATGGTAAGCGGCGTGCCCAGCAGGAACAGGCGCTTGATGATGTCGTTGGCCGGAACGTCGAGCGCCTCGGCGAGCTCCTGGACGGTGACGCCCTGGGAGACCTTGATGGCATCGAGCTCCTCGGGGTTCACGCCCTGGGCCAGCGCCTCCTCTATCTTGCGCTCTTCCTGAGCCTTTGCGGCCTCGCGCTCGCGCTTCTCCTTGCGCTTTTTGCGGCGACCGGTGGACTCGCGAGAGGCCTCCTCGACGGCGGCACGAGCCTCCTCGAGCACCTTCTCGCGGCTGTACTCCTCGGCCTCGCGAGCCATGCGGCTGTAGTGGTCCTCTTCGTTGTTGTGACCGCCCTTGCGCTTCTTGCCCTTGCCCTGCTTGTCGGGGTTGGGGAAGTCCATGCCGGCAGCGACGTTGTTGCTGGCGTTGGTGCGATGGCTGTGCGGGCGGTTCTCGGAGGCGTTGCGCTCGGAGTTGTTGTCGGAGGCGTTGCGATCGTTACGACGGCCACCGCGACGGTCGTTGTTGCCGCCACGACGGTTGCCGCGCTCGGCAGCGCGCTCGGCCTTGGCCTTCTCCTCGGCGTCCTTCTTCTCCTTGAGCACGGTCTCCTGTGCGGCGATCTGGTCGAGCAGCGAACGGAAACGCGAACCGGAATCGGAAGCGGGAACGGCGCGGCGCTGGGCCTCGCGGGCAGCCTCCTCCTTCTCGCGGGCAAGACGCTCCTGCTCGGCCTTCTTCTTAGCCTCGGCCTCGGCGCGGGCGGCCTCCTCGGCGGCCTGGGCGGCGGCGAACTGGCGGCGCTCCTCCTCGCGCGCCTTCTCGGCGGCGATGCGCTCGCGCTCTGCCTCGGCAGCGCGTGCTGCCTCCTCGGCGGCAGCGGCCTGCTCCTCGGCCAGCTTGGCGGCCTCGACTTCCTGGGCGCGGGCCTCGATCACCGAGGCGAGCTGCTTGCGGACCATAGCGACGTAGGCGTCCTCCAGGGCGGAGGAAGCGGACTTAGCGGGAATCTTCATTTCGGCGAGATGACCCATCAGTTCCTTGGAGGTCATGCCGAACTCTTTGGCCAGGGTGGACACACGGACTTTTGCCATATGACTTCACCTACCCTTTCTGGCACCTTGGGTGCCTAGAGACTGAACAAGCGTGGGGGATGCGCCGGGACCTGCCCGGCGCGACCGCGCGCTAGATCAGGTCCTCCGCATCATCGAAGGCGTCGGTGTCGTGGACACCGCAGAAACGGGAGCCGGGACGAGCCTGGTTGCGGCACTGGATGCCGTCCTCGGACACGAACTCGCAGCGACGGACGTCCTCGTCCTCCTCGTCACCGATCAGGTCGGCGGCGGGCTCCTCGTGAACGGGAACGTTCTTGAGGATATCGGCGGCAAGGGTCTCGGACTTAATGTCGATGTGCCAGCCGGTCAGGCGCGCGGCGAGGCGGGCGTTCTGGCCCTCCTTGCCGATGGCGAGGGACAGCTGGTCGTCGGGCACGATGACGCCGGCATAGGCCTTCTCCTCGTCGATGAGAACGCGGGTGACCTTGGCGGGCGACAGGGCGTTGGCGACATAGACGGCCGGATCGGCATCCCACAGGATGACGTCGACGCGCTCGCCACGGAGCTCGCCCACGACGGCGCGAACACGGCTGCCCTTGGGGCCGACGCAGGCGCCAACCGGATCCAGACGATCGTCGAGCGAGTGGACGGCGACCTTGGAGCGCTGGCCGGGCTCGCGGGCGATCGACTTGATCTGGACGGTGCCCTCATAGATCTCGGGCACCTCCTGCTCAAACAGACGACGCATGAGCTCGGGGTGGGTACGGGAGATGACAATCGGCGGACGGCTGTGCTCGCCACGAACCGGTTGCAAGTTGGAGTTGGGGTCGCGAACGTCGATGATCACGGCCTTGATGTGCTGATTGTGCAGGTAGCGCTCGCCCATCGGACGCTCGTTACGCTCGTTCTCGTAACGGCGCTGGTCAAAGTGCGGAAGCTCGGCCTCGACGCCCTCGCGAATCTTGACGATCGTGAAGTCGGGAGTGGACTGAAGCACGGTACCGCTGATGAGGTCACCGATGCGGCCGGAGAACTCCTCGTAGATCTGCTCGCGGGCGGAGTTGCGCACAATGGCGTTGATCTCGGCCTTGGCGTGCTGGGCGGCGATGCGGCTCGTGTTCTTGGGAGTGACGTCGATCTCCTCGAACTCGGTGAAGTTGCCCTCCTCGTCCATGGAATCGTCGATCGGCTCCAGACGGTAGACGTAGATCTTACCGGTGGTGCGGTCGATGGTCACCTTGGCGCCCCACTCAAGATGCAGGATCTCGGCATAGCTCTTGGCGAGCGACTGCTCAAGACGAACAACATGGACCGCTACATGAACACGCTGATCGGGGCATTCAACGAGGAAACCGTCCCGGCGATGATGTGCCGCACGCAGCTTTCGGTGTCGTGGGACGGCACCTTATACGACTGCGACTTCAACCAGGCGGTCGGCATGCCATGCAAAAACGACCTCACCATCGCCGACATGGCAGCAGACCCGTCGATTCCCCTTGCGCGCGAAATCCACTTCGGGAATCACTGCTATGCCTGTTGCGCAGGATCGGGGTCGAGTTGAGGCGGCTCAACGGCGTAGGTCTTGCGCCGCTCAACCGCAGAAAGCCCTCGGCCGGCCTGCAGAAATGCAAGCCGCCGAGGGCTTTCTCGTATGAAATGTCAGCCACTGTTGACTTCTACTCTTTTCAAGAGCATCATTTCACGCTGGCACAACGAAAGGAGCCTTCCCTATGAAGAAGCACACGTTTTGGGCATATGCCGCGATCGCATGCATGGTCATGTGCGTCTGGACGGGCAAAGCCCACCGCTAAGGGTATTGAGCGCGGGCGGCTTCCGCGAGCTAAAAGCCCTTACGCCGTTCACCCAGATAGATCCGCTTTCTCGCGGCTCTCATAGCGAATTGAGGCAACGCTATTTCTCGTCGTATTGCGGAATCTCGGTGTCGTCGACTTCCTCCAAATTGCCATCGTAGACATAGTGCTTGGTCTCGCGCGCGATAACGGCAGACAGGCCGAGGACCGCAATGCAGTTCGGAATGGCCATGAGCGCGTTCATCACGTCAGCGAAATCCCACACCGTAGAGCTCAAATTGGAAACCGCGGCGCTGTTCGACGCATCGCCGACCATCATGCAGCCCCAGAACACGAACAGCAGGAACACGATGTAGTACGGAAGCACCGCCTTCTTCCCGAGCAGATAGCTGATCGCGCGGTTGCCGTACTGACTCCACCCGAGGATGGTGGAATAGGTGAAGGTGAGCAGGCCCACTAGCAGTACCAACGGTCCGAATACGGGGATTTTCTCGAAGGCGGCGGTCGCAAGGCCCGCGCCGGAGGAGATGGTGCCATTGGCGACGGCGGTGGAAAGCTCCGGGTTCGCGATCAGGGTGGTCATCAACATGAGGCCGGTGATGAGGCACACGACGACGGTGTCCCAAAAGGTGCCGGTCATGGAAACGAGACCCTGGCGCACCGGCTCCTTG
>CAJKQY010000067.1:0-10581 GCA_905202145.1 uncultured Collinsella sp.
CGCATCCTGGAGGGGGTCGATGTGGCCGTCGACGCCGGTGAGACCCCGTGTCGCGACGCCTCAACCATCGTGTCGTTTCAGCACGGCGAGCTCCAGATCCTGCGCCAAGGTGCGCTTCCCGCATCAGAGATCGAACGGGTCCTGTCCGACCCGATGCAATAGAAAGGTGTAAGCGATGTCGTTGAATCTAGGCAGCCTGGGCATGAAAGACGCCTCGTTTAGCTTTGGCGGTTCCTACATCATGGCGCTCGACTGCGGCACCACCTCGGTGCTCGCGACCATCGTCGACGAGTACGGCTGCATCGTCGCCCAAGCGCGTCGTAGCGTCAAAACCAGCTTCCCGCGCCCCGGCTGGGTGGAGCAGGATCCCACGGAGGTGCTTGCCAGCCAGATCGGCGTGATGATGGAGGTCCAGTTTAAGAGCGGCATCCATTCTGACCGCATTGCCGCCATCGGTATCTCCAACCAGCGCGAGACCACGGTGGTGTGGGACCGCATAAGCGGCCAACCCATCTATAACGCCATCGTGTGGCAATGCCGTCGCACCGCACCTCTGATCGACGAGCTGGTCGAGCAGGGCGCAGAAGAACTGGTGCGCTCCCGCACGGGACTCACGCTCGATCCGTATTTCTCGGCTTCCAAGGTGCAGTGGATCCTCGACAACGTCGACGGTGCGCGTGAGAGCGCGGCGGCGGGCGACCTCATGTTCGGCACCATCGACACCTGGCTCATCTACAACCTCACCGGCGGTCAGGTCTTTGCCACCGACTACACCAATGCCAGCCGCACCGCGCTCTTTAATATCCATGCGCTCGATTGGGACGACGATCTGCTGGCGCTTTTCGACGTCCCGCGCTCCATGATGCCCGAGGTTCGTTGGAGCTCGGGCGACTACGGCCGCGTCGCGAGCGACATCATGACCAACATGCCACCCATCATGGGCGTGGCGGGCGACCAGCAGGCGTCGCTGTTCGGCCACTGCTGCTTCCATCCCGGCCAGACCAAAAACACCTATGGCACGGGTTGCTTTATGCTCATGAACACCGGCGACGAGATCGTCGAATCCAAGAACGGTCTGGTCTCCACGATCGGTATCGCCGCGGACGGCAAGATCAGCTATGCGCTCGAGGGCTCTATCTTTGCCGCCGGCTCAACCATGAATTGGCTGCGCAACAACATGGGCATCATCTCGAGCGTGAGCGAGTCCGCGCAACTCGCCGTTTCGATCAACGACAACGAGGGCTGCTACTTCGTCCCCGCCTTCGCAGGCCTGGGCGCTCCCTGGTGGGACCCGCATGCTCGCGGTATCGTGTGCGGCCTGACCGGCGCCTCGAGTCGCGCGACCATTGTGCGTGCGGCCTGCGAGTCCATGGCCTACCAGAGTTATGACGTGCTACGCGCCATGGAGCAGGACGTGGGACTTTCGATTGAGCGCCTGTCTGTCGACGGCGGCGCCTCGCGCAACGAGTTCATCATGCAATTCCAGGCTGATCTGCTGGATATCCCCGTGCTGCAGTGCGAGACGGTGGAGACCACGGCGATTGGCGCCGCGTACTTGGCGGGCCTTGCTGTCGGCTATTGGGAGGATTTGGAGGAGCTGGAGCAAAACGCTCAGATCGTCAAAGTCTTCCATCCTCACATGTCCGCCGAGCGCCGTGAGAGCAACCTCGCTGGTTGGCGTGATGCCGTCAAGCGTTCGCTCAACACCGCTCAGTAGGGTTGCGACGAGCTGCTCGATACAACAAACCGTTAAACTTATGCACGGCGCGAGGCAACAATGTCGCCAGGCGTCTTGTCAGCAAGGCCATCTTCCGGCCGCAACGAAAGGGGCAATCAACCCATGACCGTCACCTACGATACGTCCCGCGTGACGCTTGTCGACCATCCGCTCGTCCAGCACAAGCTGTCGATCCTGCGCGACAAGAGCACCGGCACCAACCAGTTCCGCCAGCTCGTGCGCGAGCTTGCGCTCTTTGACGGCTACGAGGCCATGCGCGACCTGCCCATGGAAGACGTCGAGGTCGAGACCCCCATCACCACTGCCACGTTTAAGCAGCTTGCCGGCAAGAAGCTCGCCATCGTTCCTATCCTGCGCGCGGGCCTCGGCATGGTCGATGGCATCCTCGACTTGGTGCCCTCCGCTCGCGTGGGCCACATCGGTATGGAGCGCGACGAGGTCACCCACGAGCCGCATGAGTATTACTGCAAGATGCCCAAGGATATCGATCAGCGCATCTGCCTGGTTGTCGACCCCATGCTCGCCACGGGCGGTTCGGCCGAGATGGCCATCAGCTACCTGCGCGAGCGCGGTGTCAAGGATATCCGCATGCTGTGTATCGTCGCCGCGCCCGAGGGCCTCAAGTCACTGACCGAAAAGGACCCCGACGTACATATTTATACGTGCGCCATCGACGACCATCTCAACGAGGCCGCCTACATCGTTCCCGGCCTGGGCGACGCCGGAGACCGCATCTACGGCACGCTCTAGTCGTTGGGCCTTGTCGGCTACGGTCACAAATACGAAGAAATGGTGCGCGCGGGCGAGCAAAAGTCGTCCACGCGCACTTCTGTTAACGGACGTTTTGCCCTGAGGGGTTCGAAAAAACGTATTACCGTACCTGCGGCATAAAGAAGGCCTTAAGAAAACGTACAGGTGCGTATTAACCGTTTGTTTTACGGTTGTACTTTAGCGATTGGCTCGTACAATAGTCACCAATGTTTGGCTGGGACTGTGCCGTGAGGCGTAAAAAGGAAAGCGAGGAAGCCAGTGTTTCAGATAGCCGATCTGCTCGCTATCGTTGCAGGCGCCATCGCGGGCGCAATTGCCTTCCTTCCCTTTGTCTTTACGCTCAAGCCGGTTCTTGACGATAAGCAGAATGCGGACATGCTCAAGGGCATGGTGAGTCTGGCGGTCTCGGCAGTCGCCCTGCTCGTCTTTACCTTGGTTGTGTTTGCGTTGTTCGGAGAGGCATTTCGCATGTTCCTCCTGGGCGAGGCGATCGGCTTCGTGGTCTTTATGGCCGCCTGCACGGTTCGCGTCGCCAAGGCGCTGCGAGATCCTCATGAGGTCGAAAGGTAAGTCGTGGAAATTTTTGAAAAGCTGCCTGATGAGATTAATCATCTGGTCAGCGAGTTCAGCTCCACCCCTGTCGTGGGCGATCTGAGCTGCGGCATCACGCAGTACTCGTTTTGGCTGATCGTCTCCACGATCGTGCTCCTGATCGTCCTGGCCGTGTTCAAGAAGAAGCAGACCCTGGTTCCCAAGGGCTTCTTCGTCAACGGTTTCGAGTACATCATCGAGTACGTCGAGAACGATATCGGCAAGGGTGTCGTGGGTGAGAACTGGAAGAAACACTTCCCGTTCCTGTGCTCGCTTTTCCTGTTCATCCTGATCAATAACATGATCGGCCTGATCCCGGGAATGAAGCCCGGCACCGGCGCAATCGGCTCCACCGCCGCGCTCGCCATCTTCGCCTTCGTGTACTTCATCTACTACGGATGCAAGGCTCACGGCGTGATCGGTTACATCAAGAGCCTCGCCCCGCAGGGCGTGAGCTTCCCGATGAACGTGCTTGTGTGGGTCGTCGAGCTTTTCTCGACCTTCCTGCGCCTCATCACGCTCGCCGTCCGTCTGTTCTGCAACATGTTCGCAGGACACGTGGTCATGGGCTCGTTCGCCATCATGGCGAGCATGTTCATGCAGCCGCTGCTTCAGCAGGCTTCCGCGGCCCACGCCGTCGGCGCCCTGCCTTCGCTGGCCTGGCTTGCCATCCTCATCCTGATCTATGCGATCGAGCTTGTGGTCGGCGCCATCCAGGCTTACGTCTTCACGGTCCTTACCGCCGTGTATGTCTCCGAGGCAGAGGAGGTCGCGGAGGAGGAGTAATCTTCCGTTCGCGCCTTAAAGGTAAGGCAATTCGTTAAACCGCCGGTGCCCGTACCCATGGAGCCCGGCAGTTATAAAAAGGTTATCCTGCGTGAAATAAGACACGCACGACAAAGGAGGAATCGTGGGAGTTATCGGTTACGGTCTCGGTGTTATCGGCGCTGGTCTTGCTATCGGCCTGTCTGCTCTGGGTGCTACGGGTGCTATGGCCCGTCAGCCTGAGGTCCAGGGCCGCGTGTTCACCGTCTTCATCATGGGCTCCGCCTTCGGCGAGGCTCTGGCTCTGATCGGCTTCGTTGTCGCGCTGATCGTTAAATAGCACGGAGCGTCAAGTATGAATCTTTCATCCCAGAAGAGCGCGATCGCACTCTCCGCGTCCGCGGCCGCGCTGCTTATGCCGGTTTCCGCGTTCGCCGAGGACGGCGCTGCCGGTGCGGACATCCTCATCCCTAAGATGGCGGAGTTCATCCCGGCGCTTATCGCCTTCCTGATCATCTGGATCGTGCTGGCAAAGGTCGCCCTGCCGGGCATCATGAAAACCATGGAGGAGCGCGGCAAGAAGATCGAGGAGAGCCTCGACGAGGCCGAGAAGACCAAGCAGGAGGCCATCGCCAAGCGCTCTGAGTCCGACTCGATTGTCACCGACGCCCGTCGTCAGGCTGCCGACATCGTTCTCGAGGCCCGTAAGGACGCCGAGTCCGAGCGCGCCCGTATTATCGAGACTGCTCACAAGGAGGCCGAGGAGATCATCGCCAAGGCCCATACGACCGTCGAGGACGAGCGCAAGTCCATCTACGCCGGTGCCGCGAGCTCCATCGCCGACCTGTCCGTTGCCGTCGCCACCAAGATCGTGGGCGAGGCACTCGAGGACGAGTCCGAGCAGAAGAAGCTCATCGAGCGCTACATCCAGGAAGCAGGTAGCCTGAATGCCGACTAGCCGCTATCAGGACAAGGTACTCGAGACCTACGCGCGCTCCCTTTTGGAAGCCGCCAAGGCCGAGAACCATGTGTTCGAGGACCTCGAGATGATCGAGCGCCTGGCTAGCGCCAGCCCCGAGATCATCGCCGTGCTCGACACCATGTCCAAGCGCGACCAGCTCGACCTTCTTCCCAAGGTGGCAGCTGCCTTTAAGTATGTTGCCGAGGAAGACGAGGATGTAGTGGGCGTGACCGTCACCACGGCGATCCCGCTCGACGACGAGCTGCGTCAAACCATCACTAAGAAATGCGAGCAGGACTTCGGCCGCAAGGTATTCCTTATCGAGCAGGTCGACCCGTCTATCGTGGGCGGCCTGGTGCTCGAGGCCCGCGGCGAGCGTCGTGACATCTCCGTCAAGACGCAGCTGCGCATCGCGCGGGAGACCCTCGCAAACTCTGCTAATTCGTACGGAGGTGAAGCCTAATGTCCGAAACCCTCAATGCCCAGGATATCGCCAAGAAACTGCAGGAGCAGCTCACGAGCCTCTCCGCGACGGTCGATACGCATGAGGTTTCAACGGTCGACGAGGTAGGCGACGGCATCGCGCGCGTCTCCGGCCTCAAGAGCGCCATGGCAGGCGAGCTTCTGGAGTTCAAGAGCTCCGATACCGGTGAGACCGTCTTCGGCCTTGCCCAGAACCTTGACCGTGACGAGGTCGGCGCCGTTCTGTTCGGTGCCGTTGACTCCATCAAGGAAGGCGACGAGTGCCGCACCACTGGCCGCATTATGGATATCCCCGTGAGCCGCGCCATGCTCGGCCGCGTCGTCAATCCACTCGGCCAGCCTATCGACGGCCTGGGTGACATCGTCGCCACGCATCGTCGCCCCATCGAGTTTAAGGCTCCCGGCGTCATCGACCGTACCCCGGTGTGCGAGCCGGTTCAGACCGGCCTGTTGGCCATCGACTCCATGGTGCCTATCGGCCGTGGTCAGCGTGAGCTCATCATCGGCGACCGTAAGACCGGTAAGACCGCCATTGCCATCGACGCTATCCTCAATCAGCGCGGCAAGGGCATGGTCTGCATCTATGTCGCCATCGGCCAGAAGGCCTCCACGGTTGCCAACATCCGCGAGACCCTCGCTCAGCACGGTGCGCTTGACTACACCATCATCGTTTCGGCTACCGCTGCCGATTCCGCCCCTATGCAGTACATCGCGCCTATGGCCGGTGCCGCTATCGGCGAGTTCTTTATGTACAACGGCGAGGACGGTAAGCCCGCCAGCGAGACCAACCCCGGCGGTCACGTGCTCGTCATCTACGACGACCTGTCCAAGCAGGCCGTGGCCTACCGTCAGATGTCGCTGACGCTGCATCGTCCGCCCGGACGCGAGGCCTATCCTGGCGACATCTTCTACCTGCACTCTCGTCTGCTCGAGCGTGCCGTCAAGATGTCCAAGAAGAACGGCTACGGCTCCATGACGGCACTGCCGATCATCGAGACCCAGGACGGCGACGTCTCGGCCTACATTCCGACCAACGTTATTTCCATTACCGATGGTCAGATCTACCTGCAGTCCGAGCTCTTCTTCCAGGGTCAGCGCCCGGCAGTCGACGTGGGTATCTCCGTGTCCCGCGTCGGTGGCGATGCACAGACCAAGGCCATGAAGCAGGTCGCCGGCAACCTCCGTCTGGACCTTGCTTCGTACCAGGAGCTCGCCGGCTTTACGCAGTTCGGCTCCGACCTCGACGAGGCTACTCAGAAGCAGCTGACCCATGGTGCCCGCATGACCGAGCTCCTGAAGCAGCCGCGCTACCAGCCGTTTGAGGTTGGCGAGCAGATCGTTACGCTGTTTGCCGGCAACGAGGGCTTCCTGGATGACCTGGAGATCGCCGACGTGCTGCCTTTCCGTGCCGAGCTTATCGAGTATATGGACAACGGCTTTGGCTCGCTGCTCGACAAGGTTCGCGCCAAGAAGATCGACGACGACACCAAGGCCGAGCTCTTGCGTGTCATCGGTGACTTCAAGCAGCAGTTCATGGCCAAGCACCATGCCGACACGACTGGATCAGAGGAGAACTAAGCCCTATGGCCAACCTTCGCGACATTAAGAAGCGAATCTCCTCGGTTACCACGACCAAGCAGATCACGCGCACGATGGAAATGGTCTCTACGGCCAAGATCCGTCGTGCCCTCGATCGCTCCAAGCAGGCCGAGCCCTATAAGGAGGCGCTGACCGACGTCATGTTGACGGTTGCCGGCGACGCCTCCTGTTCGGGCACCGATCCCATGCTGCAGAAGCATGAGAGCGTCAAGCATGGCCTGATTGTCGTTATTGCCTCGGACCGCGGCCTTGCCGGCGGTTTCAATACGACGGTGGAGCGCACGGCCGAAAAGCTCGCCGCTTCTTGGGCGAACGACGGCATCGAGTGCGAGATCATCGCGTGCGGGCGTAAGCCGGCCACGTATTTCCGTGACCGCGCAAATGTCATCATGCACTTTGAGGGAAATTCCTCCGAGCCCGATTTCAATCAGGCTCGCATGATTTCCTCTCATATCTGCGATGCGTATCGTGCCGGTGAGCTTGACCGTGTCGAGCTTGTCTACCACCACGCCAAGAACCGCGTGGATCAGGAGCTTCGCGTCGAGCACTTGCTGCCGCTCGATCCCGAGATGATCGCTATGGCCCACGGTCCGCGTAAGAACGAGACCGACGCCCCTAAGCGCATCTCGTCGACGTTCGAGTTCGTGCCCTCTCCCGAGCATGTTCTCGGCAAGCTTGTACCGTCGTATATCCTGACGGTCATCTACCAGGCCCTGATCGATTCGGCGGCCGCCGAGCAGGGTGCGCGCCGCAAGGCCATGCACTCCGCGACGGAAAACGCCACCGCGATCATCTCGACCCTTACCCGCACGTATAGTCGCGTGCGCCAGGCTTCGATCACGACCGAGATCAACGAGATCGTCGGCGGAGCCTCAGCATTGGAGGAACAGTAATGGCTAATAACACCGTAAAGCTTGCGGTCGAGGAAGCCACCAAGAAGACGACTGCCGGTGATGGCCGCATCGTGCGTATCATCGGCCCTGTCGTCGACGTCAAGTTTGACGGCGCGGTGCCCCCGATCTACAACGCGCTCACGGTCGAGGCCGAGACCCCGATCGGTCACCTGAGCACGATCCTCGAGGTCGAGAGCCAGCTTCCGGGTGGCGTCGTCCGCACGGTCGCCATGTCCTCGACCGACGGTCTGCAGCGTGGTCTCATCGCCACCGATACCGGTGAGCCCATGAAGATGCCCGTTGGCCCCAAGACGCTCGGCCGCATTTGGAACGTCATGGGCAAGCCTGTCGACGGTAAGCCCATGCCCGAGGTGGAGGAGTTCTATCCCATCCACCACGCAGCGCCCCGCTTCGACGAGCTCACCACCAAGACCGAGATCTTCGAAACCGGCATCAAGGCCGTTGACCTACTCGAGCCCTACATCCGTGGCGGCAAAACGGGTCTGTTCGGCGGCGCCGGCGTCGGTAAGACCGTTCTGATTCAGGAGCTCATCAACAACCTCGCCCAGGAGCACGGCGGCACCTCGGTGTTCACCGGTGTCGGCGAGCGTACTCGTGAGGGCACCGACCTATTCCTCGAGATGAGCGAGTCTGGCGTTATCGACAAGACCTGCTTGGTCTATGGTCAGATGAACGAGCCGCCTGGAGCGCGTCTGCGCATCGGTCTGGCTGGCCTTACCACCGCTGAGTACTTCCGCGATCGCGGCCAGGACGTTCTGCTGTTCATCGACAACATCTTCCGCTTCTCCCAGGCCGGTTCCGAGGTTTCCGCACTGCTGGGTCGTATGCCGTCCGCCGTCGGTTACCAGCCTACGCTGGCTACCGAGATGGGTGACCTCCAGGAGCGCATTACCTCGACCAAGACGGGTTCCATTACCTCCGTCCAGGCTGTCTACGTCCCTGCAGACGACCTGACCGACCCGGCGCCTGCCACGACGTTTACGCACCTCGACGCCACTACGGTTCTTTCGCGTAGCATTTCGTCGCTCGGCCTGTTCCCGGCTATTGACCCGCTCGCGTCTTCCTCCGACGCTCTCGATCCCTCGATCGTCGGCGAGGAGCACTACCGTGTCGCCGTCAAGGTCCAGGAGCTCCTGCAGGAGTACTCCGACCTTCAGGACATCATCGCCATTCTGGGTATGGACGAGCTGTCCGAGGAGCAGCGCCTTACGGTCAACCGTGCCCGTAAGATCCAGCAGTTCCTCTCCCAGTCCTTCCACGTCGCCGAGAAGTTCACCGGCAACCCCGGTGTCTACGTCCGCGTCGAGGATACCGTCCGCTCCTTCGCCGAGATTGTCGACGGCAAGGCCGATGACCTGCCCGAGCAGGCATTCCGCTATGCTTCCACGATTGAGGACGTGCGCGAGCGCGCCCGCAAGATGGGGGAGAAGTAGGTTATGCGTATCCGCATCGTGTGCCCCGTGAGCTGCGCCTATGAGGGCGACGCTGCGTTTGTGTCGATTCCGTCCACGGATGGCGAGTTTGGCGTTCTGCCTGCTCACTCCAGCGAAATCTGTACAATCGACCGCGGTTACGTTCGCGTTTCCGATAAGGCCATGGGCACTGTCGACCACACGTTTGCCGTGGCCGGCGGCTATGCCCAGGTTGCGGACGATGTCGTGACCGTCCTCGCCGAGCGCGCTTGCGATTTGGCGACCGTCGACGCCGACAAGGTTAAAGCTGATATTCAAGGTTTTGAAGAGAAGCTGGGTAATTTGTCGGAGGATGATGCACGCCGCGCCTACCTCTATAATGAAATCGCATGGTGTAAGCTCAAGCTTGCCCAATAGTCAGACGTCTTAACGTTCGACCATTTGCGAACACATCATGCCCGGGATGGCCCAGCCACCCCGGGCATGCTTTTTGAAAGGGTAGACCTTGGATATTATCCGCGTTGAGGGTGGCCACGCCATCGGAGGTTCCGTGCCTGTTTCGGGTGCCAAGAACTCCGCGCTCAAACTTATGGCGGCAACGCTTCTGGCGCCGGGCAAGACGACGCTGCAGAACGTGCCTGATATTTCCGATGTCCACGTGATGGGCAAAGTGCTCAAGGGTATGGGCGCCACGATCGATGTTCTCGACGAGCACACGCTCGAAATCGATACCTCCCAGGTCGATTCTTGGGAGGCCCCCTACGAGCTCGTTGCCAAGATGCGCGCTTCTACCGCCGTGATGGGGCCCCTGCTGGGCCGTTTCCATCGCGCCAAGATCGCCATGCCCGGCGGCTGCAACCTGGGTGCTCGCAAGATCGACATGCACATTCTTGGTCTCGAGGCCCTGGGCGTTGAGTTCGATACCGCCCACGGTTACATCAACGCTAATGCGCCCCAAGGTCTGCGCGGTACCACCGTCACGCTCGAGTTTGCCAGCGTCGGTGCGACCGAGAACCTCATCATGGCCTCCGTGCGTGCGCAGGGTACCACCGTTATCGACAATGCCGCCCGCGAGCCCGAGATCGTCGATCTCGCCAACATGCTTAACGAGATGGGCGCCAAGATTGTCGGCGCGGGTACGCCTGTTGTGACCATCGAGGGCGTGGAAGAGCTGCATCCCGTTACCCATCGCGTGGTGGGCGACCGTATCGAGGCCGGTACCTTTATCGTTGCCGGTGCGTTGATGGCCGACGATCGCGGTGTCGATGTCACGGGCTTTTGCCCCATTCATTTGGGCATGGTGCTCAAGAAGATGGAGCTCATGGGTATCGACTGCGAGCGCGTCGA
>CAJKQY010000068.1:0-10339 GCA_905202145.1 uncultured Collinsella sp.
GCCTGGAAGTCGCCCTCTTTATTTTGGTCTTCGCCATCAGCGGCTTTGTCGTCGGTTTTCTGGTCGCACGTGCCCTGCATCTGCCGTATAGCGAGACGACCACCATGTGCTTTACCTGCGGCATGCGTAACATCTCTTCGGGCGCCGTCATCGCCACACGGTATTTTCCCGGCGAGGTCGTGTTCCCCGTCATGTGCGGCACGCTGTTTCAGCAGGTGCTAGCCTCGATTATCGGGCATCTCTTTGAGCGCCTAACCGGCGAGGAGCGCGCCAAACAGCGCAAGCGGGTCGAGGCCGGTCGCGAAGCCATGGGACGCTAGGCAGCACACTTTTCGCAGGCGCTCGCCTTGCTACGCGAGCGTTTCCAGATGCGCGCGTAGGCGCTCAGCATCGATATCGAGCGTGGTCTCGGCATTGACCTGGGCCAAACGATAGCCCACAAAGTAGGGCGAAACCACCCAACGCGGCAGCGCCTTGGCAATGGTCCGACCGTACATGTGGTAGAAGAACAAGTTGTACGACTCTGCGCGACCACCATGGTGCTCGTTCAGGATATAGCACAGAGCTACCTGAATCGCATCGGCGAAGAGGTCCGTCTCGGCTTGGTCTCGCGCGCCATCGCTGGCGGCGATTCCCTGCGGGGCTGAAACGTTGACCTCAAAGAACCCCATGATCGGTTCGGTTGAGATGTCGACCGAGATTCTCCCCTGTTGCCAGACACCAATGCCTTCAAAGTTGGCTGAGGTCAGCGTCGCATAGCCGTCCTCCTGTTCCAAGCCCACAATCTGCATGTGTGGATGGACGAGGCTGCCGCCCGAAAGCGGGCCTTTGTTCTTGTACATGAGCACACTGCGGTACCGTTGGGAATCGATCATCTGCTGCCAACAGCCCAGGGCAAACCGCATCACATGATGCAGCTCATCCGGTTCATAGGTCACCAGGTCAGCGTCGTGATTGGCAGACTCGATCAACACGGTCTGACGTGTGGCACGCAAGGTCTTGAACTTATTCTCGAGCCAGATGCAGTCACCATCGCGCTGGATGATGTTGGCAAGCCCCTCCGTGTCGCAAAAGGGGCACGCGGTACCAGGGCAACGATTATCGTCGGGCTTACCGCTCGCCTGCTGAACGTCAAATACCAGCGCCACGGGTTATACCTCCAGCGGCACGATCTTGGTGCCATGGAGCTCGGAGACGCCTAGCGCCGCCGCGACCGCGTCGCGATTTGCCGTAGTGATGCCGCCGCCGGGAAGGATGGTCAAACGATCGCCCGCATACTCGATTAAACGAGCCAGGTGATCGATATTATCCTCGATCGACGTACCGGCAGCGCCGCCATGCGTGAGGATGCGCGTAACGCCGCAGTCGGCAAGTGTATCAATCGCATCGAGCTGAGCCTCGGGCGAGAGCTGGTCAAATGCCATGTGGAAGGTGATGTCAAGGGACTCGCGCTTGCACTCCTCGGTCGCGCAGCCCGTAGCCATAACGAGGGCGCCAAGAGTGAGCTCGTCGAGCGCCCAGCCGCCGGCACAGGGCTTGCAGCAGCCAAAGACCAGGCCGTCAACGCCGGCGCTCACAGCAAGGCCCAGGTCCATCTCCATCATGCGCAGCTCGTCCTGGTTGTAATGAAAGTCGCCACCGCGCGGACGAATCATGCACATCACTCGCGCGGCATGCTCGTGAGCGTAGCTGACTGTAGCGCTAATAACGCCGGCGGAAGGCGTGGTGCCACCGACGGCGAGGTTGTCACACAGCTCAATGCGCCCCGCACCGGCATCAATTGCCGCCGGCACTCGCTCAAAGTTCTCGGCACAAAACTCGTACAGCATAGATAGGCCCCCAAAGACAGCAGATGTTTTCCGACGGGCATTGTCACACATCCCCATGAAGTTGCGGTGGAATAGGGACTGTTTTGGCGTCTAGAGCCCCCATTTAGTCCCTATTTCACCGCAACTCAGAATGATCTCTTGGGGACGGCACTGCTGGCCGAAAAATGTTGCCGATGGTGAATGTTGCGCAACAAGATTTCGGAATCCCGATTAACCATGGCAGTATCGACATTCATATCCAGAGGAAAGGATTGCCATGTTTAAGAGCATCCAAAAGAGCGGAAGGATCGCAGCGGTCGCCATCGGCCTGATCGCAGCCTTGTCTCCGTTCGCAGCCCCTCCAGTAGCATTAGCCAGCGGCAGTGTACCGACCCCCGAGCTCGAGAAGTCTTATAGCTTTAAGACCAGTAGCGATGGCTCATATATCAGCACGGGTGATGCTTCAAAGTTCGGCTATTTATACGATTACGATTACGATGACGATGAGGGCTACAACTTAAAGAGCGTATCTCTCGTCAATTTTAAAGACGGCAGTACAAACCCCATTGCCATTCCGGATAAAAGCCTTGGTTCCGCTTGCCCCACATCCAACAATCAACTCTACTGGCAAGACGGCAATAATTTGGTCGTATTCTCGCCAGACAACCAAAGCCAGACAGTCCATCCCATTAGTTCGGCCAAATATGCCTACACCGATGTAACCGTCTCTTACGATGGAAATAGAGCAGCCGTCGAGCACTATGACTATGAATCTGAGCTTAAAAAAATCGAGATCTATGACCTTAAGTCTGACAAGTTAATTCAAACATATCAATCTGATAAAGATGACTCTTATTGCTACTACTCAGACGATATGAGCCGTCTCTATTTCTTGCCATACGATGCTGAGAAAGGCGTTGTTTCTCTTAGGGTTTTCAATTGCGATACAGGGTCAACGGAATTGAAAACGGTTAACGTGAAAAAAGATGATAGGTCTTCGGACATCGACGATATCGTCACCAGCTCTTACTCGGACGATATTTATCTTCAGAGCGACACCGCATTAATAAAAGCGGACCGTGATGGAAATATGAGCGTTGTTTTCAACGATGATGACCACGCTCCTGAATGGCTTTATTCAAATCCTTCAGCGGAGTTTTATGCCCTCTATACAAAGAAAGGATCGAATGATCTTTTTGATGAGGATGACGGCTATTACTATTTGAATGAAAAGGATGCCAATCTCGATGTTTATGACCCTAATGAAGGAAAGACCACCAGTTCAATCGCATTCCCCTTCGGCGATGGAGGTCTCGGCGGCATCTCGCATGATGGCGGCATCTTGCTTGGGACGTACTCAGACGATGACAAGTCTGCGGCATGCCTAGTCGATGCAAAAACCGGGGCCAAGAGCGAGTTTGATTCTCATTGGTGCAGCCCTACTTTTATGAATGGCGATCGCGAGATTTGCACTGATTATTACGATGAAGACGACTCATCAACACTTCACGTAAACATCTACAAGTCCAATATCCCCCATTCGCTGCCTGAGGATGTTCTCTACTTTGTCCAGACTCACCTGCCGTTTGTTATTGGCGGTGGCGTGGCGATCGTCCTCATCATCGGTGGCGCGATCGTTATCCTTTGCATCCGCAAGAAGCGCTCGAAGACCACGAACGGTGCGACAGCCGCAGTATCCAAGCCTCGGCGCAAGCAGCGTCGTCGTCAGAAGCGCGCCCAGCAGAACGTCGTTCCACCCACAGCACCTGCGATGCCGACGGCGCCGGCAGCTCCGGCCGAGCCCGCCCGCTTCTGCCGTCACTGCGGAACCCCACTCGTACCCGAAGCCCAGTTCTGCCCCACGTGCGGACAAAAGGTAGACTAGCGAACAAAACCCAATAGCCCCAACCACCAAGGCCCCGTTCCGAAACAATCCAGAACGGGGCCCTATTTTGGGAGCAGAGGGTAGCGACCTAGTCGTTGGGGACGTTCTTAAACGACTAGTCATTCAAGAACGTCCCCAACGACTACCCAACAACTACTAACTGCCGTCCCGACAACAAAAACGCCGATGTTTTGGCAGCGCCAGCGAGCGGGCCGCATTTGAGACAGGGTGACGTGAAACGAAAGGGCGCAGACCTTCTGGTCGCGCCCTTGAAGTTGAACGTCAGATTGTCCAAATGCGGCCCGCGCAGCGTCGACTGGTCCGCCGTTCGGTAGAACGGCGGAACCTCCTAGCCTCCGAGATATGCCTTACGCACGTTATCGTCGTGCAGGAGCTCTTGGCCCGTGCCGGTCATGGTGATCTTGCCGGTCTCGAGCACGTAGCCGCGCGTAGCAATCGAGAGCGCCATCTGCGCGTTCTGCTCGACCAGGAGCACCGTGGTGCCGGCCTTGTGCAGGTCCTCGACAATCTGGAAGATCTGCTCAATCAGAATCGGCGCCAGGCCCATGGAAGGCTCGTCGAGCATGAGCAGCTTGGGGTTGCTCATAAGGGCGCGGCCCATAACGAGCATCTGCTGCTCACCGCCCGAAAGGGTGCCGGCGACCTGGCGACGGCGCTCCTTCAGGCGCGGGAACTGCTCGTAGACGCGCTCCAGGCCCGGAGCCACCGTGGACTTGGGCTGTGTATAGGCGCCCATCTCCAGGTTCTCCTCGACCGTCATCTGCAAAAAGGCGCGACGGCCCTCGGGGACCTGAGCCAGGCCCTTACCAACCAGCTTATCGGCGGGCGTATGAGTAATGTCCTCGCCCATAAACTTGATGGAGCCGGTCTTGGAACGCAGCAGGCCCGAGACGGTCTTGAGCGTTGTGGACTTACCAGCACCGTTCGCACCGATCAGAGCAACGATCTCGCCCTCGTTGACGTTAAAGGAGATGTCCTTGATGGCGTGGATGGCGCCGTACCAGACGTTGATGTTGTAGACGGAAAGCATCGGCTCTGCCATTTAGTTCTCCCCCTTATCCTGCTTGCCCAGATATGCCTCGATAACGGCGTCGTTGTTCTGGATTTCCTCGGCCGTGCCCTTGGCGATGACCTTACCAAAGTTGAGCACGCAGATACCCTCGCAAATATTCATGACGAGCGACATGTCGTGCTCGATAAGCATGATGGCAATGCCGAAGGTGTCGCGA
Source organism: uncultured Collinsella sp. (assembly GCA_905202145.1). Lineage (GTDB taxonomy): Bacteria > Actinomycetota > Coriobacteriia > Coriobacteriales > Coriobacteriaceae > Collinsella. The sequence continues at coordinate 4,944 of CAJKQY010000068.1, forward strand.
ATCTTAACGATGTTCTCCATGAGTTCCGCGGTCTCGGACGGGTTCATGCCGGCGGCAGGCTCGTCGAGCAGCAGCAGTTTGGGGTTGGTGGCAAGCGCGCGGACGATCTCCAGACGACGCTGGGCGCCGTAAGGCAGCGAGCCGGCCTGCTCGTTTGCCAGATGCTCCATATCAAAGATGGACAGCAGCTCCATGGCACGCTCGTGGGCGGCCTTCTCGTGCTTCCAATACGTCGGTAGGCGCAGCACGCCCTCAAAGCCGGAGTAACGCTCCTGGTTATGCAGACCGACCTTAACGTTATCCTCCACCGTCATGGTGTTGAACAGGCGAATGTTCTGGAAGGTACGGGCAATACCCATGCGGTTGACCTGGTAGACCGACTTGCCCGAGGTATCCTCGCCGTCGAGCAGGATGGTGCCGTGCGTGGGCTGATACACCTTGGTGAGCAGGTTGAAGACCGTGGTCTTACCGGCACCGTTGGGACCGATCAGACCGGCGATCTCGGTCTTGCCGATAGTCAGGCTAAAGTCGTCGACTGCCTTAAGGCCACCGAACTCAATGCCCAGGTGGATGCACTCGAGTGCAGGGCGCTCGCCCAGGTCACGATCGGGAACGATGGCGCCAGAAGGATACGGGACCATCTTGCCCTTCTTGAACTCAAACTTACTGGGCATCGGCTGCCACCTCCTTCTTGGAAGCAAAGCGGTCCTTGACGCGACCGAAGAACGCCTTGAGCTGCGGGTTGTTGGTAAAGATCATGACCAGGATCAGCACGATGGCGTAGATGAGCATGCGGTAGTCCGAGAACTGACGGAGCAGCTCGGGAAGCACCGTGAGCAGCGCCGCCGCGATGACGGAGCCGCGCATATTGCCCAGACCGCCCAGAACCACGAACACCAGGATGAGAATGGACGTGTTGAAGTCGAACTTGGTGGCAGAGAGCTGCGAGAAGTTACCGCCGAAGAGGGCTCCGGCAGCACCGGCGAGGGCAGCGGAAACCACGAAGGCGATCATGCGGTACTCGGTGACGGAGATGCCTACGGACTCGGCTGCAATCTTGTTATCGCGCACGGCCATAATGGCACGGCCGGTACGGCTGCGAACCAGGTTGAGCACGATCACGAGTGCGACCATGACCAGGATGGCACCGGCGAGGAAGGTCGAGTACGTCGACACGCCCGAGGCGCCCTGGGCGCCCTTGATGATGGCGGTACCGTCCTCGAGCAGGTGCAGGTCGTCGATCGTAGAGTTGCCCGTGATGTTAAAGATCACGTGCAGGCCGCGGGAGTCGACGCCCACAATGAGGCAGGTGACGATCTCTTTGATGATCTCGCCAAAAGCCAGGGTCACGATGGCCAGATAGTCGCCGCTCAGGCGCAGGACCGGGATACCAATCAAGAAGCCCAAGATGGCAGCGGCGATAGCGCCGACCACAATGCTGATGATCAGGCGCATCGGGTCGGACGGAACGGCGCTCTCCAGCGCGACGGCGGTGACGATTCCCGTATAGGCGCCGACGCTCATAAAGCCCGCGTGGCCCAGCGACAAGTCGCCCGCGATGCCGACGACGAGGTTGAGGGAAATGGCCATGACGATATAGGCCGTGATGGGAACCAGCTGACCGGCGATCATGCGAGGAATCATGTGGTTAGACTGCATAAAGAACACGATGGCGAAGGCCACGATGCACATGGCGTACGTGACAAAGTCGTGACGCGTCTGCTTGTCTTTAAGAAACTTCATAACGCTCACCTACACCTTCTCGGGGACGTACTTGCCCAAGAGGCCGGCAGGCTTGACGAGCAGGACGATGATCAAAACACCAAAGACGATGGAGTTGGCAAGGCTCGTGGAAATGTAGGCCTGCGCCATCGCCTCGATGATGCCGATAAGAATGCCACCGACAAAGGCGCCGGGGATGGAGCCGATGCCACCGAAGACGGCGGCGTCGAAGGCCTTGATGCCAGGCATGGCACCCGTCGTGGGCTGCAGCACCGGCGAGTAGGAGCACAGAAGCACACCGGCGATGGCGGCAAGGGCGGAGCCGATGGCAAACGTCATCGAGATGGTGCGGTTGACGTTGATGCCCATGAGCTGAGCGGCGGCCTTGTCCTCGGACACGGCACGCATGGCTTTGCCCATCTTGGTCTTACCTGTAAAGAACATCAGGCCGGCCATGATAACCAGGCAGGCGACGATGGTGACGAGCGAGACGGCGCTTACGTTGAACTTGGCCAAGAACTCCGGCACCTGGAAGGTAACGAGCGAAGTGAAGTTCTTGGGCGTGGCGCCCCACAGAAGCTGCGCGGCGTTCTGCAGGAAGTAAGACACGCCGATAGCCGTGATTAGAACGGCCAGCGGACCCGCCTGACGCAGCGGCTTATAGGCCAGACCCTCAATGAGAACACCGAGAACGGTACAGGCCACACAAGAGAGAACTACAGATGCCCAGCCCGGGAGGCCGAGATACGACGTGGCGCAGAACGAGACATAGGCACCGACCATGATGACGTCGCCGTGAGCGAAGTTCAGCATCTTGGCGATACCGTAGACCATGGTGTAGCCCAACGCGATGATGGCGTAGACGCTGCCCATGGACAGGCCGTTGACCAGGTATTGGATAAAGACCGTCATGTTCCACATCCCCCTTTCGAATAGGTTTCCAGTTGATGTATGAAACAGGGACGTTACATCGTCCCTAGATACCAAGCAAGCAGGGAAGGCCAAAACCTCCCCTGCTTGGGATCAAAACCGCTCTATGTAAGGCGGCCAATTAGGCCTGTACGTACTTGCCGTCGGTGATGACGTAAGCCGTGGGCTCCTTCTGGACCTGGCCCTTATCGTTCCAGGTGAGCTTGCCGGTCAGACCGTCAACGGTAATCTTGAGCATAGCCTTGGACAGCTTCTCGGCGGCCTCGGTCGGGTCGGCGTCGACACCAAGACCGGCCTCCTTGACGGCCTCGGCCACCGCGTGCACGCCGTCGTAGGCGTCGGCGGCAAACTGGTCGGGGGTATCGCCGTACTTATCCTTGTAAGCGTTAACGAAGTCGGCGTTCTTCTCGTCGTCGGCGGAGAACGGGGTCATGAGCAGCAGACCCTCGGCAAGAGAGGTATCGAAGCCCTCAACGCCCAGGATGCCGTCCATGCCGTCGCAGCCCATCATCTTGACGTCGTAGCCCATGTCCTTGGCGTTCTTGAGCAGGACGGACGCCGGCGTGTAGTAGATCGGCGCAAAGATCATGGTGGCGCCGGCCTGCTTGGCCTTAGTCAGCTGGTTGGTAAAGCTCGTGGCGGAGTCGTCCTTAAAGGTCTCCTCGTCAACAATCTCGAGCTTGGACTCAGCGGCCTGGGCCTTAAAGGAATCTGCGATGCCCGAAGAATAGGCGTCGCCGGAGTTATAGAACAGCACGAACTTCTCGTCCGCATACTTCTGCGCCAGGAACTTGGCAGCGTTGACACCCTGGTTGGGGTCGGTGAAGCAAACCTGGAAGACGCAATCCTTGCCGTCGGTGACGTCCTCGGAGGACGCGGACGGGGTGATCATGAACGTCTTGGGGTCGTTACCGCACTCTGCGGCAACGGCAACCGACGCACCCGTGGTGGTCGGACCGACGAGGGCCTGCATGCCCCAGTCGAGCAGGGTGTTGAAGGCGTTGACGGCCTTCTCGCCATCGGCCTGGTCGTCCTCGGCCTTGCTGGCAAGCGGCAGCTCCTTGGTCGAGAAATCCTTGCAGCCAAGCTCGACACCCTGGGTAACGGACTTGCCGTAGGACGCGTTGGCGCCGGTCAGCGGGCCGATGGTGCCGATCTTAAACGAAGCGTCGCTCGAAGCGGAACCGCTGTCGCCGCCGTTGGAGGAGCAGCCAGCTAGAATGGACATCGCCCCCAGACCTGCTGCGCTCGCGATAACGCTCCTGCGATTCATAACAGGGTTCAATGACTTACCGGTGAGGCTCGACATGCGGCTCTCCTCTCAAATCTCGTCGGGTTTCGGTTACCCGACAGGCCATCCTTCGCCGTGTTCGGCGTTCGCAAAATAGTAGACGCTTTAGTTGAGAAAAGTGGCGATTATTTCAACTTTTCTTTTGTTTTGCCCATTTATCCATAATTCTGCGTATTCCTGTCGGTTTATGCAGTTTAGCCACTTTATTGTGTGAAAGTAATGTTTCCGTTCTGTTACAGGCGTCCTTGCCCTGAATAAAACGGCCCCACCGGTGTCGTTATATGCACTTAGGCGGCGATGTACTTGCCATCCTGAATCACATAGGCCGTAGCGGGCTTTTCGACTTGGCCTTCGTCGTTCAACGCCGACGAGCGCCTGCATGCCCCAGTCGCACAGGGCAAACCTTATGGTGCAAACGTTGACAGTTTGTTACGGAAGTTCGTTTGTAGTGAGCATGTTTCCAATGTTTCCGCAGCGTTTCGGGGGTGCCGTTTTGTGCGACTCCTGTTGCCTGGCGAGCACGCGCCCTCGGTTCACGCTAGAATGCACTCAACCTTTAAGCGGTTAATCCATCCATAAGATGCACGAAGGAGCTATCTATGAGCGAACCCCTGCGCACCGTGAACGTCGGCCTCATCGGTCTGGGAACCGTCGGCGGCGGCGTGGCCCGTCTGATCAAGAGCCACCACGATGAGTACCTGGCAGCCTACGGCATCGACCTTAAGCTGACCCGCGCCTGCGCGCTTGCTTGGGAGCAGGCCGAGGCGGCAGGCATTGAGCGCGAGGCCTTTACGAGTGACTGGCACGACGTCGTCACCGACCCCGCCGTCGACATCGTCGTCGAGCTGATCGGCGGCGAGCATCCCGCAACCGAGATCTTTACCACTGCCTTTGAGCACGGCAAGCACGTCGTCTCTGCTAACAAGGCCCTGCTGGGCCGTCACGTCGAGACGCTCGCCGAGAAGGCACGCGCGTGCGGCGTGCAGATTAAGTGCGAGGCCAGCTGCGGCGGCGGCATCCCCATCGTGAGCACGCTTGAGCACGATCTGGTGGGCAACAAGATCCTGACCATCGCCGGCATCCTCAACGGCACCACCAACTACATCCTGTCGCGCATGGACGCCGAGGGCGCCGATTACGCCGACGTGCTCGCCGATGCACAAGCCAAGGGCTATGCCGAGGCCGACCCGTCCGCCGACGTCGACGGCTTCGATGCCGCCAGCAAGACGGCGATCCTCGCTTCCATCGGCTTTGGCACCCGCGTTACCACCGATGATGTGTACCAGCAGGGTATCCGTACCATCGGTGCCGAGGACATCGCCCAGGCCCGCGAGCTCGGCTACACCATTAAGCTGCTCGGCATCGCCCGCAACACCGACGCCGGCGTCGACGTACGCGTGCACCCCACGCTGATTCCCGCCGACCACATGCTTGCCAAGGTCAACGGCGCCAT
>CAJKQY010000069.1:0-10199 GCA_905202145.1 uncultured Collinsella sp.
GATAGGCTTCAATTGTTGAAACGCTTGCCTCGCGCGGCTTGACCAGCACGACGGGTGTCGCGGGTAGCGCGGAGTACTCGGTTGCCAGCACGTCTCCCCCACCCACGTAAAATGCAGGGCTGGCATGCAAAAAGAAGGGAACGTCGGCGCCAATGCCGCGCGCGATGTTGTCCAGCGCGGGATCGGCACGGTCGATGCCCCAACTCTCTGCCAAGGCGACAATGACCGCCGCGGCATCCGTCGAAGGACCGCCCAGGCCGGCACACAACGGGATGCGCTTCTCGATCGTGATGCAGACGTTGGCTTCACGACCATAATGCTCGACCATAGCGAGCGCAGCACGATACGCCGTATTCTTTTGCATGGGAAAATCGGATGTCGGAATCGTCTGGACGGTCAGCTCCTGTGCCGGCGTAACCGTCACGGTATCGACAAGACCGACGGCCGCCATCAGGGAATCGACCTTATGGTAGCCGCGGTCGTCGCGCTCGGTATGAACCCCCAGATAGAGGTTGATCTTTGCCGGCGCGGAAAGGGTCAGGGACCAATCGGTCACCGCTAGTGCTCCTCGAGCTGATTGCCGAGCGGGGTAAAAATGTGCTCGCCGCTCTCGGGGTCGAACAGCTCGACCTGACCGGTGAGAACATCAATATACTGGTAGGACTGACGCGACTTGCGGCCACGGCGCTCGTCGACCTCGACGATAAAGACTGCCGGATGGACGCTCTTGATGGTGCCCATGCGCTCGACGACGCGGGTGCGGCCCATGTTAGCCTTCACCTTAACGCGATCGCCCACCATATCGGTCAGCTTCTCGTGGATGTCGTCGACGTGATTGACTTCCATCTCTTCCATGAACAGGGCCTCCAGAAGGTGCAATTCAAAAAGGGGATAATACCCCTAAGATAGACAAAACTCTAATACTATAGCACCCTGTTGTGGCCATACGCAAGTAGCTAAAAAAGCCCGGTCCCAAATTGACTACTTACAGACTATCGGTGTCCAAGACGATGGTGAATGGACCGTCGTTGACGAGGTCGACCTTCATGTCGGCGCCGAAGATGCCATGTGCTACGTGCTCGACGTCTTGGCGAACGAGCGTCAGGAAGTACTCGTAGAGCTCGTTGGCGACATCGGGGGCGCCAGCATCCGTAAACGATGGACGGCGGCCGTGACGGCAATCGGCGAACAGCGTGAACTGCGACACCACGAGAACCTCGCCGTCGACATCGGCAAGTGCCAGGTTGGTCTTGCCGTTCTCGTCCTCGTTAATGCGCAAGCCCCGGAGCTTGCCCCACAGCTTATCGGCCTCGGCGCGCGTGTCGTCGTGGCCAACGCCCAGTAGTACCAGATAGCCGCGCCCGATTTTGCCCACGCACTCGCCGTCGACCGTCACGCCGGCGTTGAGCACGCGCTGCACCACCGCACGCACGGCCTACTCCTCGCCCGTCAGTTTGGCGGATAGGTGCTCGAGCGCATGGAATCGATGGCTGATGGCGTTCTTCTCGTCCGTCGTCAGCTCGGCCATGGTCTTGCCCGGCGTGTCGACCGGCAGGAACAGCGGGTCGTAGCCAAAGCCGTGATCGCCGCGGCCCTCGTGTGCGATAACGCCCTCGCAGGCGCCCTCACCATAGGTGACCAAACCGTCCGTGTCGATGAGCGCGACGACGCTCATAAAGCGCGCAGTGCGGTCCTCGTCGGCCACGCCCTCCAGATTCACGAGCAGCTTGGCATTGTTGGCGGCATCGTCGCCGTGAACGCCCGCGTAGCGCGCGCTATACACACCGGGCTCACCGTCCAGCGCGTCGACGACCAGGCCCGAATCGTCGGCAATGGCCATAAGGCCCGTCTCCTCCACCGCAGCCTGGGCCTTGATGATGGCGTTCTCCAAAAACGTCGTGCCGTTTTCCTCGGGGTCCTCAAAATCGCCCAGCTGGCCGAGCGCCACAAAGCGAACCTCGGGCATAACCTTGCCCAAAATGGCCTCGATCTCGGTGAGCTTATGGGCGTTGCCCGTTGCCACGACGATGGTCGCCGCCGGGTCGAGGGTGTCGATGTCGATCTTCTCAAGCGCCATGAATGGTCTCCTTGTCTGTATAGTAAAGTCACGTAAAAGGGACTGGCCCTTCGGCGTCTCCCCTTTCATGTGGCATCAACCCTATCTATCGGCGTTTCCGCAGATAAAACCTACCAAAATAAACCTGTCCCTTTTTGGCAGGTTAGGCGAGGGCTTGGTGCTGGAGCTCGATGAGCTCGGCAATGCCCTTGTCGCCCAAATCGAGCAGGGCATTGAGGCGCTTGCGGTCGAAGGGTGCCTGCTCGCCAGTGCCCTGGAGCTCGATCATCTCACCGGTATCGGTGGCGACAAGGTTCATGTCGACCTCGGCGTGACTGTCCTCGGAATAATCCAGGTCGAGCAGGGTGTTGCCGTCGACAACGCCCATGGAAATCGCGGCGACCTGGCCCGTGAGCGGGATGCGCTCGAGCTTACCCGCCTCGACCCACATGGCAAGGGCGTCGTGCAGTGCCACCCAGGCGCCGGTAATGCTCGCCGTTCGCGTGCCGCCATCGGCCTGAATCACGTCGCAGTCGACGGTGACGGTGTACTCGCCGAGCGCCTTCATGTTGACGACGGTACGCAGGCTGCGGCCGATGAGGCGCTCGATCTCCATGGAGCGGCCCTTGCGGTTGGCATGCTCGCGCTTGCAGCGTTTGCCGGTCGATGCCGGCAGCATGGCGTACTCCGCCGTTACCCAACCGGCCTTGGCGCCCTTGCGCCAGCCCGGCACGCCCTCCTCGATGGTGGCGGCGCACAGCACGCGCGTGTCACCGAACTCAGCCAGGCACGAGCCGTGGGCATGCTTCATGACGCCACGGGTGAGCTTGACAGGGCGCAGCTCATCGGCGGCGCGGCCGTTGGCGCGATTGGCCTGCATATACTCCATGGAAAAATCCTTTCGGCAAAAGGTGAACGTGAGCTTTTGGTCGGTGACCTTTTATCTATTTCAGCTCATCGATATCGATATGTTCGATGCTCTTGAGCGGCTGACCAAAGATAAAGCTGCCCGCCACCGCAAACTCGGCAATGTTATCGGCCGTCGTTGCAAAACGATGCTGCGGCTCGGCTGCGTCGCCCGCCAGCTGCTCGCGGCGCGTGAGAATATCGGTCAGCTCACGCGTGGTCTCCTCGGCGGAGCTCACCACGCGCACTCCGGGACCCAGTGCATGGCGAATAGGCCCCACGAGCAGCGGAAAATGCGTGCAGCCGAGCACCACGGTATCGATGCCGTGGTCGCGCAGCGGTTCAACCGTGGCACCGACCAGCGCGCGTACGGCAGGCGTATCAAAGATGTCCTCGTTCTCGAGCCACTGCTCTTGCAGATGCGCACCCGAGGCGAGCTCGTGCTCAACGACTTCGACAAAACTCGAGGCAGGGCAGCCGTATACGTCGACGCCGGCATCCAGGTCCTGAATGGCACGCGTGTAAGCACCTGAGCGAATGGTGAGGTTGGTGGCGAGCACGCCCACCCGGCGCGTGCGGGTGCTGTTGATTGCCGCGCGTGCGCCCGGTGCGATCACACCGATGACGGGGACGTCGAGCACCTGCTGGGCCAAACGCAAGGCCGCAGCGGTCGCCGTATTGCAGGCGATGACCATGATCTTGACGTCGTGCTTCGACAGCCATCGGCCCGCCTGCAGTGCAAACGAGCGCACCTCGTCCTCGGTGCGGGTGCCGTAGGGGCAGCGCTTGGTGTCGCCAAAGTAGTAGACGGACTCGTGCGGCAACGCCGTTGCGATGGCGCGTGCAACCGTCAGACCGCCCAGACCAGAATCGAACACGCCAATCGGGCGCGTGTCGCCTGCCAGATTCTCAATATCGGACATGACCTCACCAGATTCTCTCTCGAAAAGATATGGCTCAGCGCGATAGGACCGCACTACGAACGGGCCGCGACCAGCAGCTCGGCCGTTGCCGCCCAGCCGTCGACAATCTTGCCGTGCGTGACGTAGGCGTTATCGCAGGTATCCAGGAACTCGGGCGCGCCGGCGCTGGTCAAACCGTTCTCGACCAGGCAGAACGTGCCCACGTGGTCAGCCATGTAGAAGTCGGACTCGGAATCGCCGAGCGCCAGCGTCTCCTCACGCTCGATACCCAGGTGCTCGCAGAAACGTGCGATGGCAACGCCCTTGTTGAGACCGGCGGGATTGATGTTAAACGCGCGGCCATCCTCGACGCGTTCGAGCTCGAGCGTCGTCGGTTTGGACAGATGGGTCAGATGGCCGTTGCAGGCCCAGACCAGGCCGCAGCCGGCCTCGTCAAGAATGGCCTGGACCTCGTCGTCGGGCACATCGCCGCGCATGCCGACGGTGACCTCGCGGTACTTGTAGCCAGTCGACATGTCGTTGTGGTACTCGATCTTGTGCGGCCAGCGGGCAAGAATCTTCTCGCACACGCCGGTCTGCTCGATCACCTGATGCGGCGTGAGGCCGCAGGCGGGGTCGTAGGGCATATCGCCGGTCAGATACTCCCAATCGTTGGCCTTGAGATCGTACATGACCAGGCCGCCCATCTCGCCGATGTAGGAGTTGAGGCCGAGCACGCGCGCATCCTCGTGGATCATGGTGCGGTTGCGGCCCGAGGTGGGGACCACCTGGATACCGGCGCGGGCAAGTGCCACGACAGCCTCGACGAGCTTGGTCGAGGGGTTGCCGTCGTTGTCGCGAAGCACGCACGAGCCGGGCGCGAGCATCGTGGCATCGAGGTCGGTAAAGACGTACTTAACCTTGGCAAGACGCTCGCGCATCTCGCCCGAAAGCTCAGCGACGGTCGGCAGGGTATTGTGGGACATGGTCACTCCATTTACGTAGAAGGGGCTTCTGGTCTTAGGCATCGTACGCCGCAAGGGTGCGCTTGAGAATCGAACCGTCGCGCTCGCAAGGCTCGGGTCCGTTCTTGCGCAGCATGTAGTCGTCAACGCCCTTGCCCGTCACGATCACCACGGCGGGCCGCTCGGTCTCGCGCACGGCGGTCTCGATGGCAGCGGAACGGTCGAGCACAATCTGCCAGTTGTCGTTGCCCTGCTCCCGGACATTGCGTGCGATCTCGTCGCAGATGTCCTCGACGTTCTCGGGGCCCGGGTCGTCTTCGGTGATCACGATGCGGTCGGCGTACTTACCGGCAGCGATACCCATCGTGGTCCGGCGATCGACGCCTTTGCCGCCGGTGGCGCCAAACACCACCGCGAGTTCGCGCTCCGGATAGTTCTCTCGCAGATCGCGCAGGAGCGTCTCAAGGCTCATGCCGTTATGGGCATAATCGACGACACCCAAAATCTTGCCCGATTCCGACCTGTAGAGCTCCATACGACCGGGGACAAAAACGTTCTCGAGCCCATGGACGATACCCTCTTCGGAAATGTCCAGGGCCTCGGCGCAGGCAATAGCGGCAAGCGCGTTGGACACATTGAATTTAACCGGCGTGGGAATCACCATGTCGCGCGTAAAGCGGGGCGTGCGCACCGTTGCCACCACGCCGCAGTCACCATTACGAATCGCCAGCGCAAGCACGTCGGCACGCTCGTCGGTCAGGGAGAACGTCACCGTGCGCTCGCAGCGGGACGCCGCCTCGAGCACGCGGTCGACGTGGTCCATATCGAGGTTGACCACAGCAAAGCGGCTCTGCGAAAAAATCTTGAGCTTGCTGGCAAAGTAATCCTCAAGCGTGGGATGCTCAATCGGCGAAATGTGATCCTCGCCGATATTGGTAAAGGCGCCGACTTCAAAGGCGATCTTGCCCGTGCGCTCGTATTTGAGGCCCTGGCTCGATGCCTCCATAACCAGCCACGGGGCACCCGCCTCCGCAGCATGCGCGATGCGAGACTGCAGCATGAAGGATTCGGGGGTCGTCAGTTTGGAAGGGCCCGTCTCGATGCCGTCGTCGAACTCAATGCCCGTATTAAGAGCGGGTCGATGACAGCCCGTAAGCTTGGCCTCGTTGGCGAGAATGCCGCGCAGATAAAAGCTACAGGTCGACTTGCCCTTGGTGCCTGTAAAGGCGCAGACCTTCACCTTACCCGACGGGTGCCCATAAAAGGCATCTGCCACCACGGCGAGCGTGCGACGAATATCGCTCACAATCACCGCGGGAAGATCAACATCGTAATCGACCTCGGAAACGTAGGCCACGGCGCCATCGGAGATTGCCGAAAGCAGGTACTCACGCTTAAACGTACGGCCCTTGCAGACAAACAACGTGCCCGGACGCACCTGACGCGAGTCGTCAGTCGCAAACTCAATGCGCTGGTCGCACGAAGCGCTCGGCCTAGAAACAACAAGGTCATCTTCCTCGAGCAACTCTATATAGCGCATCAGAGTTAGCTTCTCTTGTGTCGGACTCGACATACAAAGACCTCTCTCGCTAAATTCAGCCTTAAAGGGCAAAAGACGTCCCGCGGCAGAAACGATGAAACATTCTGTATTATCAACCATCCTAATATGCCACCTGGCCTTGCGCGCACTGCAGCCTTCTAAAAAATTGCATGGACTGTGCCGTGGGTTAATAAATGGCAACAGTGTCCACCCCGCGTAAAAACAGGGAAATCTGGATGCTGTTCTTTAACATAGCGTTCACAACCACGACCCGCCGCTTCGTCTGAAGATCGGGCCGTGGTTTTTTCGGTTCGCTCGGCGCTTATGCCCTATCACGAAACAAAAGATTGGCATGATAGTAAAGATTATTTGACATCAGCTGCCGCGATCCTTGCGGCAGTACACCTGAGCCGTCAGCAGAAAGGATCTTGCATGTGCGGTTTTGTCGGTTTTACCGGTACAGATGAACAGAGTGAGCTGGTTCTCACGGCCATGATGAATCGTATCATCCACCGTGGTCCCGATATGGGCGGCCAGCATATCGTCGACAACGTTGCCCTTGGCTTCCGTCGTCTTTCGATTCTCGATCTTTCCGAAGCTGGAGCTCAGCCCATGTCGAGCGACGACGGCAAGGTCACGATTGTCTTCAACGGAGAGATCTACAACTTCCAGGAGCTTCGCGCCGAGCTGGAGGCAGCCGGCTACGCCTTCCACTGCAACGCCGATACCGAGGTCCTGGTACACGGTTACGAGGAGTGGGGCGAGGACCTGGTCAACCGCCTACGCGGCATGTACGCGTTCGTGATCCACGACCAGAACAAGAACAAACTCTTTGGCGCTCGCGACATCTTTGGTATCAAGCCGTTTTATTACTACCAGGCATCCGATGGCTCGCTGCTGTTTGGCTCCGAGATCAAGAGCTTCCTGGACCATCCCAAGTTTGAGAAGGCTGTCAACCACGACGCGCTACGCCCCTACTTGACGCTGCAATTCCCCGCCACGGAGGAGACCTTCTTTAAGGGCGTGTTCAAGCTTGCCCCGGCGCATTGCTTTACGTATGACCTGACGACCAACACCATGGACATCAAGCGTTACTGGAGCTGTGACTTCACCGACGACAACTCCAAGACCTTCGAGGAGTATGTGGACGAGTGCGACAAGGTCGTGCACGAAAGCGTCGCCGCGCACCGTATCGCCGATGTTAAGGTGGGCTCGTTCCTTTCTGGCGGCGTTGACTCCAGCTACATTGCCGCCTGCCTCATGCCCGACACCACGTATTCTGTCGGCTTCGATTACAAGAACTTCAACGAGACCAACTACGCCGCCGAGCTTTCCGACAAGCTGGGCATCAAGAACGTCCGCAAGATGATTACCGCCGACGAGTTCTTCGATGCACTGCCCGATATCCAGTATCACATGGACGAGCCGCAATCGAACCTGTCCAGCGTGCCGCTGTACTATCTGGCGCAGATGGCTTCCGAGGAGGTCACCGTCGTCCTTTCGGGCGAGGGTGCCGACGAGCTGTTTGCCGGCTACGAGTGGTACGAGGACACCCCCGAGATGCGCTCCTTTAAGAAGCGCGTGCCGCTCGGCGTACGTCGCGCCCTGGGCTCGCTCGTTCAGCATCTCCCCTACTTTAAGGGCCACAACTTCCTGACGAAATGCGCCGAGGTTCCCGAGCGCTGGTATGTGGGTCAGGCAAAGGTGTTCGATCCCTCCGAGGTCGACGAGGTGCTCAAGCCCGCTTATGACACCGGCAAGAACGCCGCGGAGATGTGCGCCGAGTACTACAAGCAAGTTCCCAACTGCTGCGAGCTTTCCAAGAAACAGTATCTGGATATGAACATGTGGCTGCCGGGCGACATTCTGCTCAAGGCCGATAAGATGTGCATGGCGCATTCTCTGGAGCTTCGCGTACCGTTCCTGGACAAGAAGGTCATGGAGTTTGCCGAGCACATTCCCGCCAACTACCGTGTTAACGAAGAAGGCTGCAAGCTCGTCCTGCGTCACGCCGCCAACCGCACGCTGCCCGACGAGTGGGCAACGCGCAAGAAGGTGGGCTTCCCCGTACCGGTCAAGTTCTGGCTGCGCGAGCAAAAGTACTACGACTACGTAAAGGAATACTTCACCGCACCGTGGGCTGCCGATTTCTTTGACACCGATGCACTCATGAAACTGCTTGACGATCACTTTGAGGGTCGCGCGCTCAACCAGCGCAAGATCTATACCACGCTGACGTTCCTCATCTGGTACAAGCGCTTCTTTATCGATGAGGACAAGGGCGCCGAAGTCGCCGCGTAAGTTTCGTTATGAATTAGCGGTGAACAGCACGGGGTTTCCGCTATACTCAATCCCTGCGGGCGATTGGCGCAACGGTTAGCGCAGGTGCTTTACACGCACAAGGCTGGGGGTTCGAATCCCTCATCGCCCACCACTGAATTGTTAGGCCTCCAGCGATGGAGGCCTTTCCTTTTTGGGCGCAGCGCATGGGATTCGAACCCGACAGGGTGCGGAGCTGAGGAAACGCGAAGCGTTTTCCAGCGCAGCACGCGAGGAGCGAAGCGACGAAGCGAAAGCGGGCGGCGCCAGCCGCACGCGACATCCCTCATCGCCCACCACAGAATTGTTAGGCCTCCAGCGATGGAGGCCTTTCCTTTTTCGGGCCCATTTCATGGGATGCGAACCCATCAGCGCGTCTGCCACAAAGACCGTGGTCAAAAAATGGCAAAAATGAGTACTGCTACTTTGCTTACAACATATAAAAAGATAGCATTTGCTTAAGTTACGCAACATGTGTCCATTATAAGGACTAACAGTTAGATTAAAATCGTGTATTCATCGCCATTTCGTCTTGCTATCTAGCCTTATTAGTCCAAAATTGCTGCTACCAAATCGGTAACAGTACTCATATTTGATGTTTTTTGACCAGCAGGTCTCCCCGCCTTAGCAAATCTAAGACAAAACGGGGTCCAGACCGCTGAATCGTGCCGCATAGGGCAACGTCCGCAGTCCGGAACCCGGTCCTAACTGAGCTATTGCGCTGTATTAGGCCAAAACGTCCGACAAAATCTCGATCAGACCATCCACGTCGGCTTCCTCACACACGAGCGGCGGCAGGAAACGCAGCGTGTGGGCACCAGTAGCGTTAATCACGGCGCCGGCGGCCAGCGCGCGGGCAACAATATCATGCGCATCGCCCGCAGCATCATCCAAATCACAGCCGAGCATCAAGCCGCGGCCACGCACCTCGGTCACGTGCGGCAGCTTAGCGAGCTTTGCCTCCATATAGGCGCCTACCTTGGCAGCATGGTCGGCATAATCGCCGCGCACGAGCGCGGAGAGCGTCGCGGCACACGCCGTGATGGCCAGGCAGCTACCGCCAAAGGTCGAACCATGATCGCCGGGCTTAAAGACGTCGGCGATTTCCTTCTTTGCCACCACGGCACCCATGGGCACGCCGTCGGCAATGCCCTTGGCAAGGCTCATGATGTCAGGCTCCACGCCATAGGTTTGGAATGCAAACGGCTTGCCGGAGCGGAAGATGCCGCACTGGACCTCGTCGGCGATAAGCACGGCGCCCACTTCGTGTGCCAGGTCGCGCGCCGCCGCCATAAACTCCTCGGTCATGGGGTGCACGCCACTCTCACCTTGGATCGGCTCGAGCATCACGGCGCAAATTTCACTGCCCAGCTGCTTAAAGATCGCACGCAGTTCATCGACATCGTTGGGCGTGCAGGCCACAAAGCCACCCGGCAGTGGGCGGAAGCTGTCCTGCAGCCAATCCTGCATGGTGGCGGCAATGGTCTCGAGCGTACGGCCGTGGAAGCCGC
>CAJKQY010000070.1:0-9898 GCA_905202145.1 uncultured Collinsella sp.
GCGCGAGCGCATCGAGGCGCTTGGCGGCACCTTCACCGCCGGCCCGCGTGCCGGCGCCGGCGGCTGGCGCGTGTTTGCCACCGTTCCCAAACAGCAAGGAGATGAGGACCGATGAGGCTCATCGTTGTCGACGACGACCGCTTGGTGGTCGATTCGCTCAAGATTATCCTAGGCGCCCAGCCGCAAATCGAGGTAGTGGACACCGGCGCCAATGGCGACGACGCGGTGGCGCTCTACGCCGAGCACGCACCCGATATCGCGCTGCTCGACATCCAGATGCCGGGACGCGACGGACTTTCGGCGGCACGCGAGATCCTTAAGCGCGACCCTGCGGCGCGCGTGGTGTTTCTGACGACATTCTCGGATGACGAGTACATAGTGTCGGCGCTCAAGCTGGGCGCCCGCGGCTACCTGATCAAGACCGATGTCGCCGCCATTCCACCGGCGTTGGCGCAGGTCATGGATGGCAAACGCGTGCTCGAGGGCAAGGCGATCGAGGATGTCGACTTTGATGGAGCGGACGCCGAAGCCGGTACGCCCCGTAGGCCCGCAGCCTTTGCCAGCCTGACCGACCGCGAGTTCGAAGTCGCCGAGCTCATCGCCCGTGGTCTCGACAACAAGGAGATCGCTGCCACCGCCTATATGGGCGAAGGCACCGTGCGCAACCACATCAGCTCAATCCTTGCCAAAATGGGCCTGCGCAACCGCACACAAATCGCCATCGCCTACCTGCGAGGGTAGTTGCCCGAAGACCGACCGCCCCGGCAGAGTAAAATGTCTGCTACCGATTTAATGCCATTTCAAAACTATGCCGGTTTACTACGATGAATCGCCCGCCTCCGACCACAGCAAATTGCGCGCTTGCAAAACCGCAGGTAGAACGCTTGCGATATTTGCAAAAATGCGGGTGTGGTCAAGAATCTCGGATTCATCGTAGTAAACCGGCATAGTTTTGTTCGGGCAGCCCTGCACGGGCGCCTCCGCAAGCCTCGCGGGACCAAAATGATCCGTTTTCCTCCGTCCCCAAGGGATCAGCCGGAACCGCTCGCCACGAAATCGGCCCATCTACTACGTTTGATTCGATACCCCTGACCATACCTTCGTTTTGAACAAAACCACAGGCGTTCTACCTGCGGTTTTGTTTTCGCGTTTTTTGGCATGGTTAGGGGTAAGGGACTAAATGTAGTAGATGGGCCGGTTTCGTGGCGAATCCTTCTCGCCTACGCACAAAAGCGCCGCCACGGAGGAGGGAGATACCTCCGTGGCGGCTTGGGGCGGGGGTGGGGGCTATGTTCTGGCTCCCCGCCGGCCGCCCGGGGCCTTTTGGCCCCGGGCGCTGCCAGCGCGCCTAGCGCTTACGGATACCCCAGACCAGGGCTCCGACGCCGGCCATGGCGATGACGAATGCCATGAGCAGTGCAGCGGCCTGCTGGTCACCCGTGGTGGGCAGGAAACCCTTGACCGTCTTGACGATGTTCGTCACGGTCTTGGGTGTGCCGGGATCGGGCGTCGGCACGGGCGTCTCGGGCTTCTTGTACGTGTTGTTGAACACGATACCCTCGACGCTCTTATCGCCCTTGGCAAAGGCGACATTCGCCTTGAGGTTGCCCTCGCCGTCGTCGACCACGTTGACGGTCGCGGTAAAGACGGACTTGTCGTAGGTCATACCGGCCTCGTCGCCCTTGACCTCGCTGATGGTGTAGACGTACGTACCAGGCTCGTCGTACTCGAACTTGTCGAAGTTGATCTTGCCGTCGGCATCGTTGGTGACGGTGGACTCGATGTCCTCGCCAACGAGCTTAAAGCTAAACTCGTCCTTCTTGAGCTCGCGTCCCTCGAGCACCTTGATGGCGCCGATGGAAACCTGCGTAGGCATGGCGTGATACTTGTTGGTAAAGCCAGCCGACTCGGTGGTTCCCTCGAGCTTGTGCGTCGCAGCCAGCGTGCCGTCGCCATTGTCGGAGACGGTGGTCACGACGGTGTAGGTCGTGCCGTCATAGGTGACGCCCTTGTACAGGCCGAGCGCGTTGGGGCAAGCCTCGCGCAGCGTGTACGTGTGCGTGCCGGGCGCCTCGTAGCGGATCGGGCTCAGCGTAACGTTACCGCTGGCGTCGTTGGTGCCACTAGCGACAGTCACGCCGTCCTCGAGCAGCTCAAACGTGAACTCGCCAGCCGCAAGGTCGCGTCCGGTCAGACGCTTAACCGTCTTGACCTGATCGGTCACGGAAGAATCGGTGGGCGTCACGCTGTAGGTGTTGGTGAACGTGAAGGCCGCGCCGTCGTCGCCATTGCGCACGACACGCAGATGTCCGGCACCGTCGTCAGTCACGGTGTAGGAAACCCTGCGCGTGGCGTTGGCGTCGTTGGTCACGCCAGGGGCGCTACCGGACTCGGCCACCGCGTAGGTAAAGGTGTGCGAGCGCGGAGCGGTGGGGGCTGCGGACTCGGACTCGTCGTTGGCGTCGGACTCGTCGCCATCGACCTCGGCTACGTTCTCATCGGCGTCAACTTCGGCCTCGTCGGCGTTGGCCCCGGCGTCGCTCGACACGTCGTCAGAAGCATCGGTCGTCACGCCCAGGGCGCGGTTGAGGTCCTCGAGCGTAAAGTGGATCTTGCCAAAGTCCACGTTGCCGGCCGCGTCGTTGGTTGCGGTCGCGCGCTCGGGCATCGGGGCGCCCGCCTCGTCGGCGGTCACGGTAAAGGTGAACTTGCCCGCGATGTCGGCCGGGGTCAGGCCCTCGGCAGCCTGGAGCTTCTTGGTACCGGCGAGCGTGGCGTCAACGGCATCGGCGCCGTAAACGTTCTCGAACACGGGCTCGGCGTCACCGTAGTTGGGCGTTGCCGTCAGGGTACCGTCGCCGTTGTCGACGACAATGACCTTAAAGCTAAAGCTCGGCGTTGTGGCGGTAATGCCCTTGCCGTCCAGCAAGTTCGTAAGCTCAAAGGCCGTGTAGTTAATAGTCCATGCAAGCTTGGCATCCGTGTCGGTGCGGATGGCACGCTTGGCGCTTACCAGATCGGCGAGCATCTCGGTCGTGTAATGCAGCGTTCCAAAGCTCACCTGACCGTTAACGTTGGTAGCCGGAGTGCCCTGGATTGCTTCCGTCTCGCCTGCGTAGGCAATGCCGAACCAGAACTCGCCGTCGGCCATCGGACGACCGGTCAGGGTCTTGGTGGCAACGACCTGGGCAGCGGCACCACCAGGTGCGTCGGTCGTGGCGCTATAGCTGTTGCGGAACGGAATCACAGCGCTCTCGACCGTAGCGGCACCAGTCTTGTACTCGGTCACCAGCGTGCCCTTGTCGGGGTTGCCAGTAACGGTCGTGGTGGCAGTAAGCGTACCGGCGCCGTCATCGGCAATAGCGATCGTCACGGTGCGGGCAGCGTCGTCGTAGGTGTAACCGGGCTGGCCGTCGTTCTTCTCGGCCACGGTGTACGTAAAGGTCTTACCGGCGTCAGCCTGCGTAAACTTGACCTCATGGCCTGCCAGAATGTCGATCAGGCCGACCGTCGCCTCTGCCGTCGCAGGGGACTTGTACACGTTGGCGCCCTCGTGCAGGCCGAGCGCGATGGCCGAAGCCTCGTCGGCAGGCGTCACGGTAAAGGTGAACTGACCCTCGGTCATGGGACGTCCGGAGAGGGTCTTGCTGAGCTTGAGGCCGCCGGCCGCGGCGTAATCGAGCTCAGAGCGGTACGTGTTGGTGAAGCGGCCGCTTTCCTTCTTGGTGACGTTGGCGGTCAGGTTGCCCTCGCCGTCTTCAGTCACGGTCACTTCGGCGGTCGCGACACGGGCGTCGTACGCCATGCCTGCCGCGTTGCCCGCGTTCTCGCGGATCTCGTACTTATAGGTTCCGGCAGCCGTGTAGTGGATCTTGCCGAACTTGATGGCGGCGACACCGTTGTCGTCCACGCTCTTCTTACTCACGGTCACGGTTGCAGGGTCGGGCAGCGGGGTGCCCTCGGGGGCGGTAATGGTAAAGCTGAACTTGTCGGCATCCGTCCAGTCGCGGCCGTCGATAGCCTTGCTCAGGTCAAAGTCGAGCTCTGCGTCGAGCGGGGTCACGCTGTAGGAGTTCTTGAACTCGGCGGGCTCGGTGCCCTTCAGGACGTGCTCGGCCTTGAGGGTGCCGTCGCCGTTGTCGGTGATGGTGGTCTCGATGGTGTACTTGGCGTCACTGTACGTGATGCCCTTGCTGGTGGTTCCGCCGTTGACCTCGCGCAGCGTGTAGGTGTGCGTTCCGGCCTTATCGTACTTCACGGCGCTCATCGTGATCTTGCCATCGGCGGCGTTCTTGCCGGTGGCGACGACCTTGGCGTCCTTGCCCTCGCCCTCGACGAGCTCGAAGGAGAACTCGCCCTCAGTCATGTCGCGGCCGGTCAGGACCTTGGTGACCTTGATCTCGTCGGTGACGCTGAACTCGTCAGGATTCGGCTTGTAGCCGTTGTTGAACTTCGCCTCGTCGGCACCCTTCAGGACATGCTCGGCCTTGAGCGTGCCGTCGCCGTTGTCCTTGACGACGGTCTCGATGGTGTAGGTCTTGCCGTCGTAGGTGATGCCGTTGCCGGCGTCGCCCGGGACCTCGCGCAGTGTGTAGGTGTGCTTGCCGGGCTCATTGTAGGTGATCTCGCTCATCGTGATCTTGCCGTCGGCGGCGTTCTTGCCCCTAGCGACGACCTCGTTGCCCTCGACGAGCTCGAAGGAGAACTCGCCTTCCTTGAGATCGCGCCCGGTCAGGACCTTGGTCGCCTTGATCTTGTCGGTGACGCTGGAATCCTTGGGCGTCACGTTATAGGCGTTCTCAAAGATCGCCTTCTCGTCGTTTTGCAGCTTGTGCTCCACGCTGAGGGTGCCGTCGCCGTTGTCCTTGACGATGGTCACAATAGTGTACTCAGCGGTGCTGTAAGTAATGCCGTTTTCGGTGGTACCGGCCTTGGTCTCGCGCAGCGTGTAGGTGTGCTCGCCAGCCGCGGTGTAGGTGACGGGGTCCATCACGATCTTGCCGTCGGCATTGTTGGTGCCGGTGGAGACCACGCTATTGCCCTCGACGAGCTCGAAACGGAACTCGCCGGCCTTGAGGTCGCGCCCGGCCAGTGACTTGGTCGCCTTGATCAGGTCGGTGACGCTGGAGTCCTTGGAGCCAGGCTCGTAGGAATTGGTGAACTTCGCCTCGTCGACGTCCTTCAGGACATGCTCGGCCTTGAGGGTACCGTCGCCGTTGTCGGTGATGGTCGTCTCGACGGTGTACTTGGCGTCGCTGTAGGTGATACCGCCGGCGTTACCCTTGACCTCGCGCAGCGTATAGGTGTGCGTTCCGGCCTTGGTGTACTCGATGGGGCTCATCGTGATCTTGCCATCGGCGGCGTTCTTGCCGGTGGCAACGACCTTGGCGTCCTTGCCCTCGCCCTCGACGAGCTCGAAGGAGAATTCGCCCTCAGCCATGTCGCGCCCGGTCAGGTACTTGGTCGCCTTGATCTTGTCGGTGACGCTGGAATCCTTGGGCGTCACGCTATAGGTATTGATGAACGTAAAGGCTGCCCTGCCATCCGACTTGCGGGACACCCTCAGATTGCCCTTGCCGTCATCGGTCACGGTGAAGGAAACCTCGCGCGACAGCTTGGCGTCGTTGGTCACGCCAGCAACCTTACCGGACTCGGTCACGGTGTAGGTAAAGGTGTGCTCGCGCTTCTCGGGCTTCTCGCCCAGAGCCTTGTTAAGGTCGTCGAGCGTAAAGGTAATCTTGCCAAAGTCGACCTTGCCCTTGGCATCATTGGTCACGCTCGCGTTCGCGGGCATGGGTGCGCCCTCTTCACCGGTCACGGTAAAGGTGAACTTGCCGGCAATGTCAGCCGGGGTCAGACCAGCAGGAACCTGCAGATTCTTCTTGCCCACAAGCGATGCCTCGACAGGCGCAGCAGTGTAGGTGTTCACAAACTCGTTGCCGGCATCGCCGTAGACAGCCGTCGCCGTCAGGGTACCATCGCCGTTGTCGACAACGGTTACGCATGCGTCAATTGCCGACACGGTGGCGCTCACGCCCGCAGGCAGCTTGCCGGTCTGCTCGGCAGCAATGTAGCGAATGGTCCACGTGGGTCTGTCTGAGCTAGCGTCAAACGACGCCTTGTCTTCCTCGACCAGCTTGGCAAGCGACTCGGTCGTGTACGTCAGCGGACCGAACTCAACCTTGTCACCCTTGTTGGTTGCATCCAGCAGAACCTCGTCGTGCCCCGCATAGCTCAGCGCAAACTTAAATTCGTCATCGGCCATCGGGCGCCCCGTGAGCGTCTTGGTTGTCTCAAGAGTCAGCGGGGTTTCCGTCTTGGCGCTATAGGTGTTCTTGAACTCGGTCTCGCCCGAAATCTTTTCAACGTCAGCCTTAAGCCCACCCGTGGCCTTAACCGTCACGGTCACTTTGAACGTGGCAACGTTATCGCTGTAGGTGATGCCACCGGCGTCGCCCTTGACCTCGCGGGCCTCATAGGTGTACTCGCCCGGCTTGTTGAAGGTGATCTCGCCGAAGTCAATGGCAGCCTTGCCCTTGCCGTCCGGGTCGGGTTTGTGCACGGTCGCGTCCGTGGATGCAGGCATCGGGGCGTCATTCTCGGACGTCGCGGAGAGCTCAAACTTAAACTCATCGGTATCCGTCCAGCTGCGGCCCTCGAGCACCTTGGTCAGGCCAAAGCCGGCCTTGGTATCCACCGTTGTTGGCGTCACGTTAAAGCTGATCTTGCCGTTGTTGCCCAGGTGAACGTCAACCTCCGTGGCGTTCGACTTGGCAGATGTGTTGTTCCACTTGGGATTGAGCACGTCGGCCGCAGTGCCGGTGGGGTTACCGCCCACGCGCTCCTTGGTGGTGTGGAGCTCGTCAATAAAGGCCAGGCGCGCGGTTCCCTTGCTAAACGACAGGTTTCCGCTCGCGTCGGGCACGATGGCGCTCTCAAAGCTCGCGGCGTCTCCGCCGGTAAACTCAATAACGGCAATACGGGATTCGGCCTTACTGTCTGCGCCCAGCGCCTCGAACTCATCCTTGTAGTAATAGATGTCCTCGGCAGCCAGCGAGCCCGTCACAGGCGTTGTGCAGCTCTTATCCGTGTAAATGGGAGTCTGCTTCTGGAAATAGTAATAGCGGTTGGTGTCGGCAGGCTCAAAGTTCGCGATCGTATCGCCCAGCGCGCCAGCGTTCCACTTGTTCGCGTAGAAGTTAACGGTCTTGGAACCGTTCTCCGCGGTGGTCGTATTGCTGCTCTTGATGTAGTCCTCGAGCCCCTTTACGTTCTTGGGCGTAAACAGGTTATCGAGCGCTTCTTTCTTAACGCTTGAGGTGTAGTTCACCTGAATGGGCTCAGTATTGTCGACCGTAAGCACGCCGTCGGTGATCTTAAAGTGGCGCAGCGGAATCAGTGACGCAGGAATCTTAACCGTTACGATATCGCCGGTCTGAGGCTTGCCCTCTTCGGCATGCTGAACGGTGATGACCAGGTTCGCAGCGGCACCAGAAAATGTGTAGGTGTCGACGTTACCCTCGGACTTCTTTGACGGTTTTTCAAACGTCTCGCCGCCATACACGACGGACGTAAAGTCGTCGACCTGCATAAAGTCGCCCAGCTCATCGGTAAACGTAATGTAGCCAGACTTATGCTCGCCATATCCACTCTGAGTTTTGGTTGGGTAGCCAGCCTGGATAATGCTTCCGGAGATATCTTTGAAGATTTCCTCGAGCTCGGCGGCGCTGGTTGCCGACTTGTAGTAATTGGCGTTTTCTGCGCGCGCACCAAAGTTGATGGTCCATTCGCCCCAGAAAGAAATGCTGGATGAGGCGGCAGGATAGTTGCTCGACACGGCATGCATGAACTTATTCTCTTTGCTTGTGCCATCAGCCGTGAGGTCGGCACTGGGATTTGCACCGTCAAAGATGCCGATCGTATAAATGTCGGCACCTTTATTCTTGAGACTCTTGGCACTATTAATGGCGCTATTGGCAACACTTGCTTGGAATCCACTAGAACTCGTAGGTGAACCATCAGTGAAGAAGACGACGATCTTCTTGGCGTCGGCGCGACCAAACGAAAATTGCTCATCAGCCAGCTCCAAGCCATAGTCGGCGCGCGTGGAACCGTCAGGACTGATAGAGTTGACCGTGCTCTTTAGGCTCTCCGCACCTTTGTCCTTGCAGGGCGTCAGATTCTTCATGGTCTGCGAGTAGTTGTAGGTGTCCCCCCAACTATCGCGATATTTTTTGTTGCCAACCTCAGTAGTCTTATCGCCTGCAAACTTAACGATGGCAACCTGATGCTGTTTGGGTTCATCTGTGATGCTTTGGTTTTGCGTGGCGATGGTGTCAATAAAGCGATTGGCGGCCGTCTTCAGCGCATCGATGCGCTTTGTACGGTCGCCCTTAACCATGGGATCACTCATCGAGCCAGAAGCGTCCAGCACCAGCACGATGTCGAGCGGCTTGCCGGAGACCGTCGTATCGGATGTCGAAGAGATAGCAGACAGCGTGGTCAGGAAATCCGACTCTTCGTTTGCCGCGGTTTCCTTGACCGTCTTGTCGGTCCAGATTCGGCCGACGTTTTGAGTTGTTACTTCCTTGCCGTCATAGCCGCCGGCCCAGAACTTCCAGTAGTTGCTGGTATCGGGGTCGACGACCGTTTTTCCGGTCATGGCCGGTCCGTCCATTCCGGTACTGGACCTGGCGTTGGCCTCGGGCAGCATGGCAAATGCTGCAGCCGGCAACACCAGCACTACGGCCAGCATCACCGCCAAGAGACCCCTCGTGTACTTACTCATCGCGTCTCCCTTCTCGCAGGCTCAGACCTTGCATCAGCCTAAAGTTACGAAATGAGACACAATTAGGGCAGGTGACACACGTTCCAGATTCATTTTTAGGCGTGAGACAAATGTCTCACCAAAGTTGAGACACGAGCGTTTTCGCAGGAAAACGGGTGCGACTCAAGATGGACGGGGCAAAAGAACCCGTTTTCCTCCGTCCCCGGGGGATCTATTGGTGGTGCTCGCCACGAAACTGGCCTATCTACTATGTTTAGTCCGGTACCTCCGACCATAACCGCGTTTCATGAAAAACCGCAGGCGTTCTACCTGCGGCTTTCATTTCGCATTACTTGCCGTGGTCGAGGACTGCCGCCTAAACGTAGTAGATAGACCCATTTCGTGGCAGACGGCTCACGCGGCGGCCCTCGCGAGGCAAAAATGATCCGTTTCCCTCTGTCCACGGGAGATCAAGGGCTGTTACGGATATGGTGTCATTTCAAAACTATGCCGGATTACGGGGCTAAAGTCGAGGCCCTCATCCATACCTTCATTTTTGAAAAACGGCAAGCAATCTACCTGCTGGTTTGTTTTTGCGATTTTCTGTATGGTCGGAGGTTCGCTATCCAGCCCCGTAATCCGGCATAGTTTTGTTCGTGGCGGCCCAACCGCGCGTTCAAGCGCGGGGCCGGTGGGGGCATTTTTGCCCCACCGGCCCTATTCCAGCGCTATTCCGGCTTGGTTTCTACCGTGGGAGTCTTATCCGCCGCAACCGGAGTACGGTCGGTGTCCATGCTCAGGCAGTGTTTGGGGCAGCTCTCGATGCACTCGCCGCACACCACACAAGCATACGGATCGATTGACCACGTTCCGCCCTTGCGATCGACCGCAAGCGCGCCCGCCGGGCAGCGGCGCGCGCACATGCCGCAGCAGATGCACACGTCCATGTCGTTAACGATGTGCCCGCGCAGGCGCTCGGGCGCCGCGAGCTTCTCCTGCGGATAGCACACCGTTACCGGCTGCTTGACCATAGAACCCAAGGCCGTCTTGGCAAATGTCAGCAAACTCATGCCGCACCTACCTTTCCGTGCAGCTAATGCAGGGGTCGATGGTCAGGATAATCATGGGCAC
>CAJKQY010000071.1:0-9756 GCA_905202145.1 uncultured Collinsella sp.
CGCATCACGCCGTAGCCAATCTGCATGCCCACGATCAGCACCAAGATGCCGATAACCACGACCATGGCAGTCTTCGTAATGGTATGGCTCACCTGCGAGCCCGAAGGATCGTCCTCGGACAGCGGGTCGATATGTTTTGCCTGGCTCGCGCGATCCTCGCTGCGCAGCCGCGCCAGCGTCGCCTTGTCGCCGCGCTTGACGGCAGCCTCTTTCTCGCGCATGCGCTCGGTACGCTTTTTGGCGAGCGTAGGATCCAAGACGCCGGATGCATCGATTTCGGAGAATAACTCCGTCACTTCTTCCGGAGTCAAAGGGTTCTTGTCAGCCATAAACTTCCTGTCATATCAATCAGTCGAGCTCGTGCGCACGCGCACCTTCGAACTGCATTCGATAGTAACGGGCATAGGTGCCGCCACGGGCGAGAAGCTGCTCGTGCGTACCACGTTCCACAACGCGACCATGCTCGACGGTCGCAATCTCGTCGGCATGCTTAATGGTCGAGAGACGGTGGGCGATGATGATCGTGGTGCGACCGCGCGCCAGGCGCTCGAGCGACTCCTGCACCGCCTCCTCGCTCTCGTTATCCAAGGCGCTCGTCGCCTCGTCCAGGATCAGAATCTTGGGGTTCTTGAGAAACACGCGTGCAATGGCTACGCGCTGCTTCTGACCGCCCGAAAGACGGCTGCCGCGCTCGCCCACGACCGTGTCGTAGCCCTGCGGCAGGGACTCAATGAAGGCATCGATATTGGCGCGGCGGGCGGCCTCGGCGACCTCTTCTGCCGTGGCGCCTGGCTTGCCGTAGGCGATGTTCTCGCCAATCGTACCGTCAAACAAATAAACATCCTGTTGCACCAGGCCAATAGCACGGCGCAAACTCTGTTGCGTCACGTCGCGCACGTCCTGCCCGTCGATGCTGATGGATCCGTCCGCCACGTCATAAAAGCGCGGCAGCAGCGAACACGTTGTGGACTTGCCACCGCCCGAGGGGCCAACCAGGGCAATGGTCTGCCCGGGCTTGATGGACAGATTCATATGGTCGATAACAGGGCGTCCGTCGGCGCCGCCCTCGCCCAACTCAACATCCTCGTAGCTAAAGCACACGTCGCGATATTCAACCGCGCCAGCCGTCACCTGCAGGTCCGCGGCATCCGGCTTATCCTGGATATCCGGGGCGGTCGAAAGCACCTCGTCCATACGCTTAAAGCCGGCGATGGCCTTCTGATACGTTTCGGCCGAATTGACGAGCGTCTCGAGCGGCGTGCAGAACAGTGAAATGTAGAGCGCGAAGGTCGCCATATCGACCGCCTGCAGTTGGCCTTGCGCCACCAGCCAACCACCCAGCAGCACCACGATCACGTACAACACGCCCGAGAGCAGGCCATACGTCGCTGTGTAGACGCCCATGGCGTGATACATATTCTCTTTGGACGAAAGATAGCGGTCGTTGGAGGCGCGGAACTTGGAGCGTTCAGCCTCCTCGTTCGCAAAACTCTTGACCACGCGCATGCCGGCCAGCGAATCCTGCAGCTGAGCATTAATACCGCTGATCTTTTTGCGGTTGTCGCTAAAGACCTCGCGCATGCGCATGTTCTGCCAAAACATGATGGCCGCAAACACCGCCGTCACCACGGCCATAGCAAGCGCCAGCACCGGGGCAATAGCAAAGAGGATCACAAACGAGCCGACGATCTCGATGCCGCAGATGATAATCCACTCGGGCACGTGGTGTGCCGCCTCGCAGATATCGAACAGGTCGTTGACCACGCGGCTCATCATGTCACCCGAGCTGTTGCGATCGAAGTACGCAAAGCTAAAGCGCTCGTACTGATCGAACAGGTCCTCGCGCATCTTGGACTCCATGCGCGCGCCCATCACGTGGCCCCAGTAACTCACAAAGTAGCGACAGGCGCAACGGATGGCATACATCAGCACCAGGCCAACCGCGATCATACCGAGCGCCTGCATAATAGCAGCCTGACCCTGGGTAAAGAGCCCACCAGTCAGATTGCGCAGAATAATAGGAAACGCCAGGTCGATGGCGGCAAGCACCAGGGCGCAAACAGTATCGGCAACAAAAAGCCCCATCTGGGGCTCGTAATACGAAAGAAACCTCTTCAGCATGTGATCCTCAAAGAAATATCAGCAATGTAAGGCCCTGGGACAAAGCAATCAGTACTACTTGTCCCAGGGCTATCCCCACTCGTTAAAGATCGGCTCCGCCCAAGCGGTGCGCGATGCTATCGCAGGCCAAGGCGCCCACGACGGTCTTGGCATCTTCGATCTTACCGTCGAGCACGGCGTCGATCAGCTCGTGCAGCGGCACCAGATCCACGTTGACGAACTCGTCATCATCGGGGTTGGGTGCGTCGAACTCGAGCTTGGTGGCCAGGTAGATGTGAATGATCTCGTCGCAGAAGCCGCAGGACGTGACGATCGACGTCAAAAAGCGAATGCGACCGGCCCTAAAGCCCGTCTCCTCATGCAGCTCGCGCTTGGCGCAATCGAGCGGGTCCTCGCCTGGATCGAGCTTGCCGGCGGGAATCTCGACCGTCACGCGGTCGATGGCGGTGCGGTACTGACGCACCAGTACGATCTTGCCGCGCTCGGTCAGTGCCACAACGGCCGCCGCACCCGGATGGCGAACGATATCGCGGGCGCTACGGCGACCGTTGGGCAGTTCAACCTCAAGACGGTGGACGTCGAGAATCTTGCCCTTCCAGGCGCACTCCTCCGAAAGAATCTTCTCGTGCAGCTCGGCATCGTGCGGGTCGTCGTCGCCCAGCACCAGCGCCGGCTCGTCAGCGACCTCGCCACCAGGCTCGCCCTCGGCATGCCCATACATGCGGCTGTCCTCTTCGACGATTTGCGCATCCACGAGCTCTTCGTTCTTCTCGTCCATCCGTCTCATCCCTCTCGGACTTTAGGCATCCCAGGCGTCGCGGCCACGCAGCGCGCGCAGACCGATGTCATGACGCAAGGTCTTGCCCTCAAAATCAATCTTTTCACAGGCCTCGTAGGCAAGGTTGCGGGCGTTCTCAAACGTATCGCCCAGCGCGGTCACGGCAAGCACACGGCCGCCGTTGGTCACGAGTTGACCGTCCACCACGGCGGTGCCGGCATGGTACACGGTCACGTTCTCCATAGCCTCGGCGTCGGCGATGCCGGTGATGACTTTGCCCTTCTCGTAGCTGCCGGGGTAGCCCGCGCTCGTCAGGACAACAGCCACGGCCCACTCGTCACGCCAATCGAGCTCAATCTGATCGAGCTCGCAGTTGGCGCAGGCGAGCATAACCTCGACCAGGTCGTTCTTGAGGCGCGGCAGCACGACCTGCGTCTCGGGGTCGCCAAAGCGGGCGTTGAACTCCAGCACCTTGGGGCCGGCGGGGGTGAGCATAAAGCCGCCATACAGGCAGCCGCGGTAGTCGATGCCCTCGGCAGCAAGCTCGGCCACGGTCTGCTCCATGACCTTCACCATCGTGGCGTGCTCCTCGTCGGTCACGATGGGCACCGGGCTGTAGACGCCCATGCCACCGGTGTTGGGGCCAAGGTCGCCCTCGAGTGCACGCTTGTGGTCCTGCGAAGTGGCCATAGGACGCACGGTCTTGCCGTCGGTAAAGGCCAGCAGCGAGCACTCGGGGCCGGTCAGCATCTCCTCGATGACCACGGTATTGCCGGCATCGCCAAAGGTGCCGCCAAAGCACTCGCGCACGGCCTCCTCGGCCTGCTCGAGCTCGGTCGCCACGATAACGCCCTTGCCTGCAGCCAGGCCGTCAGCCTTCACGACCAGTGGGGCGCCCTGCTCGCGCACATAGGCAAGAGCCGAAGCCTCGTCAGTAAACGAGCCGTAGGCGGCCGTCGGAATGCCGGCACGCTCCATGAGTTGCTTGGAAAAAAGCTTGGAGCCCTCCATCTGAGCGCCCTCGGCACCCGGGCCAAAGCAGGGAATGTCCGCCGCACGCACGGCGTCGGCAACGCCCACCACGAGCGGAGCCTCGGGGCCAATCACCACGAGTCCGCATCCGTGGCTCTGGGCAAACGCCGCCACGGCCGCAGGATCGCAATCGTCGAGAACCACGTTCTCGCCGCAGCTCGCGGTGCCGCCGTTACCCGGCGCAATGTAGAGCTTGCCGGCGCGCGGTGATGCTGCGAGCTTTGCTGCCAGAGCATGCTCGCGGCCGCCGCTGCCCAACAACAGGATGTCGATGGTTTGAGTGTCCGCCTTCAAGGGTGCCTCCTCTATGGATGAACGGCCCGCTCCGCGCGAGCCCTTTGCAAGCAAATATACCCCTCGGCCGCCCGTCCGGGCTGCAAAGGGGTATATCGCAGTAACCGAATAGTGCCGATTACTTCCAGAATCGGTTGATGATCTGCTCGCGACCGGCGCCGACGCCAATGAACGTCACGCGGGTGTGTGCCAGATCCTCGATAAATGCCACGTAGTCCTGAGCCTCCTGCGGCAGCTCCTCAAAGCTGCGGCAACCGGTGATGTCGCACTTCCAGCCCGGGAGCTCCTCGTAGATGGGCTTGGCATGCTCAAAGCGCACCTGATGCTCGGGCACACTCGTGTAACGCTCGCCGTCGACGTCGTAGGCAACGCACACCTTGATGGTATCGAAGGCCGAAAGCACGTCGAGCTTGGTCATGGCGATATCGGTGAGGCCGTTGACACGCGAGGCGTAGTTGGCGATGGGGCCATCGAACCAACCGCAGCGACGGCGACGGCCGGTGGTCACGCCATACTCATAGCCCTCCTCGGTCAGCGTATGGCCGGCCTCGGACTCATAGGAAAGCTCGGTGGGCATGGGGCCCGAACCGACGCGGGTGATATAGGCCTTCATGACGCCCAGCACGCGGTCGACATTCTTCATACCGACGCCGGAGCCGGTGATGGCGCCGCCGGCGGTGCAGTTGGAAGACGTCACGTACGGATAGGTGCCGTGGTCAATGTCGAGCAGCGTTGCCTGGGCGCCCTCGAACAGCAGGTCCTTGCCCTCGTCAATCATGTTGTTGAGCAGCAGGCTCGTCTCGGTGATGTAGGGGCGCAGGCGCTCGGCCATGGGCAGGTACTCGTCGCAGATCTGGTCCACGGTGTAGGTGGGCAGGTGGTAGATGAGCTCGAGCTCGGGATTTACGCGGGCAAGAGCGGTCTCCAGCTTGTCGCGGAACAGCGCCTCGTCCAGCATGTCCTGCATGCGCAGGCCGATGCGGGCCATCTTGTCCTGGTAGCACGGACCGATGCCGCGCTTGGTGGTACCAATGTTCTTCTTGCCGAGCTTCTGCTCAAAAGCACCATCCAGATCGATGTGGTACGGCATGATGATGTGCGCGTTGCCACTGATCTTGAGGTTCTTGGTGGTGATACCGTCGGCCTCGAACATGTCGATCTCCTCAAGGACAACCTTGGGGTTGACGACGCAGCCGTTACCGATCACCGACATATGGTCGGAATACATGATGCCGGAGGGCACCTGGTGCAGGCCGTACTTCTTGCCGTTGACGACGATGGTGTGGCCGGCGTTATTACCGCCCGAATAGCGCACGACGGCATCGAAGTCGCCGGCGACCAGGTCGCAGATCTTACCCTTGCCCTCATCGCCCCACTGGGCACCGACCAAAACGGTTGACGGCATGTTTACTCCTTACATTCATGGACTGTCTACGCGCCACACTGGCACGCAGAAGCACAAAACATTCCCAGTATACCCGTGCAACGGGCGCCTGTCCTACTCCTCGGTATGCGCCCCATCAAGCTCATAGAACTTGGTGGATGCCGGCAGGAACATCAGGTCGACGTCACCGATCGGGCCCGAACGGTTCTTGGCCACGACGATGCGCGTAACGCCCTCGTCGGGTCGATCGTCACGCGAGGCCTCGGCCTCATCGGCGGAGCGGTCCAAGAACATAACGATGTCGGCGTCCTGCTCGATGGAGCCCGATTCACGCAGGTCGGACAGCTGCGGGCGCTTGCCGGTACGGGACTCGACCTGACGCGACAGCTGCGACAGCGCGATCAAAGGAATCTTGAGCTCCTTGGCCATGATCTTTAAACCACGCGACATCTCGGAGACCTCGACGGTACGGCTCTCGGAGCGACGTCCCGGCGGAGGACTCACCAGCTGCAGGTAGTCCAGGATAATGATGGCCTTCTCCTTGTTGTGGAGCATGCGGCGGCTCTTGGCGCGAATCTCGGTCACCGTGGTGCCTGGCGTATCGTCAATCAGGATGTCGAGCTTAGACAAGGTCTGCGTGGCCTCGTTGATATTGGCCCACTGTTCGGGACTAATGCGGCCCGTACGGAAGTCGCTGATTGAAATCATGGCGTAGGCGCAAATCAGGCGCTGGGCAATTTCCTTGCCCGACATCTCCAACGAAAAGAAGCCGACGGTATAGCCCGCAGCGGCGGCATTCAGCGCCAAGTTCAGAGCGAACGACGTCTTACCCACGGCAGGGCGGGCGCCGATAATGATGAGCTGGCCCTCGCGGAAACCCATAAGCATGCGGTCGAGCGACGGGAAGCCGGTGGGCACGCCCGCGGCCTGTCCACCGGCCTTACACACTTCCTCGGCCTCGTTATAGGCCTCGACCATAAACTCGGTCAGTGTCTTATAGCTCGACTTGACCTCGCGCGCCGTGACCTTGAGCAGCTTGCTCTCGGCCAGCTCCACGACCTCCTTGGTGTCGGTGGGGGCGTTATAGGCCAGCGCGTTGATCTCGTTGGTGGCACCGATCAGCTCGCGCAGCATCGAGTCGCGACGGACGATGGCGGCATGGTGCTGCCAGTTCACGAGCGACAGGGTCTGACCCATCAGCTCCAAAATGTAGGCCTCGCCGCCCACGGCATCAAGCTTGTTGATACTGCGCAGGTAATCGATCAGCGAGATAGAGTCGATGGGAATGCGGCTGTTGTACATATCGACCATCGCGGTGTAGATGGTCTTATGAATGGGCCGGTAGAAGTCATCGGGCTGCAGCTCGACCTGGGCCTCCTCGACCACCTCGGGCGACAGCAGCATGGCGGCCAGTACATTGGCCTCTGCATCTTGGTTTTGAGGAAGACCCAACTTGGAACCGCGGTCCTCAACCGTCAGCCCCGTCTCCCTTTCGTCATATGCCATGAGCATCCTCATTCATATCGCTTGCGAGCATCCATAGTATCAGCCACAGTCCCAAAACGGGCCGCGCCCCGGCAATCATCACCGAACGAAACGGATGAACGGTCCCGTGTATAGGACTTCGACGCAACGCCTGCCATGACGCTCGCTGAGCGTAGAAAACAAAAGGGCGCCCTGGTCTCCCAGAGCGCCCTTCTTAGAACAAGATTGTTGCGTTGCAGCAAATGCTACTCGGCAGCAGCCTCAGTCTCGACCTCGGCGGTCTCGGCCTCGGCGACCTCAGCGGTCTCCTCAGCCTCAGCCTCGGCAGCGAGCTCCTCGGCGGTAACGCCAACGAGAACGACAACCTCGGCCTTGATCTCGCGGTACAGCGAGATGGCAACGGTGTGGGCACCGGCAACCTTGATGGGCTTACCGAGCTCGACGCGCTTGCGGTCGATGTCCATACCGAGCTGAGCCTTGATGGCGTCAGCGATCATAGCGGCGGTAACGGAGCCAAAGAGGATGCCCTCGTCGCCGACCTTGACGTCAACGGTGACCGTCTTGCCCTCGAAGGCAGCCTTGGTCTCGTTGGCGGTAGCCAGACGGACGGCCTCGCGCTTGGCGATGTTGTTGCGACGCTCGTCAAGCTGCTTGAGGTTGCCCTTGGTGGCGGCAACAGCGAGCTTCTTGGGGAACAGGAAGTTCTCAGCGTAACCCTGAGCGACCTCTACGACGTCACCCTCGCCGCCCTTGCCCTTGATCTCATCGAGAAGAATAACCTTCATGATGCGTCTCCCTTCTTAGCCGCGGTCGCGGTTGCCACGAGAGGAAACCACGGGGACGGTGTACGGCAGGAGAGCCATCTCGCGGGCGCGCTTGATGGCGTTGGCGATGTCATGCTGATGCTGCGTGCAAGCGCCAGTGACGCGACGGGGCTTGATCTTGCCACGGTCGGTCATGTACTTACGGAGAAGCTGAGTGTCCTTATAGTCGATGAACTCAGTGTTCTCCTTGCAGAACTGGCAGTACTTACGACGCGGCTGACGTGCAGAAAAATCATTAGCCATGTCAAAATACCTTTCGTTTGGCAACTTCGGCGAACCAAAGCCGCCTCTCACTCAAAAATAGGTGAACAGCCCTTAGAACGGGATGTCCTCATCGTAGACGTCGACCGCGGGCGGCGTAGCCACCGGTGCGGCAGGACGTGCTGCGGGCGCAGGAGCTGCGGGGGCGTAACCGCCCTGATCGTAGCCACCCTGGCCACCACGGGAGCTCATAAACTCAATCTCATCGACGATGACCTCAAGCTTGCTCCGGCGCTGGCCGTCGCGCTCCCAAGAGCTGTAGCGCAGCTTGCCCTCGATCGCGACCTTGTTTCCCTTTGCCAGGAAACGGCTCACAGCCTCGGCGCGCGTGCCGAACATAGTGCAGTCGACAAAGTTGGGATAGTCCTCCCACTCGCCAGTCTGCGGGTTGCGGCGACGATCGTTCACGGCGACGCCAAAGGACAGAACCTGGGTTCCGCCGGCGGTGGCGCGCAGCTCGGGATCACGCGTGAGGTTACCGGTGATGTTCACTCGATTGATGCTCATAACTCACTACTTCCTCTTGGGGCACATGCCCAGTCCAAAACGACAGTCTTACTCCTGGTCGTCGCGACGGACGATCATGTGGCGAACCACAGCGTCGGTGATGCGCAGGACGCGATCAAGCTCGGCGATCTGAGTAGGATCTGCGTGGAAGTTGATGAGGGTGTAGTCACCATCGGTGAGGTCGTTGATCTCGTAGGCGAGCTTGCGCTTGCCCCACTCGTCAACGGAGTCGACCTTGCCAGCGCCCTCAGCGATCGTGGTATCGATACGCTTCATAACAGCGAGACGAGTCTCGGGGTCGAGCGACGGGTCAACAAAGAACAGCAGTTCATAAGCCTTCATATTGTCACCTCCTCTGGGCAAATGTGGCTTCAGGTCGTGAAGGTGCGCCTGAAGCAGGAAAAGACTTGGTAATAATATCTTTCAACCTCCCAGGCTGCAAGAATATGCAGCTACAACCTCATGACCTCCACATATGTCCATACTCACATGGCGCTTCATGCGTCTTCCAACCAAATGCTGACCAAATGCTTGACGAATCTGTGGACAAGATACGGCGCTGCGGGGACAAACCAAATCAAACTGCAGGTCAGCAATTGCAAGGCTGTGGTCGCGAAATGCATACCAGTGGTTCACAACACCGTTCAAATATTTTTAAAATTGCTGCCACGTCATCTATAAATACCAATTTTGAATAATTTACCGCATGCAGCCATGCTGGTAAGAGGCCGTTTTTGGCATCTTGGATCCCGTCACGAAGCTAAGCGTTTCAAAAAATGCCAACTTTTCTGTTTGCACTTTGCGATTCCTCGTGTATACTGACTTTCGCATTTAACGGAGAGTTGTCCGAGTGGCCGAAGGAGCACGATTGGAAATCGTGTAGGCGTCAAAAGCGTCTCCAGGGTTCAAATCCCTGACTCTCCGCCAGTTAATTCCAAAGCAGGCCTTTGAGCCTGCTTTGTTTTTACCCCACGCGGAGGGGTGGCAGAGTGGTTGAATGCGGCGGTCTCGAAAACCGTTTGGCCTGTATAAGGTCACGAGGGTTCGAATCCCTCCTCCTCCGCCATTTT
>CAJKQY010000072.1:0-9727 GCA_905202145.1 uncultured Collinsella sp.
CACGACCACAACCGCATGGCCTACGGCCGATACCAGGGGAGGCGTAAATGGACGAAATCGTCTGCGCAAACACTGCATTCCGCTATTGGCGCTGCCCACCGCAGGTGCGCAATCTCTACCCGCGCCTGCCCAACTCCGAAGACGGCTGGCGAGCTCTATCCCAAGCCCCTTTTGTAACCGACGTCCTCAAGACCCCGATTATCGCTGTTGCTTCGCCAGGTTGTTGTAATCACCACTCGGGATTGCGCTCTACTATTCGCTGGGAAGGAGCATCGGATGCCGGCACAACAATCGACACTAACTTAGGCTTTAGTGTCACCAATCCGCTTAACACGTTATTTACTATGACACGCTTTGTTTCCCAAATAGATCTCGTACTGGCTATGTACGAACTTTGCGGTTGGTTTTCTGTTTTCGAGCCGGCTCCCGCTGCCGAAATGCAGTTAAAAATGGCGGTAGAGGAGAATCGCAATTCCAGCACGCAGGATCTGTTCGAACTTGGAGAAGGCGAAGACGAGGTTCCTTGGAAACGAGTTTACGCCCGCGCAACCGTAAAGACCACAGATAAAGAAGGCCAAACGAACAAGCGTGAGGATGGAAGAGAGGTTACGAAACTCAAAGGCACTTCTCTTTGGATGAGAAAGCCGCTCATCGAGCTAAGCGATCTGCATCGATTCGCCGACAAGGTCAAAAGTCAAATGTGGGGAAAGCAGTTTTATGATGCCACTCAGCAGGTTATCGGCATTGCTGCGTCTCCACTCGAGGTCGCTGGGGTCCTGCTTCTAAGTCGTTCTCGACGTCTAGGTGGTGCAGGATTCAGATACGTGTACCTCAACGATTTAACCCCTCTATCCGTGGCAGCCCAAAGCATCGCAGGCCAAAAGGTCTGCTACGGCGACATCGTGATCGTAAACCCAATCCTAATGAAGGCAGTTATTATCGAGATCCAAGGTGAGGTCATTCATGGCTCAGGTGCAATACTTGACCACGATGCGGAGCGCATGACTGCGTTGCAGAGCATGGGATTCGATGTATTCCTGGTGACTCACGATATGCTCAACGATTCAAAGCTGATAGACACCATAGTCAGAAGTGTCTGCGACCGTTTAGGGATTCGCTATAAAGCCAAAACTGAGGCAATGAAATCCGCCGAGACGCGACTGCGAGCAAATGTTTTGTGCAACTGGTTAGAAATCGGAAATTAGCCAGCGACAAGGCACTAGAACTACCTAGTTTGCCTGTTAGTGAATTAATGTCATTTCAAAACTATGTCGGATTACGGGGCTGGACCCGGACCGGTCGTCCATGCCCTGCATTTCACGGAATGCACAAGTCGTCTACCTGCGGTTTTGATTTTACCGATTACGGCATGCTCGGGGGTTCCCGGCCCGGCCCCGTAAACCGTCATGGTTTTGAAATCGCCGGGTGGGCGGGAGCGCGATTGGCCCCGGTAACGGGCCTGGCGCCGGCGGGATAGCCGTTGAGCGGATGGCGGCCCGCGCCGCGACTGCGAAATTTTCCAAAATTGTCCTTGCATCGCCGTCCGAGTTCCCGTATAGTACTTCTTCGCACGGGGGCGTAGCTCAGCTGGGAGAGCGCTTGACTGGCAGTCAAGAGGTCAGGGGTTCGATCCCCCTCGTCTCCACCCGAGCATTGAATGAGGCTCCAACGCAAGTTGGGGCCTTTTTTCATATAGGCACACAAGGTCAAAGGCGGCACCATGATCCTCCTGGTCGACAAGATCGAAAAAAGCTTCGGCGCGCGCGTCCTCTTTAGCGGCGCGTCCTTCCAGATCAACCCCGGCGAACGCTTTGCGCTCGTGGGACCCAACGGAGCCGGCAAAACCACCATGCTCAAAATCATCATGGGCATCGACAGCCCCGACGCCGGCCAGGTCCAGTACGCCAAAGACTGCCAGGTGGGCTACCTAGAGCAGGAAACTAATCTGGAGCAAAAGGACACCACCATTCTTGCCGAGGTCATGGCGGCGGCCAAGGAAATCCGCCGCATGGGCGAGCGCGCCAACGAACTGCAGGCCCAGATCACCGAGCTCTTCGAGCAGGGCAAGGACGTCGATGCACTCCTTAACGAGTACGGCCAGGTCCAGGATCGCTTTGAGCACCTGGGCGGCTACGAGCTCGAGAGCAACGCCCGCAAAATCCTGTCCGGCCTAGGATTCAAAGTAACTGACTTTGAGCGCCCGTGCTCCGAGTTCTCGGGCGGCTGGCAAATGCGAATCGCGCTCGCCAAGCTCTTCCTGCGCCACCCCGACCTGCTGCTTCTGGACGAGCCCACCAACCACCTGGACCTCGAAAGCGTTCAGTGGTTGCGCGGCTTTATCGCGAACTACGACGGCGCCGTCCTCATCGTCAGCCACGACCGCGCCTTCATGGACGCCTGCGTCGACCACGTCGCCGCCCTCGAAAACCGCCGCGTGACCACCTACACCGGCAACTACAGCAGCTACCTCAAGCAGCGCGAGGACAACCTGGAGCAGATGCGCGCCAAGCGTGCTGCCCAGGAGCGCGATATCGCCCACATGCAGGTCTTCGTCGACAAGTTCCGCTACAAGCCCACCAAGGCCGCCCAGGCCCAGGAGCGCATCCGCAAGATCGAGCAAATCAAAAAAGAGCTCGTCATCCTGCCCGAGGGCCACAAGCACATCGACTTTAAGTTCCCCGACCCGCCGCGCTCCGGCGACATGGTCGTGGGCCTGGAGGGCGTGTCCAAGTCCTACGGCAACAAGCACATCTACAGCGACATCGACCTCAAGCTCTACCGCGGCGAGCATGTGGCGCTCGTCGGCCCCAACGGCGCCGGCAAGTCTACCCTCATGAAGATCATCGCCGGTCTGGAGCCGCCCACCACCGGCACCCGCGATCTAGGCACCAATGTGGGTGTGGCCTACTATGCCCAGCACGCGCTCGAAGGCATGACCGAGTCCAACACTGTCCTGCAAGAAATTGACACCGTCACGCCCAAGTGGACCGTGCCGCAGCAGCGCAGCCTGCTGGGCGCCTTCCTGTTTAGCGACAACGATTCCATCGAAAAGCAGGTCCGCGTCCTCTCCGGTGGCGAAAAGGCCCGTCTGGCCCTGGCCAAGATGCTCGTGGCCCCCGAGGCGCTCTTGTGCCTGGACGAGCCCACCAACCACCTGGACATCGACTCGGTGGACATGCTCGAGAACGCCCTGCAAAACTTCCCCGGCACCATCGTGCTGATCAGCCACGACGAGCACCTGGTGCGCGCCGTGGCCAACCGCATCATCGACATCCGTGACGGCAAGGTCACGGTATACGACGGTGACTACGACTACTACCTCTACAAGCGCGAGGACCTCGCAGCCCGCGCTGCCGCCGAGGCTGCAGGGGAGAGCGCTCCTGTCGCGACCAAGCCCACCAAAACCAGTGCCGTCCAGGCCAGCAGCCCCGTCGCCGCCCCCAAGCCGGCCGAGGGCAAAAAGACCAAGGAGCAAAAGCGTGCCGAGGCCCAGGCCCGCGCCGCGCTCAATAAAAAGCTCAAGGGCGTGCGCAACCAGCTCAAGAAGATTGAGACAGAGCTCGACAAAAAGCGCGCCCGCTATGACGAGCTTATGGAATTGATGGCAAGCGAAGAGCTTTATGCCGATCAGGACAAGTTCAACGCCGCACTGGGGGAATATAACGGGCTTAAGCAAGAGCTGCCCAAGCTCGAGGACGAATGGCTCGAGCTTTCCACCCAGATCGAAGAGGAGACCGCGCGTGAACTCTCGTAAGGCCGCTGCCGTGGCGATGAGCATCATCGCCATCGCCTGTCGCATCTGCGGCATCTTTATGAGTGCGATGACCGTGCTGCTGTGCTTTAGCGGCCTCACCGCCAAACTGCAGATCGTGGGCTTTGTCGTCGAGCTCTCGCGCGCGCTGCCGAGCGCCATCGCCGGCTATGGCGTCATCACGTCGCCCTTTGGCGGCGTGTTCCGTCTGGATTACGCCATCGTGGCCGTTATTTTGTTTGTGGCCGACTACCTGCTCACGCGCGCCTCGCGTCGCGTCCGCTAGGGGAGTGCAATGTCCAACAGCTACCTGATGAACCTGCTCGCCAGTGCCGTTGCCGTCATCGTGGGCATCGTCATCCACGAGAGCGCGCACGCCGCCGCGGCCTGGGCACTCGGCGACAAGACGGCCCGTTCGCGCGGCCGCGTCTCGCTCAACCCGCTCAACCATATCGACCCGTTTGGCACCATTCTCCTGCCGCTGCTCATGCTCGCCGCCGGTGGCCCGGTGTTCGCCTTCGCCAAGCCCGTGCCCGTCTACCTCAACAACCTCAAGCACCCCAAGCGCGACGAGGTCCTGGTGAGCGCTGCCGGCCCCGCATCGAACATCGCACTCGCGTGTCTCGCGGCCACCCTTATGCACGCTACATACGGTAACCTCTACGCCAGCATGTCCTTTGCCGTGGCATCCCAAATCATGAACTTCGGCGCCACCTTTATTGTGGTCAACCTGTCGCTCGCGTTCTTTAACCTCATCCCGATTCCGCCGCTCGACGGCTCGTCGATTATCGTCCCATTCCTCAAGGGCAAGGCGCTCAACAACTATTACCGTCTGCAGCAGTACGCCATGCCGATTCTTATCATCGTGCTGTACCTGCTGCCCATGTGGACCGGCATCGACGTGATCGGCCGTTATTTCGACGTTACCGTGTATCCGCTGGCTGAGCGGCTGCTCAACTTCGCAATCGCCGGCATCTAGGGTAAACTTACAGGTCGACCGTGCAAAACGGTCGCAACATGCACCCAAACCGCGCCGCGAAGGCGCCGTCAAAGGAGGTCGAAAATGTCGTATCGCGTGTCGACGCAGGTCTACAGCGGACCGTTCGACCTGCTGCTGCAGCTGGTAACCCGCCAAAAAGTTGATATCGGCGCCATCTCCATTAGCGAGGTGGCCGAGCAATACCTTGCCGAGGTCGAGCGTATCGAGGCACTGGACCTGGACGTGGCGAGCGACTTTTTGCTGGTCGCGGCAACCCTTTTGGACATCAAGGCCGCCTCGCTGGTACCCCAGGAGGCCCCCAGCAAATCCGTCGACGATGACGAGGACGACGAAGACCTCGAGGAGCTTAGCGCGCTCGACGGCGACGCCCTGCGCGAGGTCCTGATCCAGCGCCTGATCGCCTACAAGCAGTTTAAGGGCGCGGCGGCGGCCCTTGGCGCGCGCATGCAGGCCGAGAGCCGCATGCACCCGCGCGTGGCCGGCCCCGACCCCGAGTTCCTGGGCCTTATGCCCGACTACCTGGCCGGCATTACTCTGCGCGGCCTCGCCGTCATCTGTGCCGACCTGGACGGCAAGCGCCAGACCTTCCTGCTGGAGGCCGAGCACGTCGCACCGCATCGCGTGCCGCTCGACCTGACCGTGGCCTCGGTCGACCGCTTTACCATGGCGCATCAAACCTGCACTTTCCGCGAGCTGTTGGACGGCGACGCCACGACCGAGCAGCTCGTCGTCACCTTCCTGGCCATGCTCGAGCTCGCCAAGCGCGGCTCGCTCACGCTGAGCCAAGACGAGATCTTTGGAACCATTCAAATCAACCGCGTCGAGGGCGCCGAGGCATATGTGCCCGGCAAGGGCCCCGAGCTCACCGAATAGGAGCTGCAACCATGTCAACCCTTTCCACGCTAGAGGCAAACAGCCTCAAAGGCGCCCTCGAGGCGTTGCTGCTGGTGTCGAGCGACCCCGTGAGCGCACCCGCGCTGGCAGGTGCGCTGGATATCGCCCCCGGCGAGTGCGCGTCGCTGTTGGCAGAGCTCAAGGTTGAGTATGAGGAGGCCAACCGCGGCTTTCAGCTGCGCGAGGTCGCCGGCGGCTGGCGCCTGTTTACGCACCCCGCCTATCACGATGTGGTCGAGGCCTACGTGTTGAGCTGGGACACGCAAAAACTGTCGCAGGCGGCGCTCGAGACCCTGGCCGTCATCGCCTACCACCAGCCCGTTACGCGCGAGGTGGTCAAGGGCATCCGTGGCGTCAACTCCGACGGTGTCATCGCGTCGCTCGTGGACAAGGGCCTGGTGCGCGAGCTCGGCCGCGACCCCCAGCGCGGTCAGGCCATCATCTACGGCACGACCAACGCCTTTTTGGAGAAGTTCGGTCTGCGTTCCACCCGCGATCTGCCCGATCTGGAGCAGTTTGCCCCTGACGAGCAGTCGCGCCAGTTTATCCGCGAGCGCCTGAGCGGCCGCAGCATTCAGTCCACGCTCGAGGAGCAGGCCGAGGACCTGGACGAAGAGCGCGAACTGATCGATATCGATGTTGAAGATGTTGAGGCAGTCGAGGACGAGGATACCCTGGTTGTCGACGATACCTCGGAGGACATGCATGACGAGGACTAACGAAGCAGAGGTGACACGCGCCGCAGGCGCCACAACGCCCGCAGGCGACGCCCAGCCCGTCTACCCGCACACGATGCGCCT
The DNA here is from genome assembly GCA_905202145.1 of uncultured Collinsella sp. Taxonomy (GTDB): domain Bacteria; phylum Actinomycetota; class Coriobacteriia; order Coriobacteriales; family Coriobacteriaceae; genus Collinsella. The sequence goes on from CAJKQY010000072.1 coordinate 6,446, forward strand.
GCAGCGCTTTTTGGCGCGCGCGGGCGTGGCGAGCCGCCGCGGCTCGGAGGACCTGATGACCGCCGGCCGCGTGACCGTCAACGGCCAGGTCGCGACCGAACTGGGCACCAAGGTCGATGTCGACCGCGACCATATCGAGGTCGACGGCATGCCCGTTAAGCTCAACCAGGGCGCCGTGTACCTGATGCTCTACAAGCCGACCGGCTACCTCACCACCATGAGCGATCCCCAGGAGCGCCCCTGCGTGGCCGAGCTGGTCCCACGCGACCGCTTTCCGGGGCTCTTCCCGGTGGGTCGCCTGGACCGCGACACCACGGGCCTTTTGCTCTTTACCACCGACGGCGACCTGTCCCAGGACCTGCTGCACCCCAGCAAGCACGTCTACAAGACCTATCAAGCGCTCGTGGACGGCCACCTGACCGATCGCGACTTGGAACCACTCCGCCGCGGCATCGAACTCGACGACGGCCTGTGCCAGCCGGCGATCTGCCGCGTCATCACCGCGCGCGAGGCCGAAGCCGTGGCCCCGCAAGGCGTCAAGCCCGGCACCACCGCCGTGGAGGTCATCATTCGCGAGGGCCGCAAAAACCAGGTTAAGCGCATGCTGAGCAAGATCCACCACCCGGTGATCCGCCTGCACCGCTGCAACTTTGCCGGCCTGGAGCTCAAGGACGTGGCCAAGGGCTCGTGGCGCGAGCTCACCGACCGCGAGGTGCAGATCCTCAAGGCCGGCGGCATCCCGCCCAAGCAGGCGAGCTCCAAGCGCGGTGACAAGCCCCAGGAAACCCCCGCGACCCGCACGCGTCACCACGGCAGCCACGGCTCCGCGCCCAAGCGCAACACCTACCGCGAGCGCTACACGGGATAGCCAGCCCGCCAGAAAGCAACGCCCGCGTCCTATACCAGCACGTCAACCACCGAAAGGAAGCATTACATGATCGTCGCCATCGACGGCCCCGCCGGTTCCGGCAAGTCCACCATCGCCAAGGAGATCGCCTGCCAGCTGGGCTTTAACAAGCTCGACACGGGCGCCATGTATCGCGCCGTCACCTTCGCCGCGCTCGACCGCGGCATCGACCTGGACGACGAGGCGGCCATCAACGCCCTCGCCGAACAGATCGAGATCCGCTTTACCAACGGCACCGGCGAGGACACGCGCCTGACCATCGACGGCCAGGACGCATCGGCTGCCATCCGCACCCCGCAGGTGGACGCCAACGTCTCCAAGGTCTCGGCCTACCCGGGCGTGCGCGCTGCCATGCTCATCCATCAGCGCCGCGCCGCCGAGGACCGCGATATCGTGGCCGAGGGTCGCGACATCGGCACCGTCGTGTTCCCCAACGCGCAGGTCAAGGTGTTCCTGACCGCCGACCCGCGCGAGCGCGCTCGTCGCCGCGTGCTGCAGCGCCACCAAAACGAAGCCCAGCCGCTTACTGCCGAGCAGCTCGAGGCTGAGGTCGATGAGACCCTCGACGCCCTCAAGCAGCGCGACAAGCTCGACAGCAGCCGCGAGGTCGCACCGCTCGTGCCCGCCGAGGACGCCGTGCACGTCGACTCCACCGCCCACACCATCGACGAGGTCGTCTCGATAATCGAGGACCTCATCAACCAAAGGAGGTAGCCCATGCGCCTGTTTAAGCAGACGCCCGAGGATTACTACAACGCCCCCTATGCCGAGTTCCCCGCGCTCATCCGCGGCACCGTCTTCGTGGTTATGGCAATCCTTTGGGCTTTCTCCAAGCTCATGTGGCGCTGGAAGGTCGAGGACGCCGATCTGCTCTTTGAGCGCCAGGAAGGCCGCGGCAGCGTGGTCATCTGCAACCACACCTCGATGGCTGAGCTGCTGGCCGTTGAGACGGCGCTGTTCTTTGGCGGCCGCCGCATCCGCCCCATCTTTAAGTCCGAGTTCGCCAAGAGCAGGATTGTGCGCTGGGCCTTTAGCCGCGTGGGCGGCATTCCTGTCGAGCGCGGCACCGCCGACATGAAGTGTCTGCGCGCCGCCCAGCATGCGCTGCAGCGAGGCGAGGACGTCCTGATCTTCCCCGAGGGCACGCGCATTCGCTCGCGCGAGATCAAGCCCGAGGTCCACGGCGGCTTTGCGCTCATCGCTCAGATGGGCAAGGCGCCCGTCAACCCACTCGCCATTTGTGGTTGGTCCGACATTACGCCTAAGGGCAAAAAGCTCATGCGCCCCAAGAAGTGCTGGATCCGTGCCGGCAAGGCCATCTCGCTATCCGATGCACCGGCCGAGCTCAAGCGCAAGGAGCGCCTGGGATGGTTTGAGTCCGAGGCCATGAACCGCGTCTACGCCATGCGCGACGACCTGTGCGCCGAGCATCCGGGCAGGTTCTAGCTATGGATGAGAACGTCATGAATACCGCCGCAAATGCCGCCGCGGAGGCTGTCCCCACCATCGAAATCGCCGCCCACGCCGGCACCTGCTACGGCGTGCAGCGTGCGCTCGACATGGCATTGGCGGCCGCCCCGCTGGCGGGGGAGAACGCTCAGGTCCACACCCTGGGCCCGCTCATCCATAACCCCATCGTGGTACGCGAGCTCGCCGAGGCAGGCGTGGGCCTGGCCGACACCTTGGACGACGCCGCGTCGGGCACCGTGATCATCCGCGCCCACGGCGTGGTGCCGCAGGTCATTGACGCCGCTCGCGAACGCGGCCTTACCGTGGTCGATGCCACCTGCCCCTACGTCAAGAAGGTCCATGTGGCCGCCGAGCGCCTGGTGCGCGAGGGCTACCGCGTGATCGTCGTGGGCGAGCCGGGCCACCCCGAGGTCGAGGGCATTCTGGGCCACGCCGGTGATGACGCTCAAGTCGTGAGCTGTGCCGCCGACGCCGACGCGCTGTCGCTCAAGGGCAAGGTGGGCCTGGTCGTGCAGACCACCCAAACCGCGCAGAACCTAGCCGAGGTTGTGGCCTCCATCACCCCGCGCGTGCAGGAACTGCGCGTGATCAACACCATCTGCGCCGCCACAAGCGAGCGCCAGCAGGCAGCCGCGTCGCTTGCCAACCGCCGTGATTGCATGGTCGTCGTGGGCGGTAAGAACTCGGGCAACACCCGCCGCCTGGCACAGATCTGCGCTGACGTCTGCGAGCACACGCATCACATCGAGGAGGCATCAGAGCTCGAGGCCGCATGGTTTACCGACGCGCGCCACATCGGCATCACTGCCGGAGCCTCCACCCCGCAAGAACACATCGAACGCGCCGTTGCGCGCATCAAGGAGCTTTGCCGCTAATCATGGACCAGACCGTACCCGCATACGCCG
>CAJKQY010000073.1:0-9446 GCA_905202145.1 uncultured Collinsella sp.
ACGTGGACGAGATCGACAAGATCGCCCGCAAGGCCGAGAACCTCTCCATCACCCGTGATGTCTCGGGCGAGGGCGTTCAGCAGGCACTGCTTAAGATTCTTGAGGGCACGGTGGCCAGCGTTCCGCCAACCGGCGGCCGTAAGCATCCCCAGCAGGAACTGTTGCAGATCGACACGACCAACATTCTGTTCATCTGCGGCGGTGCCTTTGTGGGTCTGGATAAGATCATCGCCGATCGCGTGGGTAACAAGGGCGTGGGCTTTAACTCCGAGATCGCCGGCCCCACTTCGGTCGATGAGAACGACCTGCTGCGCCAGGTGCTCCCGCAGGACCTCAACGCCTTTGGCATGATCCCCGAGTTCGTGGGCCGTACGCCCGTCGTCACCCAGACGCAGGCGCTCGACGAGGACGACCTGGTGTCGATCCTGACCGAGCCCAAGAACGCCGTGGTGCGTCAATACCGTAAGATGTTCCAGCTCGAGGACGTTGAGCTTGAGTTTGAGGACGCCGCCCTGCATGAGATCGCCCGCATGGCGCTTGCCCGCAAGACCGGCGCCCGCGGCCTGCGCGCCATCTGCGAGGACGTGCTGCAGCAGACGATGTTCGACCTCCCCAGCGAGGAGGGCGTTGCCAAGGTCGTCGTAACCGAAGCTGCCGTCAAGGGCGAAGAACAGCCCCAACGCATCTACGGCTAAAACCTGTCAAAACGTTTTTGTCGATAGCCTCCGACCACCTGCGGTCGGAGGCTATTTTATATATGCGCAATAACCCCAACTACCTGTGTTATTCTGTGTGTTTGTTTAAGCCTCAGCGAAGTCGTTCAGACTGAAGTAATCGATACCTAAGGGGAGGAATGTAGGCCCGATTTTCGTAGATTCCGTACGAGCCGAAGACCACTTAATGTGGTCTTCGCGCGAGCCAGGACTTGACCGAGCGAAAATCGGGCCTACATTCCTCCCCGGCGGGACAGGGAGAGATATATGGAAGAAATGCCCAAGAACTACGATCCGTCGACCAACGAGCCGGCGATCCTGCAGAAGTGGCTTGACGGCGGCTACTATAAGCGCCGCGCCGGTGTGGGCGACTGCACCGTCACCATTCCACCTCCCAATGTGACCGGCAAGCTCCACATGGGCCACGCCACCGACGACTCCATCCAGGATGCCATCGTCCGTATGGCCCGCATGCGCGGCAAGTCCACGCGCTGGGTGCTGGGCACCGACCACGCCGGTATCGCCACGCAGACCAAGGTCGACAAGAAGCTCAAGAGCGAGGGCATCAGCCGCCTGGAGATCGGTCGCGACAAGTTTGTCGACGCCTGCTGGGACTGGACCCACGAGTACGGCGGCATTATCGTCGAGCAGATCAAGCGCATGGGCTGCTCCGTCGACTTCGATAACGAGCGCTTTACCATGGACGAGGACTATGCCCAGGCCGTGCGCAAGGTGTTCTGCGACTGGTACCACGACGGTCTGATTTACCGCGGCAAGCGCATCGTCAACTGGTGCCCCAACTGCACCACCGCCATCTCGGACGACGAGGCCGAGTACAAGGACGAGAAGGGCCACCTGTGGCACCTGCGCTACCCGCTGGCCGAGCCGGTCAACGGCCAGGACTACATCGTCGTCGCCACCACGCGCCCCGAGACCATGCTCGGCGACACGGGCGTCGCCGTCTCCCCGAAGGACCCCGAGAAGGCCGCCTTTGTGGGTAAGACCGTCATGTTGCCGATCGTCAACCGCGAGATTCCCATCTTTGAGGATTGGCACGTCGATGCCAACTTTGGTTCCGGCTTCGTTAAGGTCACCCCGGCCCACGACCCCAACGATTACGCCATGGGTCAGGCCCACGACCTGCCGCAGATCAACATCTTCGACGAGCACGCGGTGGTCGTCGAGGGCTATGGCGAGTTCACCGGCATGAATCGCGACGAGTGCCGCGAAGCGGTCATCAAGTGGTTTGAGGAGCACGACCTGCTCGATCACGTCGAGGACCTCGATCACTCCGTCATGCATTGCTACCGTTGCGACTCCGCTCTGGAGCCGTGGCTGTCCGAGCAGTGGTTTGTGGCCGTCGACAAGCTCAAGGGGCCGGCGCTCGACGCCGTCAACTCCGGCAAGGTCACCTTCCACCCTGCGCGCTGGACGCAGACCTACACTACTTGGATGGAGAACCTCAAGGACTGGTGCATCAGCCGCCAGCTGTGGTGGGGCCACCGTATCCCCGTGTTCTACTGCGAGGACTGCGGCTGGGAGGATGCCCTGACCGAGGACACCGACGTGTGCCCCAAGTGCGGCGGCCATCACGTGCATCAGGACGAGAACGTGCTGGACACCTGGTTCAGCTCGCAGCTGTGGACCTTCGCCACGCAGGGTTGGCCGCAAAAGCCCGAGCTGCTCGAGGGCCATCACCCCACGACGGCGCTGGTCACCGCGCGCGACATCATCGCGCTGTGGGTCGCCCGTATGGTCATGAGCTCGCTGTACTTCCTGGACGAGGTGCCGTTTAAGGACGTCGTCATCTACCCGACGGTCCTGGCCAAGGACGGCAGCCGCATGTCCAAGTCCAAGGGCAACGGTGTTGACCCCATGGACCTCATTGGCATGTACGGCGCCGACGCCATGCGCTACAACCTGCTGACGCTGTGCACCAACAACCAGGATGTTAAGTTCGACGCGAACATCGACAAGAAGACCAAGAAGCTCATCGACAGCCCGCGTACCGACCAGGCCAAGTCGTTCGTCACCAAGATCTGGAACGCCAGCCGCTTCCTGCTCATGAACATGGAAGGCTACACGCCCGGCGAGCCTGTCGTGGAGACGCCGGCCGACGCCTGGATGTTCAGCCGCCTGGCCAAGGCCGTGAAGATGGTCACCGAGGGTATCGAGAACTACACCTTTGGCGACATGGCCCGCGGCGTGCAGCAGTTCTTCTGGAATGAGGTCTGCGACTGGTACGTCGAGGTCACCAAGGCCCGCCTGAAGGGCGAGGGCCGTCTGCAGGCGCAGCGCAATCTGATCTTTGTACTCGACACCTCCATTCGCCTGATGCACCCGCTTATGCCGTTTGTCACCGAGGAGATCTGGGACAACATGCCGGCGAGCGTGCTCGACCTGGACGCCGAGGGCAACGTTGACCGCGCCGAGGCGCTCATGATCGCCAAGTGGCCGGAGCCCGCCGACTACGCCAAGTATGTCGACGAGGACGCCGAGCGCGCGTTTGAGCTGTGCCGTGCCGTCGTGTCTGCCGCCCGTGCCACCCGTTCGCGTTATCGCTTAAGCCCCAAGGCCGAGCTCGACGTGGTCGTGCGCGCCGGTGCCGAGGACATCGAGAAGCTCGAGAGCCTGCGCTCCACGATTGAGCCGCTGGCCAACACGGCTTCGCTGGTCATGGGTACCGACGTTGAGAAGCCGGCTGCGAGCATCGCCGTGGTCGACAGCGGCGTCGAGGTTTTTGTGGTGCTCGAGGGCAAGGTTGACCTTTCGGCCGAGAAGGCGCGCCTGGAGAAGGAGATCGCCGCGGCCCAGAAGGAGCTCGCCGGCTGCGAGAAGACGCTTGCCAACGAAGGCTTTGTGGCCAAGGCCGCGCCTGCCGTGGTCCAGAAGAAGAGGGACCGTGCAGCTGAGCTCAAGGAGATCTTGGCGGCGCTGACCTCGCAGGTTGCTGACTTCTCGTAGGTCTAACTTGGGAGCGCGTCCCGACGCTTTGCTCGCTACTGCGAACAGTCCTGCGCAAGACGGACAGCACATTAAGTGCTGTCCTTTGCGTGCGGAACTTGTATCGAGCAAAGCGTCGGGCCGCCCCTAGTTCGTTTACGTGGTTGTTTACAACTGGTAGGTTAGGGCCACTGGGTTGTGCCCTTGATCATGCTGCAAGCGGATAAAGGCTGATATTGTCAACGCGAGGGGCTCATTCTTTTTGATGGGCCTCTTTTTCTGTAATTGGAGACTTTGGGTTATGGCTAAGCGTTCTGGGTCGTATGTCGTTCCTTTTTCGTTTGACTTGCTTTCGTTTGGTGAGGCTGTTGGGCTGGCTGCTGATACGGGGCGGATTTCTGGGGATGCTGGGCCTCTGCTTGAGACGGTTGTCGATATGCTCGATGAGCTTGGGCGTCCGGACGAGCATTTCGATTGTATTCAGGTTGCCGGTACCAATGGCAAGACTTCGACCTCGCGTTTTTCGGCTGCCATCCTTCGCGGCGAGGGGCTCAAGACTGCGCTGTATACGTCGCCGCAGTTGGTGCGCTATCCCGAGCGCATGGAGGTCGATGGGCGCGTTGTGAGCGATGAGGCCTTTGCTCGTGGCGTTTCTGCCGCCGTCGAGGCGGGGCATCGCGTGAATGCTCGTCGTGTGGCGGCGGGGGAGCACGCCTATACCATCACGCCGTTTGATCTGCTGACGGCTGCCGCATTGGTGGTGTTTGCCGAGGCTGCGGCGGACGTTGCCGTGCTCGAGGTCGGCATGGGCGGCCGTTGGGACGCCACGAGCGCGACCGATCCCGTTGCCGTTGCTATTACGGGTATCGGCCTCGACCATACACGTATTTTGGGCGACACGCTTGAGGCCATTGCGGGGGAGAAGGCCGCGGTTATCAAACCCGGGCGCTTGGTTGTTTTGGGCGAGGGCACGCACGAGGCGAGCGTTCAGCGTGTGATGGATGCCCGTTGCCGTGAGTGCGGTGTGGTGCCACTGGTGGTGAGCCACTTCACGACCAAACTTCCGGAACACGTGGGCGATACGGTTGAGTTCAGCTGCACCACGCCGCGCGCGATTTATACGTCGAGCATGGTCAAGCCGGCCTACCAGCCGCAGAATGCCGCGTGCGCGATTATGCTCTGCGAGGGCTATCTGGGCCGCGAGCTCGACCACGATGCACTCGACGCTTCGCTTATGGGCTGCCCCACGCCGGGCCGCTTTGATGTTCTGGGAACCGATCCGCTCAAACTGATTGACGCCTGCCATAACCCCCAGAGCTGTGAGAACTTTGTGAGCGCGCTGGACGAGATCGATCCGTGCGTGGAGAATCGCCCCACGCTGCTGTGCGCTGCGCTGGCCGACAAGGATGTGGCGGGCATCGTCGATGTGCTGATTCCGGCCTTCCCGCGCGTGGTCGTAACCCAGACCGATTCCGATCGCGCCCTGCCGGCAGAGGAACTCGCTGCCCTTGTGGACGCCGACAAGCTCACGGGCGTGTACCCCAGCGTATCCGAGGCCCTCGCGGCCTTCGATGCCGCGGGCGTGCCCTTCGTAGCCGCCGGCACCATCACCCTAGCCGGCGAAGTAGCCGGCCTTCTCCGCTAGAGCCTTTCCGCTGGGCAGCTAGTTGGCCTGCTAACCACGAAATGGGCCTATCTACTACGTTTGACCGGTCACCCCCGAACACACCGAGAATTGCAAAATAAAAACCGCAGGTAGAAGGCTTGCCAATTTTCAAAAAAGACCCGCATGGTCGACCCATGCGGGTTAAACGTAGTAGATAGCCCGTTTTCGTGGCGCATCTCTAGACTGTCAAATTGGTCGACTTGGCCCCATGGCAGTTGCGGTGAAATAGTTCCTGGATTATGCCTTTATGGGCCAACCTGGGAACTATTCCACCGCAACTTATTGAGGGGCTATTGGGTAAGGGCTAGTCGAGGCGGACCGGATCGTGGGGGTAGGCGTTGAGGATCTCGACGCCGGACTCGGTGACCAGGGCCAGGTCCTCGATGCGGACACCGGTGTGGCCGGGGAGGTAGATGCCCGGCTCGATGGAGAACGTCATGCCCGGCTCTACGACCTGTTCGTTGACAAGCGAAACGTCACCTGGCTCGTGGTCCTGCAGACCGATCGAGTGGCCCAGGCGATGCGTGAAGTACTTGCCGTAGCCAGCGTCCTCAATCACGTCGCGCGCGGCACGGTCCAGGTCACACATGCGCACGCCCGGGGCGATGAGCGCCTCGGCGGCCTCGTTGGCGCGGCGCACGATGTCGTAGATGTGTGCCGTCTCCTCGTCCGGCTCGCCCCAAAAGAATGTGCGCGTCATGTCCGAGCAGTAGTTGCGGTGGCGTCCGCCAATGTCGAACAGAACCACGTCGCCGCGCTTGAGTACGGTGTCGTCGGGCTCGTGATGCGGGTCTCCTGCGTTGGCGCCAAAGCTCACGATGGGCGGAAAGCTAAAGCCCTCGCAGTCGTGTTTGCGGTACAGGCCGAGCATCTGGTCGGCAATCTCGCGCTCCGTCATGCCCTCGTGAACGAGCTTGATGGCGTCGGCCATCACGGCGTCGTTGGCGGCCGAGGACACGCGCATGAGCTCCTGCTCTGCGGCGTCCTTGTGGGTGCGTGCGGCGGTGACGGCAAAGTCGCCCAGGAAGAAATCGCTCGCGGCATGGCGCTCCATAAGCGGCATCAAAAAGCCGGAGCGCATGACGGTGTCGATACCGAGCGGTTTGGTCGGGTCGATCTCACTCGCGATGGCGTCGGCCACGACATCGGTGTCGGTGTGGTAGGCAACGCGGGCATTGTCATACTCGGGCAGCTGATGCAGCGCGTTGACCAAGATTACGGGCTCGCTACCGCGTACGAGCAGTACGCCGCAAAAACGCTCGAACATATCGGCATAAAAGCCGGTCAGGTAATAAATCGACCACGGGTCGTTTACGAGCAGCTGCGCGCCGGGGTGCTGTGCCTCGAGCGCATCGAGCACGCGCGCCACACGCTGGTCATCGACATGTGCCATACATCGTCCTTTCGCTAGGGTGCCACCATGGTATCCCCAATGCCAGGGTAGTCAATTTGGGACGGGGCTATTTTAGCTGCGTCAAACATACGGAATGATTTTTCTGGGGCGGGCTGATAGGTAAAAGTAGTCAATACAGTCTCGTCCCGAATTAGCTGCTTTCAAAACTATGGCGGATTACGGGGCTGGACCTGTATTACTTGACCATAGGAAAAATCGCGAAATTAAAACCGCAGGTAGAAGGCTTATCAAAAATCGAAAATTGCCGGTATGGATGGGGGTCTCCGAATCAGCCCCGTAATCCGGCATAGTTTTGAAATGGCACTAAAGTAGGCACAAGCTAAATACCAATTCCAAGGATAGTTGCGGTGGAATAGTTCCTGGATGCCGGGGTTTTGGCGGAAATCAGGAACTATTTCACCGCAATTGAGGAGGGGTGAGGTGGATGGCGGGGTAGCTAAAAGAGCCCCGTCCCAAATGAGCTGCCTAGGCAGGGTCGATGTCCATGCTGGCGATGAGTTCGGTACCGGTGTCTAGGAGGTTGGGGAGGACGATGTCGCCCATGCGGATGGGGGCATCGACGGCCAAGCCGCGGATGAGGTCCATGGCTTGGGCGTGGAGTGCCAGCGGGATGGCTTCGGCCGTGCGTACGGGCAGCAGCGCCTCGTCGCCGCCGGATACGGCCACGGTGGTGGTGAGCACGCGCATGGGACAGGTGAGCTCCTGGTGCGCGAACTTATTACCGCGCGGGCAGCTGTTGCCGGTTACGGAGCGCACCTCTGCCACGGCGCCGCCTGCACCGCGCTCGACCTCCACGGTTAGGAGGCATTCGGACGGGCAGGTGGTGCAGTTGAACTGTAGCGTCTCGATCACATTTGCGCTCATGGCTTTACGCCTCCTCAACGGGGTCGACGGACAGGACAATCTCGCTGGCGCCAAGGTCGAGCGCCTGCTGAATGACCTTCGCCGGCAGCGGGAAGCTCTCCATTACGCTCGGTTTGAACGGGCGGACCTTGCCGGCGAACAGTTCCTCGTCGCCTGCCAGAATGCGCACGCGGGCGGCGTCGACCGGCCGGCGTACGCGGAAGTTGAGTTTGGTGAGTGCCACAGTCGTAATGTGGCCCGGCAGTGCGTAGCCTGCGATGCCGGCGGGGGAGACCGTGAGCTGGCAGCCAGCGTCCGGCACTCCCGCTGCGGTGCTACCCAGCGCGTACGCCGCCGCAGCCGCACCGGCACGCTCGGACTCGGTCGTCACATTGTCTGCCAGGTCGTGCACGTGCAGCACGTTGCCGCAGGCAAAAATGCCCGGCACGTCCGTCTGCAGACTCTGGTCCACCACGGCGCCGCGCGTGCGTGGGTCCAGCTCCACGCCCGCGGCAACCGAAAGCTCGTTCTCGGGAATCAGGCCCACCGAAAGCAGTAGCGTGTCGCACGGAACAACGCGCTCGGTCCCCGGAATGGGTGTCAGGTGCTCGTCGACCTGACTCACCTCGACCGCCTCCACGCGGTCGCGACCGATCACGCGCGTCACGGTGGTGGACAGGTGCAGCGGAATGCCAAAATCGTCCAGGCAGTTCTTGACGTTGCGGCGCAGGCCGTTGGCGTACGGCATGAGCTCATACACGCCCTCGACCGAAATCCTCTCGAGCGTGCAGCGGCGCGCCATGATCAGCCCGATGTCACCCGAGCCCAAAATGACGGCGCGCGAGCCGGGTTTGAGGTTCTCGACATTGATGTATCGCTGCGCCAAGCCGGCCGTAAACACGCCGGCAGGTCGGCTGCCGGGAATCTTGATCTCGCTGCGGGTGCGCTCGCGGCAACCCATGGCAAGGACGACCGCGCGCCCGGTGAGCTGCAGCATGCCGGTGGGGCTCATGAGCATGACGGTGTGGAGTGCGTCGTCTTCCGTGGACTCGCCCGAATCGATCCCAAGCACCATACTGCCCAAGAACAGCGCAATGTCGGTCGCGCGCACCTGGTCGATAAAGCGCTGTGCATACTCGGGGCCGGTTAGCTCCTGCTTAAAGTGCGAAAGGCCAAAACCGGGGTGGATGCACTGGCGCAGGATGCCGCCCAAGTGTTGCTCGCGCTCCACGATAGCCACGCGCGTGCCGGCCTTATGCGCGGCAAGTGCGGCAGCCATGCCGGCAGGTCCGCCGCCGATTACGACCACGTCGAAGGCCTGTGTTGGCACTGCCTCGTCGGTGCCGTCCGCCGCGATCGTGGCATTCACTTCAAAGCTCGCCATCCTAGCGCACCCCCTTCATAGGTCCCTCAACGAGCCACGAGCCAGTGTCCTCTAGCGGCACCTCGCTGGGGTCACATTCCAGCTCGCGGGCCAGAATCGCCACCACGCGGCTCTGGCAAAAGCCGCTCTGGCAGCGGCCCATGCCCGCACGGCAGCGGCGCTTGACGCCCTCGACCGAAACCGCGCCCGGACGGCGCCGAATCGCGGCCACAATCTCTGCCTCGGGCACCGTCTCGCAGCGGCAGACGATCTGCCCCCATGCTGGGTCGGACTCAATGAGTTCTTCCTTACGCGCAAGCGGCGTGCGGTCAAAGTCGTCCGGCGCACGGCGAATCGGGTCCCAATCGTCCCGTTCCCGCAAGGCCACGCCGGCGTCGCGCAAGATCTGCTCCATGCGCTCGGCAATGGCTGGCGCGCTCGCCACGCCTGGCGACTGAATGCCCGCCGCCTGAAACAGCCCCGGCACCACGGCCGACTGCCCAA
>CAJKQY010000074.1:0-9296 GCA_905202145.1 uncultured Collinsella sp.
GCGCATCAAGGAGCTTTGCCGCTAATCATGGACCAGACCGTACCCGCATACGCCGCCGAGGTGGCCGATTACGGGCGCAGCCGCGACCCCGAGCCGGGTGAGGGCGCGCTCGTAAAGAACGTGCGTCCCGAGTCGCCCGCATGGGATGTGGGTATCGAGCCGGGCATGCGCGTGCTTACGGTCAACGGCGAGCAACTCACCGACATGATCGTGTGGCTCTGGGAAGCAGACGACGACACCGTCGAGTTGGAGGTATTCGACCCGCGCGACGGTTCCGTCACCCCCGTGGAGCTCGACCGTTTTCCCGGCGAAGATTGGGGCCTTGAGTTCGACGGCCCCATCTTTGACGGCATGCGTACCTGTGTGAACGCCTGCGTGTTCTGCTTTATGACCATGTTGCCCAAGGGCGGCCGCTCCACGCTCTATATTCGCGACGACGACTACCGCCTGAGCTTTTTGCAGGGCAACTTCGTCACGCTCACGAACCTCACCGACGAGGACGTGCAAAACGTCATCCAACGCAACATGAGCCCCATGAACGTGTCGGTCCATGCCGTGAGCCCCGACGTCCGCCGTCGTATGATGGGCCGCAACGCCCAGCGCGGCATGGACGTACTCGAAGCCATCATGGCCGCCGGCATCGAGATTCACGCGCAGATCGTGTTGTGCCCCGGCATGAACGACGGCGAGGAGCTGGAAAAGACCCTGCGCTTTTGCGAGGAGCACGAGCAAATCACAAGCCTGGGCATTGTGCCGCTCGGTTTTACCAAGCATCAGAACCGCTTTAGCTGGTCATACAGCGACAAGCCCGAACTGGCGCGCGAGACCATTGCCATGATCCGTCCCTACCAGGACCGCGCCTTCGAGCGTTTTGGCCGCCACACCTTCCAGATGAGCGACGAGTTCTACCTGGACGCCGGCATCGATCCGCCCGAGGCGGACTTTTACGACGGCTATCCGCAGTACTACGACGGTATCGGCATGATCCGCTCATACCTAGACGAGACGGACGATGTGCTTGCCGCCGATGCCGAGCGGCTGGCCCGCGTCCGCGAGGCCATCGCCGCTCGCAGCCAGCACCTGCTGTGCCTCTCGGGCGCCAGCGCACGCGACACCGTGGCACGTTTCGTGGAATCGCCGCAGGGGCTCGCCGGCACCGTCACGGCCATCAAGAATCGCTACTTTGGCGGCAACGTGGACGTGACCGGCCTCATCGTCGCCTGCGACATTCTGGAGCAGCTGCCGCAAGACCTGTCGGGGGTTATGCTCTTTGTGCCTAAGCTCATGTTCAACGCTGACGGCATGACGCTTGACGAGTATCATCGTGACGATTTACTCGCAAGCCTTACCAGTCGTGGCGCCGAGGTTCATGTGGTGTCGACCATGCCGCATGAGCTGCTCGATACCCTGGAGCACATCCTTGGCATTGTGCCTGCCGACTCTACTAATTCCACTGACCCTACCCATTAAAGGAGAGCAGATGAAACCTATCGTCGCCGTCGTCGGACGCCCCAACGTGGGCAAGTCCACGCTCGTTAACCGCCTGGCCCAGACCTCGGACGCCATCGTCCACGAGTCCCGCGGCGTTACGCGCGACCGCTCGTATCACACGGCCGACTGGAATGGCCGTGAGTTCACCATCGTCGACACGGGCGGCATCGAACCGCTCAAGAGCGATGACGTCTTTGCCACGTCCATCCGTGACCAGGCCCTCGCCGCCGCTGAGGAAGCCGCCGTCATCCTGTTTGTGGTCGACGGACGTACCGGCGTCACCGAGGAGGATGAGTCGGTCGCCCGTATGCTCAAGCGCTGCGACAAGCCGGTCTTTCTGCTGGTGAACAAGCTCGACAACCCCGATCGCGAGAACGACAGCATCTGGGAGTTCTATTCGCTCGGCATCGGTGAGCCCACGCCGCTCTCGGCCCTTCACGGCCATGGCACGGGCGACCTGCTCGACGACATCGTGGCCTTGCTCCCCGAGGAAGAGGACGAGGTCGCCGACGAGTTCCCCGATGCACTGAACGTTGCCATCATCGGCCGCCCCAACGCTGGCAAGTCCTCGCTGTTCAACCGCATTCTGGGCGCCGACCGCTCTATCGTGTCCAACATCGCCGGCACCACGCGCGACGCCATCGATACCGTCGTCGAGCGCAACGGCAAACACTACCGCATGGTCGACACCGCGGGCATTCGCAAGAAGAGCACCGTGTACGAGAACATCGAGTACTACTCCATGGTCCGCGGCCTGCGCGCCATCGACCGCGCCGACGTGGCGCTGCTCGTCGTCGATGCCTCCGTGGGCGTCACCGAGCAGGACCAGAAGGTCATGGGCCTTGCCATCGAGCGCGGCTGCGCCATCGTGGTGCTGCTCAACAAGTGGGACCTGCTCGACGACGACCGCAAGCGCGAGGCCTGCATGGAGACCGTCGACCGCCGTCTGGGCGTCATGGCTCCCTGGGCCCAGTACCTGCGCATCTCGGCCCTGACCGGCCGCGGCATCGAGAAGATCTGGGCGATGGTCGACGCTGCCGAGAAGACGCGCTCGCAAAAGATCAGCACCTCGCGCCTCAACACGTTCCTCACCGACCTGCGCGAGTTTGGTCACACCGTCGTGGACGGCAAGCGCCGTCTGCGCATGCATTACGTGACCCAGACTGGCGTTAACCCGCCGACGTTCACGTTCTTTGTCAACCACAGTGACCTGGTCAACGACACCTATCAACGCTACGTGGAGAACCGTATGCGCTCGACCTTCGATTTTGCCGGCACGCCCATTCGACTCTTCTTTAGGAAGAAGGAGCAAAAGGATGCATAATCCGATTCTGCTGACCGCCGTCTGCGCCGTGGTCTCGTTCTTTATCGGGGCGATTCCGTTTGGCCTGATCCTGGGCCGCGTGTTCAACCACACGGACATTCGCAAGGCGGGCTCCGGCAACATCGGCACCACCAACGCCCTGCGCGTAGCCGGCCCCAAGGTGGCCGCGCTCACGCTGCTGCTCGACTGCCTTAAGGGCGCTATCTGCGTCATTATCGCGCGTCCGCTCATCGCGAGCGTGGGTTATGGCTTCCCCGTGAGCATCATGGCTCCCGGAGCCGCCGGCGACTGGATGCTCGGCGTCATTTGCCTGGCTGCCGTGTGGGGACACATCTTCTCGCCGTACCTCAACTTCCACGGCGGTAAGGGTATCGCCGTGGGCCTGGGCGTGATTCTTGCCTGGTATTGGCCCATTGGCCTGTCGCTGCTGGGCATGTTTATCGTGGCCGTCGCCATCACCAAGTTTGTGTCGGTAGGCTCGCTTGCCGCGGCCATCGGACTTCCTATCGCTGCTTGCGCGGTCTTTCCGTACAGCAGCCTGGGCCTCAAGTTTTGCATGGCGATGATCGGCATCACCGTGGTGTGGGCCCATCGCTCGAATATCCAAAAGCTCATGGCCGGCAAGGAGTCCAAGCTCTCGTTTACCAAGCGCGTCACCGAGCCCGACGATAAGTAGGAGAGAGTCATGAATGTTGCGCTGATTGGCTCCGGCTCCTGGGGAACCGCCGTCGCCGGCCTTGCCGCTGCGCGAGCCGCGCGCGTGACCATGTGGGCCCATAGCGAGCAGACGGCCGCCGGCATTAACGGCGAGCACCGCAACCCCCGGTATCTGGTGGACTACGCGCTGCCGGAAAACGTTGTCGCCACGACGGACCTGGCCCAGGCGCTCGACGGCGCCGACGCCATCATCTTTGCCGTGCCTTCGACGCACCTGCGCGATGTCTGCCACCAGGCGGCGCCGTTCATCGCGGGCGAGACGCCGGTTCTGTGCCTCACCAAGGGCATCGAGCCCGAGTCCGGCCTGCTCATGAGTGAGGTCATTGCCAGCGAGATCGGCAACGAGCGGCGCGTGGCGGCGCTTTCGGGCCCCAATCATGCCGAGGAGATCTGCCGCGGTGGGCTCTCTGCAGCCGTCATCGCCAGTGAAGACCAGCAGATAGGGGAGACCTTTAAGGAGCTGCTGCTTTCCACGGCCTTCCGCATCTACCTGTCGCAGGACATGACCGGCGTCGAGGTCTGCGGCGCCATGAAAAACGTCATCGCTATCGTATGCGGCATCTCTGCCGGCTCGGGTGCGGGCGATAACACGCTCGCCCTCATCATGACGCGCGGCCTGGCCGAGATCAGCCGCCTGGTGCACGCCCGCGGTGGCCAGGCCATAACGTGCATGGGGCTTGCAGGCATGGGCGACCTTATCGCCACTTGCACCTCGGAGCATTCGCGCAACCGCACCTTTGGCTACGAGTTCGCGCATGGCGTGTCGCTCTACGAGTACCAGGCGCGCACGCATATGGTGGTCGAGGGTGCCGTCGCTGCCCGCAGCGTCAGCGAGCTCGCCCGTTCACTGGGCGTAGACATTCCGCTCACCTTTGCCGTGGAGCAAACGCTCTACAACGGTGTTACTTTGGATAGGGCGCTCGAGATCCTTACCGACCGCGTCCCCTCTCAAGAGTTCTACGGACTCGCCGACTAGCGCAGAAAGGCTACTACTATGGGTTCCATCAAAATCGCTCCATCCGTCCTTTCGGCCGACATGGCCAACCTGAAGGGCGAGCTCGACAAGATCGCCGGTGCCGACTACGTACACTTCGACGTCATGGACGGTCACTTTACCGGCAACCTGACCTTTGGTGTTGACATCCTTAAGGCTGTCAAGCGCTCCACCGATGTGCCGGTCGACGCGCACCTGATGGTATCGAACCCCGACGAGACGGTCGATTGGTACGCCGACGCCGGTGCCGACATGATCACCGTGCACTTCGAGGCCTCCACGCACCTGCACCGCACGCTCACCCATCTGCAGCAGCGCGGCGTCAAGGCCGGCGTGGTGCTCAACCCCGCCACCCCCGTCTGCGTACTCGAGAGCATCATCGACGTCGTCGATATGGTGTTGCTGATGAGCGTGAACCCTGGCTTTGGCGGCCAGAGCTTTATCCCGGGCACCATTGCAAAGCTGCATGAGCTTACGGCCATGTGTGAGCGCCACGGCGTGTCGCCCCTGATCGAGGTCGATGGCGGAATCTCTTCCAAGAACATCGCCGAGGTCGTCAAGGCCGGCGCCAACGTGCTCGTAGCCGGCTCCGCCGTATTTAAGTCCGAAGATCCCGCCGCCGAGGTTGCGCTGCTGCAGAAGCTGGGCAACGAGGCCGTACAGGAGGCATAAACCCTTATGACCGCAGGTCAAAACCGCATACCCGTGAATCTTGACTATGCCGCCTCGACGCCCATGCGCGCCGAGGCGCTCCTTGCGCAGCGCGAGTACGACGACAGCGAGCTTGCCGGCGTCAACCCCAACTCGCTACATTCGCTCGGACGCAAGGCCGCCGCACGCCTGGAAGTTGCCCGTCGCGAGATCGCGCGCAGCTTTGGCACACGCGTTCGCCCGTCCGAGATCATCCTTACCAACGGCGGTACCGAGGCCAACCAGCTGGCACTGCTCGGTCTTGCCGAGGGCGCTCGTCAACGTGATCGCAAGCGCGATCGCGTCATCGTTTCGGCCATCGAGCACGATTCGATTCTGGACAACCTACCGCTGCTGCGCGCCGCCGGCTTTACCGTCGACCTGGTGCAGCCCTGCCGCGCGGGCTACATTGAGCCTGCCACGCTTGTCGAGCTGCTCGGCGACGACGCGGCGCTCGTGAGCATTATGGTCGCCAACAACGAGACCGGCGTGGTGCAGCCCATCCGCGAGCTGGCTGCCGTCGCACATGCCTCCGGCGCCTTGTTTCATACCGATGCCATCCAGGGCTACTTGCATATTCCGCTCGATGTCACCGAGCTGGGCGTCGATGCCATGACCGTTGCCGCGCACAAGATCGGCGGCCCTGTGGCATCCGGCGCGCTCTACCTTAAGAGCCGCACGCCGCTGCGTCCGCGCATCTTTGGCGGTGGACAGGAAGCCGGCCGTCGTGCCGGTACGCAGGATCTGCGCACGCAGCTGGCTTTTGCCGCAGCCGCTTCCATGTTGCTGCCGAATGTGGGCCAGGAGCGTGCGACGCTGCAGACCCTTTCCGACAAGCTCTACGCCACGCTTACGGCCCATCCTCGCATTCACGCCACGATGGGCGACTACGCGCAGGCCGATCGTCTGCCGGGTATGGTTTCAATCTACGTCGACGGCATGGACTCCGAGGAGCTCATCATTAAGCTCGATGCCGCCGGCTTTGAGGTTTCGGCCGGATCGGCTTGCTCGAGCGGCAGCATGGACCCGAGCCACGTGCTCAGCGCCATGGGCATTGGTCGCGAGCAGGCATTGGGGTCGCTGCGCATTTCCTTCGATGACCGCGTGAATCCGGGCGATCTGGACGACTTTGCGCAGACGCTGCTCTCGATCGTAGGCGCCGCATGATCGTCTCCGAGCTTGAACATGCGCTGCTGGAGCGCTATCCCAAGGCAGACGCCGAGGGCTGGGATCATGTTGGGCTATCCGTGGGAGATCCTGCTGCCAAGATCACCGCTGTTGCCTGCGCACTCGATGCGACCGAGGCCAACGTGCACCTCGCTCTCGAGGCCGGTGCCAACGTTCTGCTGACGCATCATCCCATCTATCTCAAGGCGCCCGAGGCCTTTTGTCCAGCCGATTCTACGCGTCCCCAGTGCAGCGCTGCACTGTACGAGGCGGCTCGTTGCGGCGTGAGCATCATCTCGCTTCACACCAACCTGGACCGCTCGCACGAAGCGCGCGTTCGCTTGAGTGAGTTGCTGGGCGCCGAGCCCATGAGCTCGCTGGAGCATGTGGACGAGCCTGAGCTCACCGGTCTGGGCGCACTCGCGACCCTCCACGACGCCTGCAACCTGCGCGATCTCGCCAACCGTGCCGCCACGGCCTTTGGCAGCGACCCGCGCGTATGGGGCGAAGCCGAGCACCCGTGCCGCACCGTCGCCATTCTGGGTGGCTCCCTCGGCGGTTTTGGTGAGCTTGCCATCGCCGCGGGCGCAGATGTTATTGTGACCGGAGAGGCCGGCTACCACGTGGCGCAGGACCTTGCCTTGCGCGGTCTGGGCGTCATCCTGCTCGGCCACGATCGCTCTGAGGAGCCGTTCGTGGATATCTTGATGAACTCTGCAGTTGACGCAGGGGTCGACCCCCGTCATGCGATTAAAATACTGAACCCTTGCCAATGGTGGACTGTGACAAAAGGAGAGAACTTATGAGCGCCGGCGCTACGCTACTCAAGCTGCAACAGATCGATTTGGAACTCGCCCGCAACAAAAGCGAACTTGCCAATATGCCGGAGCTCAAGGAGCTCGCTTCTAAGCGCAAGACCTATGTGAAGCTCAAGTCCGAGATGACCAAGCTCTACGCCCAGCGCAAGGATCTGGACATTGAGCTCGACGACCTCAACACCACCGAGATCCAGACCAACAACGCCATCGAGGCTGCCAAGAAGCGTCACGTCGACGGTTCTGATTACCGCGAGGTGCAGGACCTGGAGAATGAGCTTGCCACCCTGGCCAAGCGTCTGGACAAGATCGAGCACACCCGCAAGGACGTCATCGTCGCCCATAAGGAAGCGCTCGACCGCGAAGCCCGCGCGCAGGCCATCATCGCCAAGTTCGAGGAGGGCGTGAAGGCTGACACCAAGGCCGCACGAGCCAAGGCCGCCGACCTGCAGGCCCAGATTGATGCCGCCACCAAGGAGCGCACCGCCCTTGCCGCCACGCTGCCGACTGACGTGCTCACCGATTACGAGCGCCTGCTTAAGCAGTTCCGCGGCCTGGCCGTCGAGACCATCCAGGGCAACATCCCCACGGTCTGCCATACCGCGCTGCAGGCATCGTCCATGAGCGACCTCAACCACGACGGTAGTGAGATTACGCACTGCCCGTATTGCCACCGCCTGCTCGTGCTCCCCAGCAAGGAAGCTTAAATGATGACGGCGGCACCCAACAATTCAATGCAACTTGAGGGAAAAACGATCCTGCTGGGCATTACCGGCGGGATCGCCGCCTATAAGTCGTGCAATATCGTGCGCCTGCTGCAAAAGCGCGGCGCGCGCGTCAAGGTCGTTATGAGCGAGCATGCCACCGAGTTTGTGGGCCCGCTCACCTTCCGTGCGCTCACCAACGAGCCGGTCGCTGTAGGTCTGTTTGATGACCCCTCCGACCCCATCCACCACATTTCGCTCGCGCAGGAGCCCGACCTGGTGGTCGTGGCACCCGCGACGGCCAATATCATCGCCAAGATGGCAAACGGTATCGCCGATGACCTCATCTCCACGACGCTGCTCGCCACGCCGCGACCCATTGTGATCGCGCCTGCCATGAACAATGGCATGTGGAAGGCGCCGGCAACCCAGACCAATATGGCCACGCTGCGCGACCGCGGGGTGCACGTGGTTGGCCCCGGTAGTGGCTACCTTGCCTGCGGTGACGTGGACACGGGGCGCATGAGCGAGCCCGAGGACATCGTCGAAGCCATCTGCGAGGTGCTCAATCCCGTGCCACAGGACCTTGCAGGCAAGCGCATCGTCATCACCGCCGGTCCCACGCATGAGCCGATCGATCCGGTGCGCTTTATTGGTAATCGGTCGTCGGGCAAGATGGGCATCGCACTGGCAGGGGAGGCCGTACGCCGCGGCGCTGCGGTCGCGCTCGTGTTGGGGCCGACGTCACTCGACGTGGGTCACGGCGTGGAGTGCGTGCGCGTGCAGACCGCCGCAGAGATGCTGCAGGCGGCGTTAAACGCCTTCCAGACGGCCGACGCTGCCATTTGCGCTGCTGCTGTCGCCGACTACACACCCGTATCCCCTGCGGACCACAAACTCAAAAAGGCCAACGAACGCTTGGATCGCATCGAACTGGTCGAGACGGTTGATATCTTGGCAGAGCTCTCGCGCCAGAAGGGTGAGCGCTGTGTGATTGGCTTTGCGGCCGAGACCGATAACGTCGTGGAGTACGCTGAGCGCAAACTTGCCCGCAAGGGCTGCGATGCCATTATCGCCAACGATGTCTCGCGCGCCGATTCGGGCTTTGGAACCGATACCAACAAGGCCTGGATTGTTAGCACAGCAGGGACGCAGGAACTTCCTGTGCTAACAAAACCCCAGCTCGCAGATACAATTTTGGACTTGCTCAAAAATAATTAAAAAAGTTCTTGCACAAGGGCAAAGTTTCGGGTTAATATACTCCCTGTTGCGAGCGAGAGCAAAGCAACAAACAAAAGCTTCGGGACGTGGCGCAGCTTGGTAGCGCACTTGACTGGGGGTCAAGGGGTCGCTGGTTCGAATCCAGTCGTCCCGACCAGAAGTTTGCAGGTCAG
>CAJKQY010000075.1:0-9090 GCA_905202145.1 uncultured Collinsella sp.
GTCAAGGGGTCGCTGGTTCGAATCCAGTCGTCCCGACCAGAAGTTTGCAGGTCAGGCACCTAGTGCCTGACCTTTTTTGTTTAATAATCAATTGCTTAAAGCAACGAGGAATCAACGACTTTCCCGCTCAGTGCCTCTGCGCAACAATAACCTGTACATCAGCCTCCAAAAACGACATTTTTCGACATGTTTGGAGGCTGATGTACACAAATGCAGAATCCCGCGCAGCCCAGAACCATCCTCCATATGTCTGGACTCTCTATGGCAGCGCTGGATAGACATCGCTAGAACGGGTATAGTATCGAAAGTTTTGTCGTTTACCAGCGGGGGAGTCCTGTGGGCATCAAGAAGAAGATCAAAAAGGAGCTTATCGGCACTTCCGATTACCCGTCGAATAAGATCTTCACGATCTCCAATTTCATTACCTTTACGCGCCTGGTCCTCACGCTCGTCTTCCTGTACCTGTTTGTGACGGACAACAACCGTGTCGTCGCCATTGTCATCTATGCTATCGCGGCCTCCACCGACTGGATGGACGGTCAGATTGCCCGCATGACCAAAACGGTCTCTTGGATCGGCAAGGTTATGGATCCCATCTGCGACCGTGCACTGCTGTTTACCGGCGTGCTGGGCCTGGTAGTCCGCGGCGAGCTTCCCATCTGGGTCTGCGTGCTCATTATCGGCCGCGATATCTACCTGGGCATCGGCACGCTCATCGTGCGCCATTATCACCGTCGTCCCATCGATGTCGTCTTTCCCGGCAAGATTGCCACGGCGCTGCTCATGACCGGTTTCTCGCTCATGCTGTTGGGCTTTCCCGTCGTGGACGGCTGGCATCTGCTTCCCGCCACGCTCACGGCATTCCCGGGCCTCAACGGCAGCTCGGTGCCCCTCGGCATCTTCTTTGTGTACGGCGGCGTCATCTTCTCCATGCTCACCGCTGTCATCTATTCCGTTAAGGGAGGGGTAGCCATTAAACAGGCCATCGCGCATCCCGAGGACGAGGACACCGACTTTCTTAACCCCGAAATCGAAGACTGATTCATTGGGGTATGATTACGTACGGTTCATTCTTTGCGGCGTGGCCGCGTTAGATAGGGGTTGTCATGGACAACAAGGTTAACAATATGCCTCAGAACGATAAGACTGCGGACGCTACCTGCGTTTTCCGCGTTCCTTCGAGCGATGTCACTGTTCCCGACCTTATGGCCAACATGCACATCACCGCTCCGGTTCTGTCCATCGTCAAGGGTCCGCAGACCGGAGCCGCCTTTGAGCTCGAGGACGACGTGACCACCATCGGCCGCGATCCCGCAAACGGTATCTTCCTCAACGACATGACGGTCTCGCGCAGCCACGCACGCATTATTCGTGAGGGCCTGGGCGCCCGTATTGAGGATCTCGGTTCGCTCAACGGCACCTGGGTCGACGGCGCCATCGTCAACGGTGCTCCGTTGCACGACGGCTCTTCCGTTCAGATCGGTACGTTCACGCTCATCTACCACGAGAGCACGCCGGAGCGCATCGAAACCGGTGAGTAGGTAATGGCCGAACGCAACTATCTGAGTATCGGCCAAGTCGTCAACCTTCTTCGAGGCGCATACCCCGATCTATCGAACTCAAAAATTAGATTTCTAGAAGATGAGGGGCTCATCACCCCTCATCGTACGCCTAAGGGGTATCGCCAGTACTCCAAGGAAGACGTTGACCGTCTCGAGGTCATCCTGCACCTGCAGAAGACCCGCTACATGCCGCTCAACGTCATTAAGCAGCGTTTGGAAAACGCAACGGACCTGTCCACTTTGGCTTACGAGGTGGGTCTTCTGTCCGATGTTCCGCTTAAAACGGAGCCCAAAGAGACCAAGCAAAAGCTGCATCCCATCGAGACGATTCCCGACATGCTCGGTGTTGAGATTTCTTTCATCCGCTCCCTTGCCGAGAACGATCTTATCCGCATCATCAAGAGCCCGCAGAATCGCGAGCTCGTCGATGGCCGAGATTTCCCGATTATCCGTTACTGCTCGGAGCTTTCGCGCTTCCACATTGAGCCGCGCAACCTGCGTCAGTACGTATCGTCGGCAAACCGCGAGTCTTCGATGTTTGAGCAGGTTCTCGTGAGCATGCTCGGCATGGATACCTCCGATGACGAGCGCGACGCCAAGCTCGAGCGCGCTTTTAAGAAGCTGCACGACCTCACCGAGGGTGTGCATACCGCGCTCCTTAAGAACCGTGTCTTTGAGTCGCTCAACGCCGTGGTCGAGGACGCTGACATCGATGCTCTCGATGAGGAGATCGCGCGTTCCGAATCCACCAAGGCTAAAAGCGATGGGGCAAGCGTCCCCGCGGTTGCCGCGCACGACGAGTCGCTCGTTCAGCCGTCCAAGGTCGTCGTCCCCTCGCATAACCCGTCTGCCAACACGGGTAAATAACCGCCGTTCACCCGGCAATCCATGAAAGGTCACCCATGTACGACTTCGAATCTCATATCGTCGATATCCCCGACTATCCCGAGCCCGGAGTCGTCTTTAAGGACATCACGCCGCTCTTTGGCAATCCCGAGGCCCTGAAGGCCATGGTGGATGCCTTGGCCGAGCATTTTGCTGACATGGGCATTACCAAGGTCGTAGGACCCGAGGCCCGCGGCTTTATGGTCGGTGTGCCCGTGGCCGTCGCCCTAGGCGCCGGCTTTGTTCCCGCACGTAAACCGGGCAAACTACCGCGCAAGACGGTAAGCGAGAGCTACGAGCTCGAGTATGGAACGGATTCTATCGAGATCCACGCCGATGCCATCAGCTCTAAAGATACCGTGTTGATTCTGGACGACTTGATCGCGACGGGCGGAACCGTCGAGGCAACAGGTAAACTGGTGCGAGATATGGGCGCAAAGCTTGTGGGCTACGGTTGTATCCTTGAGCTTGCGTTTCTCAACCCGCGCAAGAAGCTCACGCCTTCTAACGAGGACGTTGAGCTCTTTAGCCTGGTAACGGTGGACTAGCCGCTACCCTTAGATACCGGAAAGGAAGCTACATGCGCACAGCAAACACGCACAGAAACATGGCACGCTGCGCTGCTACGGCAACCCTCGCTTGTGTTTTGGGCCTGGGCCTCGTGGCTCCGGCCTACGCCGATACCGCATCCGACCTTGCCGCTGCTCGTACCAAGCTCGAGCAGATCGGCACGCAAACCCAGCAAATTCATGAAGAGCTCTCCGCACAGACGCAGGAGCTTGATCAAACTGCAGGCGAGATCACGCAAAAGCAGCAAGAGATTGCGGAGGGTCAGGCAAAGCTTTCGAGCTACGTTGCCGGTGAGTACAAGACCGGCGGCCTGAGTCTCCTTCAGGTTCTGACAGGCGTCGACGATCTGGGCGACATGCTCAACCGTCTGTTCTACTACGGCAAGGTTTCTGACAAGCAGGCCCAGACCATTCAGGAGGTCAAGAACCTTAAGCAGCAGCTCACCGATAAGCAGACCGAGCAGGAGAAGAACGTCGCCGCCACGCAGAAGAAGGTCGACGAGCTCAATGCCCAGCAGGCTGAGGCCCAGAGTGTCGTGAACTCCCTGGATTCACAGCTGCAGGCCGAGCTTGCTGCCGAGGCCGAGGCCAACGCCGCGCTGCAGGCCGGTATCAACGCCAGCACCGCCGAAAAGGCCACGGTGAGCAACGACACCGCCGGTACGACCGAGAACACCAACAACGGTGGTGGCACGACCAACAATGGCGGCGACAACACCCCCGCGCCCGCTCCTGCCCCCACGCCGCAGCCCGTGACGCCTGCTCCGGCTCCGACGCCTTCGGCACCGAGCCAGTCCGTTGACGGCGGTTCCGTTGTTTCGCGCGCCTACAGCAAGCTCGGTTGTGCTTATTCTTGGGGCGGCATTGGACCGAACAGCTTTGACTGTTCCGGCTTTGTAAGCTACTGCCTCACCGGCCGTTATTGCCGCCTTGGCACCACGGGCACCTTTATGGGCTGGACCCGCGTGTCCGATCCCCAGCCTGGTGATGTCGTGGTTAACTCTTACCACACCGGCATCTACATTGGTAATGGCCAGATGATCCATGCTTCCGACTACAAGACGGGCGTTATCATCAGCTCCGTTGCCGCTGGCATGAACAACAATTACATTTTCGTACGCTACTAATCTATTAATACAGCGAACGAACGTGGGCCTCGCGATCTTGAATCACGAGGCCCATTCTTTTTGCCTCTACTGTTTGCCTTAGGATCAGGACGGCTATCTAGTATTCAAAACTAGATAGCCGTCCAATTGATGAGAAAGACGGCTATAATTATTGAGGAACAAATAGAAAGGACCCTCAATGAGCTGGGCGCTTATCTCCGATTCGAGCTGCAATCTTCGCGATTGGCAGCCAACCGCACCTCATACCACCTTTGCATTTGCACCCCTTAAGATCAGAGTGGGGGAGCGCGAATTTGTCGATAACCTCTCGCTCGATGTTCACGAGCTTAATGTTGCCATTCAAGCGGAAGCCAGCGCATCATCGAGCGCCTGCCCAAGCGTAGGGGAGTGGGCTGAGCTCTTTAAGCTTGCAGACAAGACGATCTGCATGCCCATCTCCGAGGGCGTCTCGGGAAGCTACAATGCTGCGGCCACCGCGCGTGACATGGTGCTTGCCGAAGAGCCCAATCGTCAGATTCACCTGGTCAATTCGCGGGCAGCTGGTGGCAAGATAGATCTGATCTTCTTACTGTTTGATCGTTATCTTGCAAGCAACCCGGAAACCTCCTTTGAGGAAGCCTGCGCTTACTTCGATAGCTTGGAACAGAACAGCAAGATTCTCTTTAGCCTGTGTAATTACGAGAACCTTGCAAAAGCTGGACGCATTCCTAATGCAGCCGGCGTTATTGCCAACAAGCTCAATATCCGCATTTTGGGCACGGCGAGCGAAGCGGGTAAAATTGAACTCGTTGGGCACACGCGTGGCGAAAAGAAGATGCTCAACAAGATTGTCGACACCATGGAGGCCGAGGGTTTCACGGGCGGCGAGGTCATCATCGATCACGTTGAGAACGAAGCTGGAGCCCAGGCGCTTGCCGACCGCATAGTCGAGCATTGGCCCGGCTCCAAGACTATCATCATGCCCTGTAACGGGCTAGATTCATACTATGCCGAAATGCACGGTCTCATTATCGGCTACGGCATGGGCGTGGCTTCGGGTCGATAACGTTCAACTAGACAAACGTACGGGCGGGATAAGGGGCCAATGGCTCTTTATCTCGCCCGTCTTATAACTCGGTTAGCTATTAAACCCATTAAACTTGAGATAACTCATCAGGTATGCCTTCGAAACGAAGGACGAAACCGCACTGCGTACGAGCAGCGATTCGCGCGTAACCTGGTGTGCAGTATCGGGCACGGGAGTCTGCTCGATGGAAAACGCCGCACGAATCGATGCCTCAAGTTGATCGACTACATAATCGAAAGCCGTCGGAGCGTCGTAGCTCAAGCGCTGGATATTAAAGAGCGCCTGAACCGCAGCGATGGGCAGCACCTGCTTAAAGATACAAATGGCGATGAGACGCGCAATCTGCTCACGGCCATACTGCTTTTTAACCGGAGCAGGAACGAGACCGACCTTTACGTAGTTATTGATCATCGAAGGCGTGATAACGGGCTGCTCTACGCAAATCAAAAGCGGCTCCATCCACAGCGCAACATATTCAATTACCTGATCGCGATAGAGCGTTACGTTGGGCAGCTGGTCATAGCGTGGCAGACTCAACGCGTTGAGTTTACCCACCATATCGGACTGAATAAATGCATCCGGCAGCACCGTCGGCTGAATATCCTCCGGCTTAATGCTGACCGATGAATCGGACATCGGGATAACGTATTTAGCATGGTTCATAAGAGGCCTCCGTTCGTTTTCTATATTGTATTCTAGGTTATCTAGTTTTGCATACCACATAGCCGCTTAGTAAAAGTGGTTGGACGGCACATTGACGCACCGCCCAACCACTTTGTTTAAAGATAACAACCTTACATAAGATATATTATCGTACTTATCCGCGTAGGAAAGCGTATGCGCTGGTAGCCGCTATGGCTCCGTCCGAAACGGCGGTCACAACCTGGCGTAAACGCTTGGAACGGATATCGCCGGCTGCGAATAAGCCGGGTGTGTGGGTGGCCATGGAATCATCGGTAAGGATGCCGCCATCGGGCCCCAGATCGACCAGATGCTCGACAAGTTCGGTATGAGGCTGCGTGCCGGTAAAGACAAAGATGCCAAAAGAGCCAGGTTCAAAGGACTCAGCGTGCATTTCACCAGTCGCATTGTCCTTGAACGTAATTGTCGTGGGCATCGCTTCACCGGAAAGCTCCACAATACTAGTTTGGTACCTAACTGAAATATTGTCCTTAGCAAGCACCTTATTCACGACACCCTCGGGTGCACGAAACTGATCGCGACGCAGCACGATGGTCACGCTGCTGGCAATGTCGGACAAGAACAGTGCCTCCTCGCATGCCGAATTGCCGCCTCCGATAACAAAGACCTGCTTGCCACGGAAGAACATGCCGTCGCACGTCGCGCAATACGAAACGCCACGACCGCGATACGTGTCCTCGCCAACAAAACCAGCAGGACGCGGCGTGGCACCCATGCACGCAATGACGCTCTTGGCCGTTGTGTCGCCCATATCATGATGGATGGTAAATTGAGCCGCATCGGCATCGTAATCGACGCCTGTCACCATACTCCATTCAACCTGAGCTCCCAGGCCTTCAGCATGCTGTTGAAACCGCTCACCAAGCTCGGTACCGCTCAGCAGCGGAATGCCAGGATAATTCTCAATCTCGTTGCTCGTGGCAATCTGTCCGCCCGACATGCCCTGCTCAAAGACAGTCGTCGTCAGGTTGGCGCGCGCCGCATAAATGGCGGCAGCATAGCCCGCGGGGCCGCCGCCGATAATCGCAACATCGATTGTCTGATCGGTAGTCATGAAGAGTCCTCTCGTCGAAACGTTGTCGTTCTTTGCGCTCATACCCAAATTTACATGAACGTGACACTCATGCACTACAATGATAAATCCGTGTTACAACGTCGAAGGGGAGTTATCGATGGATCAGACGCAGACGAGCGACGACGCTCCCCTGCTCACGCACAGCACTCCCCAATCGGAGCAAGCCACGCTCCTGGCTCAGCAAAAACCTCTCGTGACCATCGTGCACGCCTCGGTCGGCTCGGGCCACAAGGCCGCCGCAGATGCGATTGCGCAGGCATTCGACCTCATCCGCGGCACCAGTGGCATCCCCGACGATGTTGAGATTGAAGTGCTCGATATCCTTGATTTTGGACGAATTAAATTCGACGGCAATAAGACCGCAGCTTCTTTTACGGGAGCCACGCGCCCCATTTACGATCTGACCTGGCGATATACGCTTACGGGACATCTTCTCTGGGGTGGCGGCACGGCTTGGTCGCGAATTATGTTCTCCGCTTTCAACGAATATATTCGTAGCCGCAAGCCCATAGCCGTGGTCGCAACGCACATCACGGCAGCCAATGTTGCCGTGGGCGCCCGCGTAATTACGGGTATCGATTATCCGGTCATCTGCGTACCGACCGACTACGAAGTCGAGGGCTGGTGGCCCCACAAGGACACCGATCTCTTCTGTGTTGCCAACGAATTTATGGCCGAAACGCTGCGTCCACGCAAGGTGCCCGAGACAAAGATTCGCATTACCGGCATTCCTATTCGCGTCGGATTCGACACGGATTACAATCGCGAGGAAGAGCTAGCCAAGTTCAACCTCCCCACCGACAAGACCGTCGTGCTGGTAATGGCCGGCGCCAGCTTGCCTCAGCCTTACGTCCGCTTTCGCGCGGCGATGGATCACACACTCCCCTTCCTACGCAGCTTCGAAGACATGCACTTTGTCTTTTTGCCCGGCAAAGACGTGGAGTATGCCACCCGGCTGAAGACGCTCTTCGATGCCATGAAGCTCGAGAACGTCACGGTGTTGGACTATGTCGACGACATGGCGGCCCTCATGCACGGCTGCGACCTGGCAATCCTCAAATCAGGCGGACTCACGGTCACCGAATGCCTGTGCGCACATCTGCCGATGATCCTGCTGGGCAAATCGTACGGCCAGGAAAAGGCCAACACCACCATGCTCACCGGCATGGGAGCCAGCATGCACGTCACCACGGCACGAGAACTCATCGTGACGCTTCGTCACCTGCACGACCACCCTGAGTCGCTCAAAGCGCTACTCATCAACGGCGAAGTACTACGCCGCCCCCACGCAGCCGAAGACATAGCCATCGCCACCATGGAGCTCGTAGGCAAACCCCAAAAGCGCAAACGAGCCTTCTGCCGCTTCTATTGGGGCGGAAAACCCGCGCATATCCGCTAGCACCGGACTGTCCACCGTGGCGCAGGCCGCCCACACATATCATTCCATGCTCAAACATTCTCGCTTCGCTTCGCTCGCTGCGAAACTGCGCGTGGAACGATATGTGTGAGAGGTGGGCGGGCGTCTACTCGCTTGAAAACAATAATCAATCTTTCTGATATGCAGATGCGACAAAGGAGCAATCCCTTTGCCGCATCTGCAAACTGCAATTAATTACTTTGGTTCACCTTTGCAGCTTCTAATGTGAGGATCCGGCGCAGCTTGTAGTGCGTAAACGCAGCTGACCGGCCCGACCCGCCTATATATCGTCCCACGCGCAGTTTCGCAGCGAAGCGAGAATGTTTGAGCATGGGATGATATATGGGCGGGTCGGGCCGGTCAGCGGAAAGTACGTAAACGACTAGGATACGCCGCTAGAACCGAAACCGCCGGCTCCTCGGTCGGTTTTGTCTAGTTCGTCTACCTCTACGAGATTGACCGTGGGGACTTCTTGGATGACGAGCTGGGCGATGCGGTCGCCTTTGTTAATCTGAATATTGTTGGTGGGATCTAGGTTGATGAGGATGACCTTTAGCTCGCCTCGATAGTGGGCGTCGATGAGACCGGGCGTGTTGACTATAGACAGGCCCTGCTTAATAGCTAGGCCGCTACGGGGCTGGACAAAGCCGGCGTAGCCATCGGGCAGCGCAATGGCCAAGCCAGTGG
>CAJKQY010000076.1:0-8916 GCA_905202145.1 uncultured Collinsella sp.
TTGGTCATCACGGCGCGAATGGGATCGTCATCCATGGCGATAACGTCGGGTGCCTCCAGGGCCTCGACGCGCGCATGGGAGGCGGCAAAGGGATTGACGATTTCGGCGGGGCCAGCTGCCAAGACCTCGATATCGGGATCGGCGGCAAGCGCAGCCTCGATACCATCGAGAACAACCTGAGGTTTCTCGTCTCCGCCCACAACGTCTACACAAACGCGAACGTTACTCATATACATGCTCCTTATACAAAAATGGCCGACTCATTGAGCCGGCCATTGTGGTTCCATTTGGAACGGCATCGCATCCAGAGTATACCGTTACTCGGTAACGATAACCTCGCGGTCCTTGTAGAAACCGCAGCTGGGGCACACGTGGTGCGGAAGCTTGACAGCGCCGCAACGGGGGCACGTGGACTGAGCCGCAGCCGAGATCTTCATGTTGGCGGAACGACGGGTGTGAGTGCGGATACGACCCTGCTTTTGTTTAGGTACGGGCATAGTGACCTTCCTTATGAACTATCCAGTGTGGCGATTACGCGCAAGTAGCGATACTACCACAGTTTTACTCATCGAGCTTGAGATTCTTCAATGCTGCAAATGGATTTTCCGTGGCAGCGGCCCATTCTGCCTCTGCCTGGACGGCGCAATCGCATTGCTCGACGTTGAGATTGCGACCGCAAGTGGGGCACAGACCGCGGCAATCGGGCTTGCAGAGCACCACAAACGGCGTGTCCATGACAACGGCGTCGTTGATGGGCTCGCCCAGATCGACGACGCGATCCTCGCCCAGGAGCTCATAGCCGTCTTCGTAGGCCTCGGGGTCCTCGGGCTCATGGAAGAGATAGAACTCCTCGATCTCGCCGGCAATGTCAAACGAGGCAGGCTCCAGGCAACGGTCGCACTCGCCGGTGGCGTGCGCGCGAACCATGCCGGTAAGCAGAACACCGGTGCCGGCATTGGTAAAGACCACGTCATAGTCGATACCGTCCTGCAGCTGGTACTCTTTCTCGCCCACCGTGTAGGCAGCGACATCGACCTTACCGGTCAGCGGATACGAGTCTCCGGGAAACTCGAGCTGCTCGGAAAGATCGACGGTAACGCTCGGGAACTCAGCCATTACCACTGACCATTCTGCTGGGCGGCGCCCTCATTGAGCTGCTGGCGGCAACGGGTGACGGTGCCGGTCAGACTCTTGAGGTTCTCCTCCAGGTGCGTAAAGACCTGCTCGGCGTAATCCTCGGCAGCATAGCGCGTCTCGCGCTCATACTGCTGGGCACGGTCGCGGATATCGTCGGCCTGCTGCTGCGCAAGGCGAACAATTTCCTGCTCACCGGCAATAGTGAGGGCCTGCTGCTGAGCGTCGGCGATGATGGAATCGGCCTGAGCGGCGGCGGAAGCCATAAGCTCCTCGCGCTCTTTGAGGATACGGCGGGACTTCTGCCATTCCTCGGGATAGCTCATGCGGATCTCATCGAGGATGTTAAAGAAGACGTCGGCATCGATGACCTTCATCTGGGCGTTCTTGCCGAACGGCGTCTTAGCCTCTTGGATGAGCCCCTCGAGCTCGTCGACAAGGCTCACGATCCTGTCGCCAGGAAAATTCTCGCCCGGCATCCGGTCTCCTTTCATAGGTAACATATCATCGTGCTAGTTTACCACATGCCACCTGGCAATAAAAAACGTCACGAAAAGCGATGTTTAAGCGCCTCGACCACATTAGCCGGCACAAACGTCGAAACATCACTACCGAGCGAGGCGATCTGGCGTACAACCGAGCTCGAGATGTAGCCATACTGCGGAGCACTCATGACAAAGATGGACTCCAGCTCGTTATCCAAGCGGTAGTTGAGGTCGGCTTGCTGCAGCTCATACTCAAAGTCGGTCATGGCGCGTAGGCCCTTGACCACGGCACCGGCACCCTGCTCGCGAGCAAAGTCGACGAGCAGTCCGGTAAAGGGCAGGACCTCGACGCCATCGATATCACCGAGTGCCTCACGGGCCAGCGCCACGCGTTCATCGAGCGTAAACGTGGTGCCCACGCCGTTTTTGCCCTGCGACTCGGCAACGGCCACGATCACACTGGGAAAAATGCGGCGGGCGCGGCGGATGACGTCGATATGGCCAAACGTGATGGGATCGAAGGTACCCGGAACGATGACGCGGTTAATGGTGTCACTCATGGGCATCCTCCTGAAACGTCGTGACGTCGCTGTCATCGGCATCGGTGGCGATGTCGTCATCCTCGCCCTCGCCGACCCAACGGAGCAGATCGACCGAGGTGATGCCATAGCGTTTCTCACGCACGGTTACAAAGCCGGCAGGATGTGCACCCGCGTCGGCGGCAGCATGCTCAAACAGAGCATAGGCGCCCGGGGTGAGCAGACCCTGCTGGGCCAGGTTCTGCAGCAGCTCATCGACCGGCTTGGCACCAAAAGCATAGGGCGGGTCGAGCAAGACCAGATCGAAGGGGCCGCCCGGCACGCGGCCGCGCGAAGCGCTCGCAAGGACATCGCCCGTCACCACACGCCAACGCTGGCGATCGCGACAGAGCGACTCGATATTCTTGGTTATGAGCCTCGCGGCATTGCGATCGATCTCGAACGTCGTGAGCGAACGGGCGCCCCGCGAGAGCATCTCGATGCCTAGGGCACCGGAGCCGCCAAAGGCATCCAGTACGCGAACCTCGTCCAAATCAAAGCCGAAGGCCGATAGGACCATGGATGCACACGCCTCGCGCACGCGGTCGGTCGTCGGACGCGTAACATCGCGACCGCGCGGTTCTTCGATCTTGCGACCGCGCCATTCACCGCCGATGATTCTCATCCTCCGCTGACCTCCTTAAAAATATGTCGATATCGCTTGGCGACCGCATCGCGCAGGGGACGCGTCGCCACAGAGTCAAGATTACTAGCATACCGCAAGAGCTCGACCGCGTCCAAATGCGCCCACTCGATGAGCTCCTCATCGGCATCAAGGTCGACAAAACGCAGGGTCACGCCACCATGCTGACGGTAACCCAAGATTTCACCCTCGTGGCGAAGTCGCAGGTCCATCTGTGCAAGCGTAAAGCCATCTGCGGTCTTCTCGAGCGACTGCAGGCGATCTTGTGCCGCCGATGTACCGCCGTTGCCCTTGGAGTGCGTCATGACCAGGCATGTGCCCGCCACGGTACCACGGCCCACACGTCCACGAAGCTGATGCAGGGCGGCCAAACCAAAGCGCTCACCGTTCTCGATGACCATCACGGTGGCATTGGGCACGTCGACGCCCACCTCGACCACGGTGGTCGAGACGAGCACGTCAATCTCGCCGCGTTTAAAGGCGTCGATCACGCGATCCTTCTCCCCCGCCCGCATGCGGCCGTGGAGGCGCTCGACAGTAAGACCCGGCAGCGCCAGGCGCAGGCGGTCGAGCTCGGTTGCCGTATCGTGCAGCGGCACGGGGACGGTCACGCGGCCCTCGTCGTCACGGGCGATACCGGGCACATCCTCGAGCTCGTCGGCCGAGTCACTCGGCTCCACAAGCGGACAGATCACGTAGGCCTGCTGGCCCTTCTCGTGTGCCTCACGGATGGCACCATAGGCCAGGTCGCGGCTCGACTCGGTAAGGACGCGCGTCGTCACGCCGGCACCCGGGACGGGACGATGGCGAATGATGCTCGTGTCCAGGTCGCCGTAGACCGAGAGCGCCAGCGTGCGCGGGATGGGCGTCGCCGTCATGACGAGCAGGTCCGCACCGGGACCCTTCGCGCGCAAGGCATTGCGCTGGCCCACGCCAAAGCGGTGTTGTTCGTCGATGACCACGAGCGACAAGTGCTTAAAATTCACGTCTTCGGAAAGCACGGCATGCGTACCAAAGAGCACGTCAAGCTCGCCCGATTCCAACTGCGAATGGATGAGCTCGCGCTCCGCCGCCGGCGTGGCGCCCGTCAGGAGCGCCCAAGACATGCCGGCCTGAGAGAGCAAAGGGCCGGTCTTATCGGCATACTGACGAGCCAGCACGCCCGTAGGCGCCATGACGCAGGCCTGGGTGCCGCTATCGACGGCTACGGCCAACGCACAGGCGGCAACGGCCGTCTTGCCGGTACCGACATCGCCCAGCAGCAGACGGTTCATGACGCGCGTATCATCGCACATATCGTGCAAAATATCCTGGAATGCGGCCTCCTGCTCGTCGCTCAGCGAAAACAGCAGGGCCTGCCTAAGAGCAACAAGGTGCTCACCCGCGGTGTGGGCGTAGGGAACCACCTCGACCAAGCCGCCGTCATTGCGCAGACGAAGCGCGAGCTGCAGGTACAGGCATTCCTCATAGGCCAAACGGCGGCGCGCAATGTCGCGCTCGGCCATACTCGAGGGAAAGTGAATCGAACGAAGCGCACGGGCATTGCTCATGAGCTTGCGCTTTGCGCGCAGCGGTGCCGGGATGGGATCAAAGGGATTGCCGACGAGCTCAAGAGCACCGCTCACAATGCGACGCATCCATGCCTGGCTTACGCCATCACTTACGTAGTGGACCGGCAAAATGGTACCCGCGGCACGACCATCCTCAAGCTTTTCAAAATGCGGCGAGGCCATCTGCTTAAAGCCGTAGGCAAACTCGACCTTACCCATCACGGCCAGACGGTCACCCCGCTTAAGCTGCTGGGCAATCCAGGGCTGGCGGAAAAAGGCGACCTGCAGCACACCCGTGTCATCCACGAGCGATACCTCGGTCACCTGCATGCGCGGACGAGGCTGCTTTTGAACAATGCGGTCGACCGTGGCAACGATGGTGCACACGGTCCCGATGGGCGCCATCTCGATGGACCATGAGCGGGTAAAGTCCAGATATCGATGCGGGATATGGAGAAGGAGGTCCCCCACCGTCCGGATTCCCAGACGGCGAAGGGCCTCCTCACGTTTACCCGAAACATATTTGAGTCGCGCGATATCCTCGCCGAGCGCATTGCTCTGGGCAAAGCGCTCCGAGACGCGCGGCACGGAGCATAGCTCGGACATGCTCAGATGCCTACTCGATCGAGAAGATCACGGGATAGAGCGGCTGCTCGCCACGATGGGCATCAATCTCCAAGTCGGGCTGAGCCTCCTCGATGGCGTCGACGATCTCCTGGAAGGCCTCGTCGGACAGCTCCTCGCCGGCCAGAATCGTCAGCGCGTCGCCTTCCTCTTCCTCCTGCATACGGTTGATGCAGTCGAGGGTGACCTGTTTCACATCGGAGCCGACCACGTCGATGGAACCGGCGATGATGCCCATGACGTCACCGGAGTGAATCGGAGAGCCGTCCGAGGCGCTGGAATCGCGCACGGCGCGGGTGACCTCGCCATCGCGGACCTCGCTGATGGCGTCGACCATGGCGGCGACGGCGTCCTCGAGCTCGGAATCGGGCAGGACGGCGAACAGCGCGGAGAACGCCTGGGGAACGGTCTTGGTGGGAACGACGGCGACCTTCTTATCGGTGCAGGCAGAGGCAGCGGCCTCGGCAGCCATGCGGATGTTGCCGTTGTTGGGCAGGATGATGACCGAGGTCGCGTTGACCTGGTCGACGGCGCCCAGCAGATCGGCGGTCGAGGGGTTCATGGTCTGGCCACCCGAGACGATCACGTCAACGCCGAGGGACTTGAGGATGTCGGCCTCGCCCGAACCGGCGGCAACGGCGACAAAGCCCAGCGCCTTGGCGGGCTCGGCGGCCTTTTCCTGATCCTCGTGGATCTTGGCGGTACGGTCGTGGGCCTCCATCTCCATGTTGTGGATAAAGACCTCATAGATCTGACCGAGCTGCAGCATGTGCTCGAGCACCAGGTTGGGGGTGTTGGAGTGCACATGGATCTTGTAGTCGGGATAGGCGCCCACGAGAAGCTCGCAGTCGCCCATGGAACCCAGGAACTTAAGGCACTCGTCCTCGTCAAACGGGGCGTCGGCCTTAAACAGGAACTCGTTGCAGTAGCGGAACTCCGAGCCCTCCCAATCGTCGTTGGCCTCGATCTCAACGCGACCAAGGGCCGCGTCGCGGGCAGAGACAGCGGAATCAAACGTGGCGGAGAAATCCTCGACAACGGTGCTGCGGCCAAGTGCTGCAGCCACAAAGTTCTCAAGGAAGATGGCGAAGCCAAAGGCGCCGGAGTCGACCACGCCGTTCTCCTTCAGAACGGGCAGCAGGTCGGGCGTGCGGGCGACGGACTGGTACGCCTCGACGACGATAGCATCGAGCGCATCCTCGGCCGAGAACTTCTTCTTCTCGCACTCATCGGCCTTGGTCGAGACATCGCGCAGGACCGTGAGGATCGTGCCCTCGATGGGCTTGCGGACAGCCTGGAAGGCAACCTTGACGGCACGACGGAAGGCGAAGGCAATGTTGGCGGACGTAATAGGCTCGTCGGCAGAGACAAGACCCTCGGCCACGCCGCGCAGAATCTGCGAGGTGATGACTCCGGAGTTACCGCGGGCACCCATCAGGGAGCCGTGGGTGATGGCGCCGGCGATGGCCTCCATATCGGCATCGGCGGGAAGGGCGGAAAGCTCCTTGGTCACCGAGGCGAGCGTGAGCGACATGTTGGTGCCGGTGTCGCCGTCGGGTACGGGGAAGACGTTGAGCTTGTTGATCTCCTCGGCCTTGTCGGAAACGGCAGCCGCAGCGATCGGAAAACAGGTGCGAATGGTCTTTGCAATCATGGGTATTTGAATCTCCGTTTTCGGATGCTAGTTCAGACGGCTCTTGAGCGCGTCGATATGGATGCCGATCTTAAGGCTGGCGGGATCGATCTGGGCGATCTCCTGCAGGGTAAAGGCAACGGAGCTCGAAAGATTGTGGCAGACGGACTTCATGTTGACGCCGTTCTCGAGCACGACGTGAAGATCGACCGTAAGGCCGTTCTCGTCGGCGGAGACAAGCACGCCCTTGCGGAGGCGCTGACCGGCAAGCAGGCGCACGCTCTCGGCGCCCTGGAGCTGTTCGGCCATACCGACGACGCCATAGCACGTCATCGCGGCATAACCGGCAATATCGGCAATAACGTCGTTCGAGACGCTCAGGCTGCCGTTAATGGTCTCAGACACAAGAATCTCCTTATCTGGTGCTCGCGGCACCATCTCGTGGGAGCAATCATTGGAATATTCTACAACGACCGCGCCATGTTGAGGTGGCGGGCATCGGGATTACATCCTCGACACGAAATGTTGATACGGTAACGTTCGCGAACAGCGATCGCGGCATGAAAAAACCCGCCGCATAAGCGACGGGTTTTACAACCTGGCTCCCCGGGTAGGACTCGAACCTACAACAGCGCGGTTAACAGCCGCGTGCTCTACCATTGAGCTACCGAGGAATAGGTGCGTGCTCTCAAGCAACGAAGTTTATTATACGGACGAATCAGCTCAGGGCAAGAACTTTTTTAAGAAATTTTCCGACCTAGTCATTGGGGACGTTCTTAAACGACCAGTCATTCAAGAACGTCCCCAACGACTACATGAAAGCGCCCTCAAGCGGATGTGCTTGAGGGCGCCTCTTGCTTGACTAGCTTTCGATATAGTCCTTGAGCTTGCTCGAGCGACTCGGGTGGCGGAGCTTGGCCAGGGTCTTGGACTCGATCTGGCGGATACGCTCGCGCGTGACGCCAAACTCGCGACCAACTTCCTCGAGCGTGCGGGGATGTCCGTCGACAAGGCCAAAGCGCAGCTCGATAACCTTGCGCTCGCGATCGGCAAGCGAATCGAGCACCTGGGTGAGCTGCTCCTGCAGCATGGAGAAGCTGGCAGCATCGGGCGGAACGATAGCCTGGGAGTCCTCGATGAAGTCGCCCAGCTGGGAATCCTCTTCCTCACCGATCGGGGTCTCGAGCGACACGGGCTCCTGCGAAATCTTCTGGATCTCGCGGACGCGGTCGGCACTCATGTCCATCTCGGCACCGATCTCCTCAGGGGTCGGGTCGCGACCCAGGTCCTGGAGGAGCTGGCGCTGCACGCGGACGAGCTTGTTGATGGTCTCGACCATGTGCACGGGAATACGGATGGTACGGGCCTGGTCGGCAATAGCGCGCGTAATGGCCTGACGGATCCACCACGTGGCGTACGTGGAGAACTTAAAGCCCTTCTGGTAGTCGAACTTCTCGACGGCGCGGATCAGACCGAGGTTGCCCTCCTGGATCAGATCCAGGAACAGCATGCCACGGCCGACATAGCGCTTGGCGATGGAGACGACCAGACGCAGGTTTGCGCTGATGAGCGCCTGCTTGGCCTCAAGACCAACATTCTCAATACGCGTAAGTCGACGCATCTCGGAGCGTGTGAGTTCAATCTCGCCTGCATCGGCAGCCTCGAGCTTCTCGGTAGCCTCGAGACCGGCCTCGATCTTCATGGCCAGATCGACCTCTTCAGATGCGGTCAGCAGGTCGACCTTACCGATCTCCTTGAGGTACATACGAACCGGGTCGCCGGTCAGCATCACCGTGGAGGCATCGATGCCGCGCACGCGCGAACGCGAACGGGACGTGCGCACGGTGCGCTTCTTCTTGCTCTTGGAAGAGCCCATCTCGGCATCGGCCTGGCGGGCCATCTTAAGCTCGTGATCGTCAAGCGAGCCGGAATCGTGCTCGTCATCATCGAAATCGTCGGTATCGTTATCGTCATCGTCGACGTCCATCGGGGCGTCGTCGTTTCCGCTCGCGGAGATAATCTGGATGCCGCTGTTGCGCAGCGCGGAATACACCGCGTTGAGCTGCTCATCAGAAACATCGATATCCTTCAGGGCGACCTGAATCTCGTCCTCGGTTACCGAAGTCCTGTTTGAGCCGTTGCCCATGAGCTTTGCAACGTAGGATTCCAGCCCAGTACCCGTGCTCTCAGTCTTTTTTGGCACAGATTCTCCCTTCGTAGTCCACAGGACTCAATACTTTAGCACACACATAGACGTCTATACCCAAAA
>CAJKQY010000077.1:0-8803 GCA_905202145.1 uncultured Collinsella sp.
CGGGCAGCGTGACTGATGCGCTCAGCGCTGAGGTCGGTTCGGGCGATGTGACGTTCGAGCTTTACCAGGCCCCCGCGAAGTCGATGGACGTGAGTGTGGGCTCGGGCGATGTGGAGATGACGGTTCCGAACTCGACGGGCTTTAAGGCGAGCCTCACCTTGGGCAGCGGCGACTTCGAGAGCGATTTCCTTCCGCTTGGCTACGACGGCGAGACCATTTTGAATCTTGAATTCGATAACGGTGACAAGTCTGCCACGTATCGTTTTGAGGTCGGTTCGGGCGACATGTCGTTTGATTCGGAGTGACGGGCGGTTATCGAAGACTTATACACCATAGCTGCGCTGTTTGATGGAGGCGCCGGAGCCGTGACGGGCTCCGGCGCCTTTGCCTTTACAATGGGGTCATGGAACAGATTATCTTGAACATACTCGAGGCTCTGCGTCGCGGCGAGACCGTGGACGACAAAGCGCTCGTCAAACTGATACATGCCGAGGCGCGCCGTGAGGGTGCCGACAAACGCGATTTGGCCAAGCGCCGCCTGCTGCCGTTTTACCAGCGGGTGAAGCGCGAGGAGCCGGCACGTTGGGCTGGGTGGAATGTCGATTCCGATCTGGAGCGTCAACTGCTGCAGGTGTTGCGCATGAAGCCGCGCCGCACGGCTTCGGGCGTGGCGACCATTACCGTCATCACCAAGCCGTGGCCGTGCTCGGGCGATTGCCTGTTTTGCCCCAACGACCTGCGCATGCCCAAGAGCTATCTGCACGCTGAGCCGGCGTGTGCCCGTGCGGAGCAAAATTGCTTCGATCCGTATCTGCAGGTGAGTGCCCGTTTGACGGCGCTTTCGCAGATGGGGCATGCGACCGACAAGATAGAGCTCATCGTGCTCGGTGGCACCTGGAGCGACTATCCGCAAGGGTATCAGGCATGGTTTATGTCGGAGCTCTTCCGCGCGCTCAATGACGATGCCGTCGCCGGCGTAGCGGCCAACCCCATGTTGGCGCGTCCGGGCATCAGCCGTGCCGAGGCAGGGCGCCTGCTCGATGACGCTCCCGCCGATGCCCTGCCGCCGGTGGTAACAGAGCGCCGCGAGCGCTATCGGGCAGCCGGCATTGCGACAGACGAGGCCGAGCTTGCGAGCGGTGTTGCCGACGAGCAGGAGCGTGTGGATGCTGCCGTGGGTGGCTATAACCGCGCGGTGCGTCGTCTGTACGGCCCCGGTACGCCGTGGGGCGAGGTTGCCGAGTGGCAAACGGCAACGATGGAGGAGCTTGAGCGTCAGCAGCGCATCAACGAGACGGCGAAGCATCGCGTGGTGGGGCTCGTTATCGAGACGCGCCCCGATGCCGTGACGCCGCAGGCCCTCACGCTCATTCGCTGCCTGGGTTGCACCAAGATTCAGATGGGTATCCAGAGTCTCGACCAGCACCTGCTCGATATCAACGAGCGTCGCATTTCGGTGGCTCAGATCGAGCGGGCGTTTTCGCTTGCGCGCCTGTTTGGCTTTAAGATCCACGCGCACTTTATGCTCAACCTGCTGGGCGCCACGCCGGAGGGGGACAAGCGCGACTACGTGCGCTTTATGACCGAGGGGGCCTTTATGCCCGACGAGGTCAAGGTCTATCCGTGTGCGCTCATCGATGGCTCGCGTCTGGTGGGCTGCTACGAGCGTGGCGAGTGGCGCCCCTATACCGAGGAGGAGCTGCTCGACGTGCTGGCCGACGACATCGTGGTGACGCCGGCGTTCTGCCGCATTAGTCGCATGATCCGCGACTTTAGTTCCGACGACATTATGGTGGGCAACAAGAAGCCCAACCTGCGCCAGCTCGTTGAGAACCGCCTGGCTGCTCGGGGTGATGGTGCGATGGTGCGTGAGATTCGCTATCGCGAGATCAGCACGGCGGGTGCCGATCTGGACGAGTTGACCCTTGACGAGGAAGTGGCGTACGAGACGCCGGTGACGCGCGAGCGCTTTTTGCAGTGGGTGACGCCGCAGGGCAAGATCGCGGGCTTTTTGCGCCTGTCGCTTCCCGATCGCGCCTTTGTCACCACGCATGCGGACGAGTTGCCGACGACGCCGGACGAGGCGATGATTCGCGAGGTGCACGTCTATGGCATGGCGGCGCGCGTGGGGTATCAAGGCCAGGCGGCCCAGCACCATGGGTTGGGGCGTCTGCTCGTAGAGCGTGCGTGCGAGATTGCCCGGGATGCGGGTTATACGCGCATCAACGTGATCAGCGCGATTGGTACGCGCGAGTACTATCGCCATTTGGGTTTTTACGATCATGGACTCTATCTGCAAAAGGAGCTCTAGATGAACAAGCCGAGTGTTTCTGCTGGCGTCGTTGCCGGCGTTGCCCTGGGAGCCGCGGCGCTTGGTGCGGCCGCCGTCGCTGTTCGTGCTGCCTGTCTGCAGGTTGCGCGAACCCGCAATGGGTTGGCGCGTGTGAAACGCGTGCACGATGAGAGCGGCGACGAGGTCCGTGTGCTCGCGCAGGGCGGCGTCTACCAAAGCGCGAGCTATGTCGGCGATCGTTGGGCGGAGCCCGTCTTTGCGTACTATCGTGCGTTTGACGACGTGTTTGAGTCCGAGGATGCGATGCGCGACGCTTATGGCCACGGCATCGACCGTATGCTTATGCTGGGCGGCGGTGGGTTTGCCTATCCCAAATTTGCGCTGATGTCGCACGAGGGCTTGCGCATGGACGTTATCGAGTATGACGGAGAGATTACGCGTCTGGCGCGCCGCTGGTTCTACCTAGACGAGCTGGAGCGCGCGGCGGGCGATCGCCTGAGGGTGATTACCGCCGAGGCGCGTTCGTATCTGGGCGTGACGAGCGTGGGCCATCGTCGCTACGACGTGGTCGTGAGCGATTGCTTTGGCGGTGCCGAGCCCGTACGCGAGCTGGCGACGGTTGAGGCGTTGCGTTTGGTGCGGGGCAGCCTAAATGTCGGCGGCATCTACATTGCCAATATCGTGAGCGCAAACGAGGGGAGCGACGTGACGTTCCTGCGCGACTGCGCTGCCACGGCAGTCGAGGTATTCGCCCACGCCTGGGTGGTCCCATGTGGCGATGCGGAGTTCGGCGGCGAGGAGAACTACCTGCTCATCGCCAGCGACGGCGACTACGCCTTTGCCGAAGCTGTGCCCTTCGACGCCGACTTCCTCGGCACCGCCCTTCACGACAAGTAAGTCCCCCGTCCCAGAAAGACTGGTCTTAGGCGTGGTCGTGCCAGCTGCGGACACGCTGCTTCATACCCTCGATGTCGAGCACGCCTTCGGCGAAGCCTTTGCGCACGAGCTCTTCGGGAACGAACTCATCGTAACGATCAAAGTAAGGCACCTCGCCGGGATAGACGAGCTCGATGGGATCGAAGTCCTTCTCGGCCTCGGCGGCGAGCACCTCAAAGAACGTCTCCTCGTCGGCCTTCATCTTAAACTGCATAAAGTACGGGCGTGATGGGTCGAGTCCGCGAAGGCCAAGCTCCGTGGCGCATTTAATCTTGAGCATACGTTCGAGCGCCAGAAAGGCGTAGCTGCCCAGCCAGGGGAAGAGTACCCAGGTGTCGCCGCCCAGGTTGATAAGCGGTTTAGTTCCCGCGCCCGAAATCTCGGCGGTATGACGAGCCTGTGCAAGGCGTGCCCGTGCGTTGCCCATGAGGTACGGATATGCCGCGTGCTCGTTGAGCGCCTTTCGCATGCGCTCGAGTACGTGTGTATTGATGTCACCGGGGCAGTCGCCAAAGTAGGCCGGCACGCGGCCCTTGACCTGCGTGGCAAAGACGGTATGACGCTTCCAGTCCACTTCCTCGACGATCCAGCAATGGCCCGCGATGGCGATGCGCTCGCCAGGTGGTGGCGGGTTGACAATCGTGCCCAGTTCGGCCGATTCGCTACGAACGGTGAACTCCTCGTTTTCCTGGAATACAGCGTAGAACTTAAAGTTGTTGATGATGCGCTCGCCCGCGAGGCCCACGATGAGCCCACCGCCTTCGGTGGCCTGGATATGGTCGATCTTGATGAGGTGGCGCAGCAACACGCGATAGTCATCGGTCGAGACGCGATGGAAATAACTGAGCGTGAGCACGCGCTGGGCAAGTTCGGCCGGTGTGAGCTCGCCGGTGCTGGCAAGCGTCGACATGGTCTGGTGATAGAGCAGGCTGTAGGGGAGCCGATCGAGCTCGGGCGGCTCAACCCATTTTTCCTCGCGATAGAGTTGTACAAGCGCGATGCCTTGCAGGAGCTTCCACGGAATGGTCTCGGGCATCATCGTGCGCGGCTCGGGTTCCTCCTCGCGCATGACAAACCACATCTCGGGCGGAAGATCGCGGCGCCCCGTGCGGCCCATTCGCTGCAAAAAGGAGCTGACGGTAAACGGCGCATCGATCTGAAGCGCACGCTCCAGACGGCCGATATCGATGCCGAGTTCCAGCGTAGAGGTGGTGACGGTCGTCTGTGCCTGTTCCTCGTCGCGCATGAGCTCTTCTGCCGTCTCACGCAACGATGCCGAAAGATTGCCGTGATGGATGAGGAAACGGTCGGGCTCGTGTCGGCTTTCACAGTAGCTGCGCAACATGGAGCACACGGCCTCTGCCTCCTCGCGCGAGTTGGCAAAGACCAGGCACTTGCGGCCGCGGGTATGTTCAAAGATGTAGCCCATGCCGGGGTCGGCGTTGTCGGGTGCGGTGTCGGTGGGGTTGAGCAGTGCCTGTTCGGTTGCCTGCGGGATGTCGACTTCCCCTTCGGGGGCCGAGGAAGTGCGACGGTTCTTGGGGGCAGCCTTGCCCCTTGCCTGCTCGCGACGTTGACGGCGCTCCTCCTGTGTGAGTTGCCCACTATGGCGCATGTCTTGGGTGCTGACGGGCAGTGCCGCGGGTGGTGCCGCCTCAATGCGCTCGCATGCGAGCACCTCAG
Source organism: uncultured Collinsella sp. (assembly GCA_905202145.1). Taxonomy (GTDB): domain Bacteria; phylum Actinomycetota; class Coriobacteriia; order Coriobacteriales; family Coriobacteriaceae; genus Collinsella. The sequence goes on from CAJKQY010000077.1 coordinate 4,913, forward strand.
CTTCCTGCGGACCTGTGCTCGTGAATCCTCGCTGCTGAGCCTGGGGACCCGAGTTGTAGAAGTGCTCCATGGAGATACGCCACACGCGGCGCGGCTCCTCAAAGCGGGGGATGACGCAGTCGCGTCCCGTCCCCTGCGACAAGAAGGCGCCCGTGCGTTCCGGGTCACCGATGGTGGCCGAAAGGCCGATGCGCCTGGGCCGCACGCCCGCCATGCGCGAAAGACGCTCGATAAGGCAGAGCGTCTGCCCGCCGCGGTCACCGCGCATGAGCGAGTGGACCTCGTCGATGACCACATAGCGCAGGTCGCAGAACATACGCGGAATTGCCATGTGCTTGTGGATCAGGAGTGCCTCGAGTGATTCGGGCGTAATCTGTAGGATGCCGCTCGGCTTTTTGATGAGCTTTGCCTTGTGCGACTGCGAGACATCGCCGTGCCAGTGCCAGACGGGGATATCGGCCTCTTCGCACAGATCGTTGAGGCGAACGAACTGGTCGTTGATGAGCGCTTTGAGAGGGCCAATGTAGAGGGCGCCCACGCTCGCGGGCGGGTTCTCCCAAAACTCGGTCAGGATGGGAAAGAAGGCCGCTTCGGTTTTGCCGGAAGCTGTGGATGCCGTCAGGAGCACATTGTCTTGTGTGTTAAAGATGGCATCTGCCGCCGCAACCTGAATGGAGCGCAGGCTCTCCCAATCGTGGGAGTAGATGAAGTCTTGGATAAACGGGGCGTAGCGGTCAAAGGCGTTCACGGGGCCTCCTCTCAAAAACGAATCTCTCAGCGCGGCTGGCAACGGCTTGCTGCATGACTGCTTCAACGTTTGCCCAGATAAAACCTACCAAAATAAACCTGTCCCTTTTTGGCAGGTTAGATGGTGAATTCGGCGAAGTTGCGGTCGTCGTCTGCGGTGCCGGTGTCGTCTGTTGCGGCTGCCGGCGCCAGCGCGTCGCCGCCGACGCTTTGCAGCAGCTCGGCCACGTTGGCATCGGGGTTCTGACACAGGATATCGAGCAGCTCGATAAAGTCGCGGATGACCTCGCGGGGCGTCAGATGCGTGTCGGCCCCCACGCGGCCAAACTCAATCTTGAGAAAGTCCACCAAGTCGTTTTCGGTAAGCGTGGGCGTCCAGCCAAAGTAGCCGGCATGGATCTGCATGAGCTTTTCGATGAGCACCAGCAGCTCCTCGTAGGTGAGCGGTTGCAGGCGGATGATGGGCGCGAGCATGTCTTTGAGATCATCGCGCGCAAAGCGGCCCTGGGCGAGACGGCTCCGAAGGGCCTCGTAGGAAAAGACGCCGCGGCGGCGGTCCTCGATAGAGGTCGGCGTGCCGCCCATGATCACGCCCAGGTACTGCGCTTTGCCCTGGAGCGTGTCGTTGTACATGGTCAGGATCTTCTCGTAGTTATATTGGCGCGTGATCGCGTTGGGAATCTTGTACAGATTCACGAGCTCGTCGATGAGCACCAGCATGCCCTTGTAGCCGCTGCAGACCAAAAAGCGTGCGATGAGCTTGACGTAGTCGTACCAGTCATCGTCGCTGATGATGGTCGAGGAGCCCAACTCGGCGCGCGCCTCGCTCTTGGTACGGTATTCGCCGCGAATCCATTTGGTCACGCGACTCATAGCTTCTTCATCGCCTTCGGATACGGCTGCGCGGTAGCGGCGGAGCATGCGGGTGAAGTCGAAGCCGTGGACCATCTCCTCGAGCGGGGCCAGTTGGGCGTTGACGACCGACTCGTCGACGTCGGCACACGAGGCAACCCAGCGATCCAGAATAAGGTTGAGCGCACCGCCCTCGGGGCGCGTCTTGGTCGATATATTGCGGATGAGCTCACGATAGGTAGCGAGGCCCTGGCCCTGGCCGCCCTGCAGGCGGCGCTCAGGGGAAAGGTCGGCATCGGCGACCACAAAGCCCTCGCCCATGGCATGCGTTCGGATGGTCTGGAGCAAAAAGCTCTTGCCGGCGCCGTAGCGACCGACTAGGAAACGGAAGCTTGCGCCGCCATCGGCGATGAGGCTCAGGTCGGTGAGCAGAGCACGGATCTCGACCTCTCGCCCCACGGTGATATAGGGAAGGCCAATGCGCGGGACAACACCGCCCTTGAGCGAGTTGAGAATGACGGCGGCGACGCGCTTGGGCACGCGGGGTGCTGCGGGTGCGGTATCACTCATGGTCTAGGTATCCTCTCACGTCTGCTTCGTAATCCTCGATAATTTGCGGTCCTTCTGAGCCAAATTCAATAACGGTGTCGCCCACCAGGTCAAAGAGCGCTTCGTTGATGCTGTCGACGAGCATGTCCTCACTCTTGCCCGACTGTGCCACCGCCGATGCCGTCTGCGCTGCGTTTTGCTCGAGTAGTGCTCGAAGATAGGCGTCTGCGGCGGAATCGAGTGCGGACGCGGTGTCGGCGGGCGTGGGCGCTGGTGCGAGGAGCGGGGCTACGACGCCAAACTGCTCGGTGGAGATGGTCGGCTCGCTAGCCTCGTCCTGCTGCATGGTCGTCGCGACTGGTTCGGCGATCGTGTCGGCCACGGGCTCGGCTTCCCGTCGCTCGGCAACTGCCACCTCGGCATCCGCAAGCGTGCCGTCCTCGCGCTCCTCGTCGATCAAAAGCGCCTCGCGCGTTTGTGCGGCGGCGCTCCGAATGTGCCCCAGCTGGCTCAGGTCGATATCGATCTTGACGGGCTGGTGCGCGGCATCCCACGAAAGCCATGCCGTGATCTCGTCATCGATAATCTTAGCCAGATATTTGGGGACCTTCTCTTCCTTAAGGGGATGGCCGGGATCCAGTGCCAAGCGCAGGCGCTGATCACAAGCGCGCATCATCTCACCGAGCTTGCTGCTCTTTTGCCTGCTGCCGTGAATCCGCATGCATTCCCAAAAGCCATTTTGGCAGCGGTAGATGTGAATGGGGTCCAGGCGATATTCGCAGTCCTCGTGGCGCTCGGGCGCAAAGAACACGGCCGAGGCAAACATGGTGTAGGGCATGGCCGTCTCCTCCCCAAACAAGCTCGCTACGATGCCGGTCTTTCGGTGCGTGTCATAGTAGCGCGCCATGCGGACATACACGGCGCATGCCACGTGGCGCAGGTCGCGATGGTGGGAACGGTCGAGCCGTGAGTTATTCAGGTTGTACGTCGAGAGTGCGTCGATGGCAGCCACGAGCCGCTCCTCATGCGCCTCATCGGGCGGAAGGGGAAGCGTGGGCTCGGAGGTCTTACGACGTGCAGGCGGCAGGGCCGATGGCGTCGGCGCGGGTACAAGGTCTCGCGCTGCGCGGCGCAGCTCGATGAGGGCGTTGTCGAATGCGACGGTTTTAGAGTCGCGAAGCAGCTTGGGGTCGAGCTCGTGGAACACGGCGTAGTCCTGCAGCCACACGCGTGCGAACCGGTCGATGCCGGGTTCAAAGGCGCGATAGGCATCCCAAAATGCCTTAATCTTGCTAAAGCCATCGAGCGGATTATCTACGCCAATGCCGCAAATCAGCTCATAGAGATACAGAAAGGCAAAGGACGTAGACGTTTCCTCGACGGTTCCGCGGCGCACTTGGGCACGCCAGGTAAAGTAGCCGCGCAACTGTCGATCGCTCATGGCATTGTAGGTGGGAAAGTACGACTTAAAGGTGCCGTTATAGGGGCAATCATCCTCGAAGTCGGCCATCAGCAGGCCTTGGCGGTAAAAGAGCTCCGCCTCCGATAGCCAGCGGCCCGCGCCGCCCTTGGGATCATCTTGCCAGCGTGATATCTCGCGCATCTTGCGGTACTGGTCGGGGAGGAAGTTCTGCATCTGACGACCGGTCTTGAGAATCGGCTCGTCAGCATAGATTTCGTTTGAGAAGCGGGCGGACTGATGGGTCCGGGCCTCGGCCATAATGCGCTCGATGAGCATCTTGA
>CAJKQY010000078.1:0-8678 GCA_905202145.1 uncultured Collinsella sp.
GGGATTGGTCAATCTCGGCCGACTATATTTGGCTAAATTATTCCGGCGCTAACACCGGCACTCTCCCTTGCTATCGTGATTCCGGTCAACCTGTTTGTGCTCGCTCCGATTGGTGCCTGGTGCGGTCTTGGTCTCGCCAACGGTATCGTTTGGCTATTCTCGACGTTGGGCCCTGTTGCCGGTTTTCTGCTGGGCTTCTTTATGCCGCTTATCGTGCTCTTCGGCATGCATCAGTCAACGAGCCCCATCCAGATTTCAAATATCGCAACGCTGGGGTATGACTATCTGCTCCCGATCTCTTTCTGCCATAACCTCGCCGAAAGCGGTGCGTCTTTTGGTGCGGCTCTGCGCATGACCGACGAAAAGCTCAAGTCCGCTGCAATGACGTGCGCCTTCTCGGCATTTATGGGAATCTCCGAGCCCGCCTTGTTTACCGTTCAGGTTCCTAACAGGACTCCGCTTATCGCTGCGATGATCGCGGATGGCATTGGCGGTGCGCTTACCGTTGTTCTGGGCGCAAAGTGCTTCGGTTTTGTTATGCCTGGCATTACCTCGTTGCCCGTTTATGCCGATCCAAGCGGCAATCCCATGAACTTGATCATGATTGTCGTCTGCATCGCTTTGACTTGGGTTATCTCTGCGGCGCTCTCGTTTGCGCTCTATGGTCGTTTCGACAAAAAGTAACGACGTTTTGAGATAGACAATATTAATCGGCCGCTCGCCGGGGAATCGTTCTGCGACGCCCCGGCGAGTGGCATTTTATTGGTGGGGGCGTGTCATGCCGCCAATGGCGGCACGACACCTCGCTGCGCTAGTTGCGTCTGCCGCCGCCGTTGGCGCCCTGCCGTCCCTGTGCCGCGCGGTTGCGGCCGGCAGTGTTCTGTGCGCGCGACATGCCGCCGTGGCCCTTGCTGCCCTTGGGCCCCTTGCCGGCGGCGCCACCGTGGGCCTTGCCGCCCTTCTTGCCGGTGCCATGCCCACCGCCAGCAGACGTCTCGCCCGGGCGTGGCGGTACGGGACGAATCAGACAATGCTTGGTGTAGCCGATCAGATCGCGGCGGCCGGCTTTTTCCAGCGCCTCGCGCACAAGCTTGTAGTTCTCGGGCTTGCGATACTGGATGAGCGCACGCTGCATGGCCTTCTCGTGCGGGTCGCGCGCCACGTAGATCGGCTGCATGGTGCGCGGGTCCACGCCGGTGTAGTACATGCAGGTCGACATGGTGGACGGCGTGGGGTAGAAGTCCTGCACCTGCTCGGGCATGTAGCCCATGTCGCGCACGGCTTCGGCAAGGTCTACGGCTTCCTTCATCGTCGAGCCGGGGTGGCTCGAGATCAGGTACGGCACTACGTACTGCTTGAGTCCGTATTCGCGGTTCAAGCGTTCAAATTTGCGGCAGAACGCATCGTAGACGGCGCGGCTCGGCTTGCCCATCACGGACAGCACCGCGTCGCTCACGTGCTCGGGCGCTACGCGCAGCTGGCCCGAAACGTGGTGCTCCAGCAGCTCGCGCAAAAACTCGTCCGAGGCATCGGCCATGGTGTAGTCGAAGCGGATGCCGCTGCGGACGAAGACCTTCTTGACGCCCGGCAGCTGGCGCAGGTCGCGCAGCAGCTGCGTGTAGCCGCTCTCGTCGACTACCATGTTCTTGCACACGCTCGGCCACAGGCAGCGCTTGTTCTTGCACACGCCGTGCTTGAGCTGTTTGTCGCAGGCGGGGCGGCTAAAGTTTGCCGTCGGTCCGCCCACGTCGTTGATGTAGCCCTTGAACTCGGGATCGCGCGTGAGCAGCTCGGCCTCGCGCATGATCGAATCGTGGCTGCGCATCTGTAGCACGCGACCCTGGTGGAAGGTGAGGGCGCAAAACGAGCACTCACCAAAGCACCCGCGGTTGGAGCTAATGGAAAACTTGATCTCGGCAAAGGCCGGCACGCCGCCCGCTGCGTCGTAATCGGGATGCCAATCGCGTGCGTAGGGGAGCTCGGCTACCTCGTCCATCTCATCGGTGGTGAGCGTCGCCGATGGCGGGTTCTGCACCACATAGACGCTGTTGGGGTAGGGCTCTACCAGGCGGTGTCCGGTGATGGGGTCCATATTCTGCTGCTGCACATTGAAGCTGCGTGCGTAGTTGAGCTTGTCGGCGGTAAGGTCGTCCCAGCTGGGCAGCAGGTCGTAGTCGTAGACCTCGTCGAGCGAGCCTGTGCGGTAGACGGTGCCGTTGATATAGGTGATCTGATCGACGGGCAGCCCCGCGTCGAGCGCGTCGGCAATCTCGACAATCGCGTGCTCGCCCATGCCGTAGATGAGGATGTCGGCGCCCGAGTCGAGCAGTACCGAGCGCTTGAGCTTGTCCTGCCAGTAGTCGTAGTGGGCCAGGCGGCGCAGGCTCGCCTCGATGCCGCCGATGATGATGGGGGCGTCCTTAAACGTCTGGCGGATGAGGTTGCCGTAGACCGTGACGGCACGATTGGGGCGGTGACCTTCCTCGCCGCCGGGGGTATAGGCATCGGTGTGGCGGCGGTGCTTGGTCACCGAATAGTGGTTGACCATGGAGTCCATGTTGCCGGCACTGACGAGAAAGCCCAGGCGCGGCTCGCCGAGCACCGTGATGCTGGCGGGGTCGGTCCAGTCGGGCTGGCAGATGATGCCAACCTTGTAGCCGTGCGCGTCGAGCACGCGGCTGATGATGGCCATGCCAAAGCTAGGGTGGTCCACGTAGGCGTCGCCGCAGATGTAGACGAAGTCGCACTGGTCCCAGCCTCGCGCATCCATGTCGGCGCGGCTGACGGGGAGGAACTTGTCGCGGCCCGGACGCCAGGGGCGTGAGGGCGCTGCTGGGGTATGCGTGGTGTGCCCACCCTGCGCCTTACCGCCGCGCTTTTGCTGCTGGCCCTGTTTGCCCTGCTGACTGCGCTGGTTGTTCTGAGCGTGCTGAGGCTTTTTTGCCACGATCCCTCCCGGTGTTTGTATGCTGCTCGTAATTGTAACCAGTCTTTTTGGGACGGGGCTAAAAAGACTGGTGGAGTACATGGGCTGGTGAGTGAGAGCGTCGCCGCGCCCGCCGTTTGTTTCCAGACTGTGTATCTGCGCGTTGGAGAACCCGTCTCGCGCGCACGCCATGTTGTCAATGGGTTACAGTATGAACGGCGGCTATGTTTCCGCCAACGCACGAGAGAGTCGTCAACAAGGAGGATGCACGACGATGCAGCGTGCCAAACAGATATCGGAGTCTATCGAACTGGGCATCATCTTGGCGCTCGCCGGTGGCTTTATGGACGTGTATTCGTACATTGGGCGCGACCATGTTTTCGCCAACGCGCAGACAGGCAACATCCTGCTCGTGGGCGTGAGCATCTCGGAGGGCAACTGGGCACTTGCGGGGCGCTACTTCTTCCCTGTGGTGTCGTTTGCCGTGGGTATTATGCTTGCCGATCTGGTACACGAGCGGTTTGGCAGCGTGATCCACTGGCGTCAGGTGACGGTGTTCTTTGAAGCCGTCATCTTGCTGGGCGTGAGCTTTATCCCGGGCGGCAATTTCAACCTGCTCGCCAACTGCCTCACCTCGTTTGCCTGCGGCATGCAGGTCGAGAGCTTCCGCAAGATCCACGGTCACGGCATCGCTACGACCATGTGCATCGGCAACTTGCGCAACGCGCTGCAAAACGTGGACGATTACATCATCACCCACAGGCGCGGCTTTTTGGAAAACGGCCTGCTGTACTTTGGCGTGATCTTTACCTTTGTGTTTGGCGCCGTGTTGGGCAACTGGTGTATTGAGCGCATGGGCCTGCACGCCATCGTCGTGGCGAGCTTGCTGCTGTTTGTCGCGTTTGCCATCATGTTCATTGACCGCGAGCGCGACTTGCGCTTACGCTGGAAGGTTGCGGCCGAGGCTTGGAAAGAGGGCTGCCGAAAGTAACCGAATGCGGCAAAGGGGCTGTTCCTTTGCCGCACTGATCAATATTGGGGAGGGGACGGCCATCTCGGCCGCCCCTTTTTTGGAGTCTTAAGCGCTCAGGTACATGTTTGTAATGACAAGATTTGACGCCAGCAAAGCGTGTTGCTTGAGGCTATAGAATAAAAATGTCATCTTTCCAGCTATGATTATTAGTTAAGGGGATGGACATATGTCAGAGCTTTTTATTCATAATAAGACGACAGTAATCAAGTTGATAATCAAGGCGGAGAACTGTCCTCTTTATTGCTCTGTAGAGCCTTTCTGAGCAGCTATTCTATTATTAGTCTGGATGAGTCTTGCAACAATTTAGATAGTGTTTCGATATCCTTTTTGAAAGTAGCGTCTACGCAGGAAATGAAAAAACATACCGCCATTACTGCGAATCATGGACATGGTTTCGAACAATTTGCAGACTATGTAATACAGTTCCAGGAGCCGTAAAAAACTATCCTAAATGTTGCTACGAACTGCTTTTTGCGATTTATTCGAGATGCTCTTCAATCCGAGCCCTAAGAAGGGCAATGGCTGTAGGTATTCCAATTGCGGCGGCTAATTCGGCTTTATCCAAAACCTGTATGCTAAAGCACGATTGTTTATCACATTGAAGGACGATAACTGAAGATAGTTTCACTTCCCGTTGGCTGAATATATCGTAATCTCCAAATAGGAAGTTACCTTTTATTGTGTAATTCGGTATGTTCGTTACGCACTTCATCTCAAGTCTGTTTAGGCCATAATCAAACACCGCAACTTCCTCGTGTTCGATGATGAGCGCAACCCTGGGCATGTTGCTAAAACCACCGTCGACGACAGTGAAGAGTTTTTCATTTGCATCGTCATAAACGGTATATTTAAGACTCAATAGCTGTCCTAGTGGACCCGTGAACCCATGTTTTTTGATGTTGAGGCTGTCTCCCGCTGGGTTGATGAGAGCCAGAGTATGCGGATAAGGGTTACCTTCAATTGAGATTCGATATTCGTTTGTAGCCGCCTTGCTCGATTTAGGACCACTAGCCACCATGTGTCATCGCCTCGATCGAATTGGAACCGTCTTCTGCTTCGTGCGGAGAATTACGCCGTACGTTGCAGTAGATGCAGCTGCAATAACCGCATGGGCAATTTCTAACAAAATGAATGACGTTATTTGCTGCATGCATGTTATTCACTACAAAGTATCTTGTTGTAAACGTATTGTCAAACATATATTGCTAAAACAGAAACAATTTATAGACTGAGTCGGTCGTATTCTTTGGGCGATTGCTCCTATAATCTAGCCTTCGCTGCTGTCGGGAGGGAAGGATAGGGCTCCGTTATTTTGTTGAAACGCTTTAACACTTTTGACGTTCTCACGCGTTTTTTGTTTCAAAAGCGTTAGGATGGGACTTATAGCGCGGGGCGTAATGGATGCCCCGCACACGATGGGAGGCTATCAATGGCTAATCGTTTCGTTCTCAATACCATCTCTTATCATGGTTCCGGCGCCATCAAGGAGATCCCCGGCGAGCTCCAGCGTCGCGGCTACAAGAAGATCTTCGTCTGCTCCGACCCCGATCTGGTCAAGTTTGGCGTTACCGCTAAGGTGACCGACGAGCTCGACGCCGCCGGCATCGCTTGGAGCCTCTACTCCGAGATCAAGCCCAACCCCACCATCCAGAACGTCAAGGACGGCGTCGAGGCCTTCAAGGCCGCCGAGGCTGACGCTATCGTGACCATCGGTGGCGGCTCCTCCATGGACACCGCTAAGGCCATCGGCATCATCATCAACAACCCCGAGTTTGCCGATGTCCGCAGCCTCGAGGGCGTTGCTCCGACTAAGAACCACGCCGTGTTCACCATCGCCGTGCCGACGACCGCCGGTACCGCCGCTGAGGTGACCATCAACTACGTCATCACCGACCCCGAGAAGGTCCGCAAGTTCGTGTGCGTCGACACCAACGATGCCCCCGAGGTCGCCGTCGTCGATCCCGACATGATGGCCTCCATGCCCGCCGGCCTGACCGCTTCCACTGGCATGGACGCACTGACCCACGCCATCGAGGGCTACACCACCAAGGGCGCTTGGGAGCTCTCCGACATGTTCCACTTTGAGGCTATCAAGCTGATTAGCGAGAACCTGCGCGACTCCGTCGCCGAGGCCAAGTCCGGCAAGCCCGGCTCCGGCCGCGAGGGCATGGCTCTTGGCCAGTATGTCGCCGGCATGGGCTTCTCCAACGTTGGCCTGGGCATCGACCACGCCATGGCTCACACCCTGTCCGCTCACTACGACACCCCGCACGGCGTCGCCTGCGCCATGCTGCTGCCGATCGCCATGGAGTTCAACAAGCCGGTTTGCGCCGAGCGCCTGGCCAAGGTTGCCGTCGCCATGGGCGTTGACACCACGGGCATGAGCACCGATGAGGCCGCCGATGCCGCCATCGCCGCCGTTAAGCAGCTCTCCGCCGACGTGAACATCCCACACGTCTGCGAGGCCATGAAGGCTGACGAGATCGAGGTCCTGGCCAAGGACGCCATGGCCGACGCCTGCTTCCCGGGCAACCCGCGCGAGGCGACGCTCGACGACGTCATCGAGCTCTTCAAGAAGATCTGCCCGGCTGCCTAGCCTAGTTTGGTGTTCTTTCGCCTGTAGGTGTGCGGTCGCTTTTTGACTTGCCGCTGGCCCCGCTGCGCACTACGTGCGGCGGGGCTTTTTGTGCCTCGTCGATGCCCCGAGATGGGTAAAACCAAGGCATGCTGCCCGCTGCGGATAGGTGGTGTACTTCCCAGCGTGCATTTTTGGGAGTATTCAGCAAGCTCTTAAAAATGCATAACGTTTTGAATGGCCCGCAGGCGCCCATCGACAGCCATCGTGGGCGGGCTATCGATGAGTGGAGGGGGTTGTTACTGAGTTTCTGCTTTGCGACGACCTGCAACACTGCTGTAACCGCGTCGTTTTGTCGTTCGCAATGGGGTCGTTGGGGCCCACGGTGCTGAATACTCCGTTTTTTGCACGGCCCAAGGTGGGGTACCCTGAGACGAAGCAAAAAGATTCCTCATTTCTATGCAGATACCGATAGGATTTATGCAAGATTGGGATTGCAAGCCGTGCGTGTGCGCAAAATCGGCGCGAGGACGTCTGGAGGTGGCTCGGCTCCCAGAGCTTTGCGCGTGCAGAACGGTTAAAATCGGGACTCGGTCTTAGTTTTGCTTGGAAGGATGCACATGGCTTCTGTAATCGATGCTTCTCTAGAGGAGACGCTCTCCTATATCGCGGGACAGCTTAAGACGCTGACTTCTATTGCTTCGCCGACGGGCTATACCCGCGCGGCGACTGATTATCTGATGGAAAGGTTGCGCGATATGGGCTTTGGGCCCGAGCGCTCCAATAAAGGCAACGTGCTGGTTGAACTTGGCGGCGAGGGTGAGCCGCTCGTGTTGGCGAGCCATGTCGATACCCTGGGCGCCATGGTGCGTTCCATTAAGGACAATGGCCGCCTGCGTCCCACGACGCTTGGTGGGCACCAGTGGTCTACGGCCGATGGCGAGAACTGCACCGTCTACACGCGTGACGGCAAAGTCTTTACGGGCGTGGTCCTCAACACCGAGCCCTCGGCGCATGTTGCCGATGAGCCGGTCAAGACCATCGAGAAGAACATGGAAATCCTGCTCGACGAGAACGTTGACAGCAAGGACGATGTGCTCGAGCTGGGTATTCAGACCGGCGACATCATCGCTATGGACCCGCGCACCACGGTGACGGAGAGCGGCTACATCAAGAGTCGCTTCCTTGACGACAAGCTGTCCGCGTCGATTCTGCTGGGTTTGGCCCGCGCTGTCGCCGACGGCGAGTTGACCCTTTCGCGCAAGGTTTCGCTGCTCTTTACGGTGTACGAGGAGGTCGGCCACGGCGGTGCCTTTGTGCCGGCCGACACGCGCGAGATGATCAGCGTGGACATGGGCTGCGTGGGCGACGACCTGGGCTGTACCGAGCGCATGGTTTCGATTTGCGCCAAGGATTCGGGCGGTCCGTACAACTACGACCTGGTAACCACGCTGTCCAACATCGCGCGCGAGCTGGAGCTCGATTACGCCATCGATGTGTACCCGCACTACGGCTCCGACGTCGAGGCCAACGGCACCAGCTGGATGCTCACCCGCTACCACGCCGGCAAGGCCGATGAGGTGGAGTCCGACGTGGCCTCTACCGACCGCTTCGGCGTGGTGAACTTCGCAAAATACGAGGGCGACGGCAAGACCGTGCGCCTGGGCCGCACCGTTACCGACCGCACCGTCATTGCGGCCGAGGGCGGCCTTGAGATCGCTGGCACGCGCACCTCGGTGGGCGATGTGGACGGAGAGGAGCACGGCGGACGCATCGTGGTGGCCAGCGAGGGCGTGACCGAGGGAGAGAATAAGACAAAGCTTGCTCACGCGAGCGACTTTGCCCGCGTGAGCACCGAGCAGCTGGTTCGTCCGGACGCGCCGCTGTACGGCGTGGCGGCCTACGACTGGCTCACGGTGGACATGGAAACGGTCGTGGTGGATTCCATTCCCGACGGCAACGGCGGCGCGTGGGAGCATAAGGTGCCGCTGCCCAAGGTTGTCCAGGGCGGCGACATGGGCATGGTGCACCCCACCCTGCAGTCCATCTCCGGCGTGCTGTGGAACGATGAGAACAACAACGGCATCCAGGACGTGACCTTCGACGAGAACGGCAACGTCGTCGAGGAGGAAGAGGCTCTCGAC
>CAJKQY010000079.1:0-8661 GCA_905202145.1 uncultured Collinsella sp.
CACCTGGGTGCCCACGCGGCCGAAGACCTCCTGCACGGCCTCGGCGAGGTCGCCGATCGTGGAGGCGGGCGCCTTCTGGATGAACAGGTCGCCGGGGTTGGCGTGCTCGAAGGCGAACTGCACCAGGTCGACGGCCTCGTCCAGGTTCATGAGGAAGCGGGTCATGTTGGGGTCGGTGACGGTGAGCGGCTCGCCTTTTCGGATGCGGTCGATGAACAGCGGGATGACCGAGCCGCGCGAGCACATGACGTTGCCGTAGCGGGTGCAGCAGATGGTGGTGCGTCCTGCGCCGTTGCGGGCGTTGGCGTAGATGATGGACTCCATCATGGCCTTGGACTTGCCCATGGCGTTGATGGGGTAGGCCGCCTTGTCGGTGGACAGGCACACGACGCGGTCCACGCCCTCCTCGATCGCGGCGTGCAGGACGTTGTCCGTGCCGATGACGTTGGTGCGCACGGCCTCCATGGGGAAGAACTCGCAGGAGGGCACCTGCTTGAGGGCGGCGGCGTGGAAGATGTAGTCCACGCCGTGCATGGCGTCGCGCACGCTCTGGGCGTTGCGGACGTCGCCGATGAAGAAGCGCACCTTGGAGGCGAGCTCGGGCGACTTCTCCTGCAGGCGGTGGCGCATGTCGTCCTGCTTCTTCTCGTCGCGCGAGAAGATGCGGATCTCGGCCAGGTCGGTGTTCATGAAGTGCTTGAGCACGGTGTTGCCGAACGAGCCGGTGCCGCCCGTGATCATCAGGGTCTTGTCTTTAAATGCAGTGGTGTTGATAGTCATACCCAATCCTTTACATAAACTCATAGATACCGCGGGAGCTGCCCGTGTAGCCGTAGTGTCTCTTGAGAGCCCGGTCCTTTTCCTCCCAAGCGAGGTGCCCGAGGTGTAGCGAGCGGGCCTTCAATTTCTCCAGGTATTCGCCGGCCGTCTCGATAACCCTTGCCGGCACGCCGACCGCGACCGAGTCGCTGGGGATATCCTTCGTGACTATCGCGCCAGCACCGATGACGACGTTGTCCCCGATGGTTACCCCCCCATCACGATCGCGCAGTTGCCGATGTAGACGTTGCTGCCCAGAACGATGGGGCGGGTAACCTCCAAGTCGGGGACGTCCTTGCGAAACAGAAGGGTCCCGCCGTCGTGCGTCTCGAAGCGAACGCCGTCGGTGATGTGAACATGGTCGCCTACCGTTATTAACCAGGGCTCGGTGGACCATGCGACCTCGCCGTAGATATGGAAATCCTCGCCGGCGTTCACACCGATACGGCGCGCATACTCCTCCGGAGTGTGCGCATGGCGCCATAATTTATATTTCAGTTTCTTAATGATTGGCATGCTTCAGCTTTCTCATGCAGACTATTCATCCCGGCTGCCAGAAGCCCCGGCTCGGTCCAGGGCCCTTTTGCAATAGAACGGGTACGTCACACTGTGGATCAGCATGGCGATAATCGTTCCAAGAAGGACTCCGTTCACGCCGAGGCCGCACGACGAGGCAAGGAAGATGGACAACGGAATGTTCACCACCAACTGTACGAAGGCAATAACAGCTATGAAACCGACAAGTGCAAGACCGTTTACTATCTGAGAGTAGATGGCATTCCACATGTAGACGACTGCGTAGACGCCCATAAGGACAACAAGCGAGTTTTCAAACCCCAAGTCTCGTCCCAACCACAGCCGCACCATCGGCTTGAAGGCCACTACCATGACGATGACACACATCGCCGCAACGGCGAACAGTCGGTGCATCTTGCTAAGCGAGACCCTGATCTCAACGATGTCCCCACGGGCGTAGTCGACGGTCGTCTTAGACCACAGGGGTACCACGAGGGCGGCAAACAACGACGGCAACACCGTGAAGACCTTGTTGGCGGTCGCGTACACCGTCACCTGTTCGGGACCGAAAAGGTTGGAGACGATGAGATTGTCGGTAGTGAAGAGCACGAGAGTAGCTATTTGGGCCACGAAAAACATAATACCCAAGCCGCCGACGTCCTTGGCGACCTCGCGGGAGCAGCAGCGTGGAGAAGGCGCCAGAGAGCGGTTCCTCGCAAACACGTATACGGTGAATGCGCCGTACACCAGAATGTTCGAGAGGACATAGAAAACGGCAACCGCCGTGAGGCTGCTCGTACCCGTGAGCGAGAGAAGCCAGACCGAAAGGAGCATGACCGCCTGCTGACACACGGATATGAGGTTTACCACCTGCGCCTTTTGAAGCGCATAATAGACGCTATTGCATAGGGTAAGAACGAAGCTAAAGCACATCCCGAGGAAGCTCAGCTCAACAACGCACAGTAAACTCTCGTCGACATTCCAAGCGGATAGCAGCGCCGGCCAGTCAACGAAAGAGATGACAACACCGCATACGACGGCAACAACCGCAACGACGCCCATAAGTATCGCGTAGGCGCTCGAGACCAGCACCTTGGGCGAGATACGAGGGGTGCTGGACGCAAGACTCTCGGATAGGCGGTTACGTAAACCGTTACCGATGCCGAGGTCGAAATATGAAATCCAGGACAAGATGTTCAGAATGGACGCCCACACACCATACTTGTAGTCGCCGAGATAGTTGAGGACGATGGGGACGTAGACGAGGCTGAGGACCATGGACACGCCCTTGTAGACCATGGCCCGGCTCATGCTACGGCCGAGGTTGCTAGCGAGCTTCACGTAAGACTCCAAACGAAGAAGCGGCCGCGCGCATGGGCTGGACAGACGCTTCGGCCACGTTTTTGCAGTACAGGTAAATCGGAATGAAAATAAGCGTGGTGTAAAAGACCTCGCACTCGAGATAGGTCGCTATGAGATACATGGCAACGAAAGCCAACTTAGCAGAGAGGCCAAGCTCTCGAGACTTAAAAACGGGATAACAGGTCCAAATGAGAATAGCAATGCCCATAATCGAACCGTAAACGGCTGCCACCTTAAGTAAACATGCGCCAACGAGCTCCATGTTACCAGTCGAAATGGCAGCCCCGTACACGTTATAGCCACATCCAAAAGGATATCGCTGCATAAGAGCCAGCGCAGCATTCGCAGCTCCGACCCGGGCCTCACCCGATGCGTCCAGGGAGATACCTCCGTCGTTCATGAAGCGGCCAAGAACGGAGTCCGTAGCCCACGACGAGCTTCCCATCGCAAACGCGATGAAAACGAACACGCATATGGACCCGAGGAGGATCGGAGCAATTGCGGAAACACGATCGCCCTTCTTCAATGAGGAAAGAGAGCAGGCGAAGAAGACCAGGAGAGCTGTGGCGTAGCCAGTGGCGGATTTCGTGGAGAAGACACCCGCCACAAACAGCGCCAAAAGCCGCGCACGCGTCTTCTTGTCAAGTTCCTTAGGCTTCATGAAGAGCAGCACGAAGATAGCTGAATTGAGCAATATCTGGTAAACAGCAGGCTCTCTGAATATGCCAACGTTACGCGTGTGGTCGTACCCTCGGTCGACGTACAGGAGCAGCCCATCGGCCCGATAGTTGACGACGATCCTGTTCACGGAGTCCAACCATGTTGTATCTCCATAGGACAAGAAAAATGAAAATGGAGATAGATGACCCCAAAATCCCGGGAAAACCTGAGAAATCAAATAGACAACCAGGCTGAAGCCAGTGAGGAAAGCCGCTAGTTTAATGAAGCGGATAAGAAAACTCGAAACATCAAACATCACTGCAATAAGGGTAATTCCCACCATCGCTACCCAACTCAAAAGCTCAGTCGGCCCGAGTGCGTTTGTGCTTACCCGGACGAAAAGCATGGCAAGAAAGCCCAAGGCTAATATCGAAATGGGATATACAAGCTGATATTTCCTGTTAGCCATAACGATGAGAGCAATTAGGGCCACCACCGGTATAACAATGTTCGTGAGAATGCGGTCGTACAGAAATGAATCAGCAAAAGCCACCATAAGGTAGATGAGCAAGTAATGGCAGGCAGCCTCGCACTGCTTCTTCGTAGCTGAATTTTTCATGCTAAGCGTCGCCCTCATTGCCGCTCGCCCTCTAAAGCCTGGAAATAGTCTTCAACGCGGTCGGCATTCCCGTACTCATTCGACTTGAGATGGAAGCTGAGCTCCTCACAACGAGAGGGATCTTCGAGCAGCCCTTGCACGGCATCAGCGAGAGATACTGCGTCAGTGCCAGCGATGATTCCCTCTTTGACTCCCAGCTGGTCATGGACCGTGGGGTACGCCGTCGCAACAATGGGCCTCGCAAGGATCTTGGCCTCGTCGAGGGCGACTGACTTTCCCTCGAAGCGTGACGGCTGCACGACGATGTCGCAGTTAGCTATGTAGGGATAGGGGTTCTCGCGGGCGCCCAAGAACGTGAAGACGTCCGCAACACCCAGATCTTCAACAAGTTTTTCGCAAGCGGCTTGCTCGGAATCGCCAGTAAGCCCCTTTCCCATCTCGTACCAGCGAAACGAGCAGCCGCGCTGCTTGAGCTCAGCTGCCGTACGGATGGCGGTGTCCACACCCTTCTCGTGAGTGATGCGCGCCACTGTAAGGATTCTCGGCGCGTCAGCATCGTACTCTGGCGGGATGAACTCGGACGCGCGGCGTCGCACTACCTCCGAAGACACAATGTTCGGAAGACTCTTCATCTTGTATGCCATCTCAGGGAAAACAGAGCGCACGATGTCGATGCACTTATCGGAAACGGCATAGATGCCATCCATGCGTTCCAGGCAGGGTCGCTCGTATTTTTCCGAATAGCGGGCAGATCGATAGTCTCCGTGATAAAAGACTATCTTGCGATCGGCCTCAATCTTCTCATCGACAAAGTAGAGAACTTGACCGTTAATAAATGAAACAGCCACGTCGTAATGACCCGGCATTTTATCTATGGCTGGAGAAAAGAAGTATTTCCAACGGAATCCGCGGCGGGTCTCTTCATCGCGAGAGACAATGCCGGAAACAACGTCTGCCGTCAGACGCCATACCCCAGCCTTACGGCCGCGAACCGATGTGAAGCAATCGCGTACTATAGCCGGAGTCTGAAGTACGGCTACCTTTGACGGTATTTGCCCCATAAAAAGCCCGGTGGGGTTCAAAAGCAGGAGATCGGCGTCGTAGCGCGCTTCTGGAAGCTCTTCCAGAAGGTTGAGAAGCGCTCGCTCCGCACCGCCATTGTCCATTGAAGACATGACGAACAGGACTTTCTTTTTGCTCACGACAATCCCCCTTCCAATAGCCTGCCGTAATACGTTTGCCTACCATCAGTTTGTTTTGGAAATTCTTGCTTCCACGTGAGCTTAAAGAGACTCGTATCCAGAAGGAGCTCACTCCAAGCACTTTGATCGAAAGGCCTATCTAGTATCGAAATAAGGTCGTCGCAACGAGGATTATTTGGTTCGATGGACGCAAATGCGGCGGCGACCGAGGGGTCATGACGTTGAGCTAGGACGATGAGGTAATCGACCAGCAGATAATCAATCAACCGATCGCTATTGCGCCAATACTCGAGGAAGAAGTCTCTCGCAACGACGAACGGATGACGCTGACCCTCTTTGCAGGCAAGCGAATACCCCGCAAACATGCCGCATGCGACCGAAGCATGCAGATAGTCAGGCCTTTTAATGGACCAAATTGGCAGATCCATGTATTCATGTAGCGAGCCAGTGCAGAAGAAAGTGGCATCCAGCCACATGCCACCGTGCTCGGCAAGCAGAGAGAGCCTCAGAAGGTCGGATAGGTTCGTGCGCGACATGATGCCGGTGCGGACCTTCTCGAGCACCCACTCGGGGATATTGACATATTGGGAAAGATTCTCGTCCGTGATGACGACGACCTCGTGTCCGCCCGCATTGCGGCGGACGGAGTCGATGCACGCCTTGACGATCTCGGGCGCATTCTCCTCGCCCTGCCACCAGCACATCCAAATCTTCCCCTCGAGGGCGGGGTCGGACGGCGGCAACGGTGCGTCACAGTCATATGACTCGAAGAAATCGCCGAAGCGGTTCTCGAGATATTTGAGAACGGTCTCATGCTTTCGCAGCAACCGCTCCTTTACCGCAGGCGGCTCCTTGTACCCGTTGCGGCTCATGACCTGGATATCGAGCTTCGCCCGGAACGTGTTGATCGCCTCGGGCCACGAGGTGGCCCTGGCGATTCGGAACGTTGCGCCGATCTCCTCGCAGGAGCGATGCACGATCCTCTTGATGCTGTTATGGCCGTTAGCCATCGATTGACTCCTTATATAGGTTCACGAGATCGTTCATAAACTTCTCGCGCGAGCAGCTTTCCATGACGTAGGAGCGGCAGTTGCGCTGCAGCATCGAGTAAGCGGACCGATCCAAGAACGCGCTCGTGCCGCGCGAGATGGCATCCGCCATCGACTGGACGCCCCCGGGCTCGCAAACGAATCCCGTTTTCCCTTCGTCGACCAACTCGGGGATTCCGCCGATATTCGTGCCGATGACAGGCGTGCCGGCAGCAAAAGCCTCCACGATCGAGTACGGCATGTTCTCTCGACATCTCGAACTCGAGATGGCGAGAGAAGCCCTCTCGACATACGCCTGCAGCGCCCCACCGGTCTGATAGCCGGCGAACTCGATGCGAGACGCACAGCCCAACGAGGACGCGAGCGCCTTGAAATCGTCGGCATCCGGGCCGTCGCCGACTACAACCAAGCGCATGTCCTGAGGAAGACTCGGCAAGGCGGCATCGAAGGCCCTCAACAGCGTGTCGACGCCCTTCTCGGCAGAGAGCCGCCCGAAGAACAGGAGGTAGGGGTTCTCCCTGTCGGTCGCATCCACCCCGACATTCGCGGCGCGCTC
The DNA here is from genome assembly GCA_905202145.1 of uncultured Collinsella sp. GTDB lineage: Bacteria > Actinomycetota > Coriobacteriia > Coriobacteriales > Coriobacteriaceae > Collinsella. The sequence continues at coordinate 6,784 of CAJKQY010000079.1, forward strand.
GAGGATCGCGTCGTCGGCGAAGTTCTGCAGGAAGACGACCTTGCCCTCGGGCCAGCCGCCCTCGATGAGCTTGGAGCGCATGAACCTGGAGGGCGCGATTACCCTGTCAATCCGCTGATTTGACTTATGGGCCCTGTTGAAGGATGCCTCCATCGCCGCCAGCGCGCTCTTCGCGCGCGAGCCCTTTACGCAGCGGTTCTCTATGCAGTGGCGGTAGCGCCCGTCCTCGAGGCATGCGTCGCAGACGCGCCCGTCGCCGTCAAGCATGAGGTAGCCGGGGCAGACGGTCACGTAGTCGTGGGCCGTGTAGAAGACCGGGACCTTGTTCTCCCTCAGGTAGGGTGCGTCGAGAATGGACAGCGTGATCTGCCTGTGCACGTTGTTGAGGTGGACGACATCAGGGCGGAACTCCTCGCAGAGGGCCTGGAAGTTGCACTTCGCCTCGGGCGAGTAGATCAGCGCCATGCCGTCGCGTGCCGCCTTGAGCGGGTTCTTAACGTTGTTGTACTCTCGCTGCGTCACGAAGTACTTGTCCCACCTGCACGGCAGGTTGTCAGGGTGCCTCATCGAGAAATAGGCCACCTCGTGCCCCATGCGCTCAAGCTCGGATCCGACGGTGAGGTAATAGGTCTCCGCACCGCCCTTGCGGTAGTGGAACTTGTTTACGAGAAGGATCTTCATCAGGCATCACCCCCCGTAGACGGCAAGGGTCCGCTCGACGACGGAATCCCAGTTGTAGGTTTTCTCGACGTGAGCCTTGGCGGCAGCGCCGAGGACCCTCCCGCGGTCGCTGTCAGCGAGTAGGTCTCGCAGCGCGGCCCGCAGAGAATAGGCACTCCCCTTCTCGAACGTCACGCCGTTGTCCGCGAGGACATCCGCGCATTCGGGGATGTCGCTCGTCACGCAGCAGCGGCCGTATGCCATGGCCTCCAGCAGGCTCATGGGCATGCCCTCAACGTCGGACGGCAGCACGTAAGCATAGCAGTTGGAGTACAGCTCCTCCAGGGGCTCGCCGTTGACGAACCCGGTGAAGAGGACGCGCGGGTCGCCCTGCGCAGCCACGCGCAGCGAAGCCTCGTACTCGGAGGTGTCCGAACCGCCGCCGGCGATGACGAGCCTCTTGTCCGTATCGAGCTCCTTGAAGGCCTCGACTGGGAGCTCGGGGCGCTTCTCGGGAACGAGCCTGCCCAGGTACAGCAGGTAGGAGCCTGAATCGAGCCCCCACTTCTCCTTTATCTGATTAACCGGCTTCGGCTGCTTTGGCTCGATACCGTTGGGGATGAACGTCGCCGTGCGGCCGTAGACGTCCTTAAAGTAGGACTGGGCGGACCTGGACAGGACGATGAGGCCGTCGGCCTTGGTGGCAGCTGCCCTCTCCCCCATCTTGATGTACGTGCTGGCGAGCTTTCCCCACTTGGCGCGCTTCCAGTCCAGGCCGTGGATGGTGGCGACGGTCCGGATGCCGGCACGCTTTGCCAAAGGCAACGGCACGCAGGGACCCTCGGCGTGGTAGTGGATCACGTCAGGTCTGTCCTTGATGGCCGCCAGGGTGGCAAAATATGAAGAGCTCAGCGCAGCAAGCCCCTTTTTGTCGATTGTCTTTACGGGAACGATGCTCACGCCGTCGACGACGCGCTCATGGCAATCTGCAGCGTCGCCTGTCATGACGTCGGCGCCAGAGCGGTCGTAGCAGGTGACCTCGTGGCCGAGCGCCGCCATGCGGCGGGCGAGCTCGGTCACGACGACCTCCACGCCGCCCTCTCGGGAACCGTATCTCTTATGTCCGATCATCGCGATGCGCATCTAGCACGCACCCTTGCCGATGATGACCTCGATCACCGTGAGGACAACGATCTTGAGGTCGGTAAAAATGCCCCG
>CAJKQY010000080.1:0-8583 GCA_905202145.1 uncultured Collinsella sp.
TGCCCTCGGCGAGCATGGCGAAACCGGTCTGGCGGCAGGCCATGACGTCGGAGTGATCACCAAAGATGTTCAGGGCGTGCGAAGCGACGCAACGCGCGGAGACGTGGAAGACGCCCGGGAGCTGCTCGCCCGCGATCTTGTACATGTTCGGAATCATCAGGAGCAGGCCCTGGGAAGCCGTGTAGGTGGTGGTCAGAGCACCGGCGCCCAGCGAACCGTGAACGGTACCGGCTGCACCTGCCTCGGACTCCATCTCGACGACCTTGACCGGGGTGCCGAAGATGTTCTTGCGACCCTGGGCCGCCCACTGGTCGACATGGTCGGCCATCGGGCTGGACGGCGTAATGGGATAGATTCCCGCTACCTCGGTGTACGCATACGAAACATATGCGGCCGCCTCGTTGCCGTCCATAGACTTAAACTTACGCGCCATATACCCCTCTCCTCTCATATAGGTATACAGGCCCCGGCGATCGCCGGGATGTTGGCGTGATGGGATTTTCGCTGTTGCTTCCAATCATCTGGCAGGCAGGCTCAGCAGCAGGTACATGGCGTGGAGAGAAGGCATGCCGAGGCGAGGAGGGCTGCACGCGCTCCACAAGCCCAGCTACCCGTCTTGCACATGACCGAGCGCCGCAAAGGCCGCATGCCGGATGCTCCCGGGCACGCCCCGGCGATGGGAAGCGCCCGCAACGGAAATCCGCATGCGGGCTTATTGTACCCCGCCGCCAAGCCATATTTCGGCAAATATAGGTGGCCGGTAAAGGTTTACCTCGGGTGACTATTGTGCGCCCGGCACCGACGGGCACAGTCCCCTGAAACCCCACAGCAGTTGCGGTGAAATAGGGAGTGTTTTTGCTGTTAACGGCCTTAATCAGTCCCTATTTCACCGCAACTCATTGAGGGGATGAGTTAGAGGGCGCCGAGGAGGATGGCGTAGGTGGTGGATTCGCCGAGTTTGAGCTCGTCGCCGGGGTTGAGCTGAGCGGAGCGGCCAGGCTCTACTTGAATACACACGCTCGTGGCCCCGTTTACCACCACGGTGCCGTTCGTGGACGACAGGTCCTCGACAAACCATGTGCCAGAATCGTCGCACCAGATATGGGCATGGCGGGCCGAGACGTCGTCGCCGACGTCGGTGATGTCGCCCTCCCCCGTTGCCAGCGCGCCGATCTCGACGCCTTCCTCACTCGGCTGAATCCAGCGCGAGGCGCTCACCACATAGCCGTTTTGCACGCGCAGCAGTCCCAGCGGATGCGCCGGCGCGACCTCGTGCTCGCCCACGACCGAAGATGTGCTCAGCGAGCGCGGCGTCGACGTGGCGCCACCACAGGTCGCATGAGCGTAGTCGATGGCATAGGTCACCGACGAACGTACATCTGCCGAGCAACCCACGGCGACAAACAGCACCAGGATGGCCTCGGCGCGCTCGGCGGGCATGAGTTCAGCCGCCTGCGACAGGCGCTCGAGCGCATTGCGATAGAGATTCGTGTCCTGGTGGCATTCCACGAGTGCCCGCACCATGGGCTCGCCAGCGGGGCCGCACACCATATTGGTCACGGCCGCGGCGTCCATGGGATTGCGACGGCGCAGGGCCAGCTGCGACATAATGCGCGCGGCCGAGGTGCCGTAATCGGCAAAATAACGTTCCTGTAGCGTGCCGACCGGCGCGCGCACGATAAAGCGCGAAACCCAGGAGCGATCGGCGGCACGGCTCTGCGGACTACGGCCGTCGGCGAGCGGGCGGCTCGAGAGCACCAGGCCGCACAGTTCGATATGGCTCAGGTGCGCGGCGCGCTTAAAGATGTCAAACATTGCCCCGCACCGGGTGAGCTCAGCTTGAGAAGCCATGGCTTAGCCCTCCTTGGTCGCAGAGATCGTGTCGGATACTTCGGCCGGCCCGCCAAAGGTGCGGGCAGCCGCGGCTCCGCCGGCAAGCGGCGTCGCCATGGGAATTTTCGCACGTCGTGCTGACACGACGGGAAGCTCAAAGGCAAACCCCATCGCCAGCAAAAACCACGTGAGCGCATAGGTTGCAATTATGGCGGCCACCAGGCCACCCGCCACGGCATGCTGGGAAAACACGGCGCATGCGAGTGCGGCCAGCGCCGGAACCTCGCAGGCGGAAAGGGCCAACACGCCCTGCAGGAATCCCGCACGGCGGTCGCGCGCCAAGGCCCCGGCAGCGATGCCCACCATGCCCGGCGATGCCAACGCCAGCGCGGCGATAATGGCCGGCAGCTTCCCGGACCACATAAGCGGTCCCACGACGAGCGTCACATGGGCGCCCGACGCCAACAGCGCCGCTGATACCACGACCACGGTCCAAAGCACGCCGCATACCGCCGTCGCACCAACCATCGCCGCACGCCGGACTGTGTGCCCCGATACCTCCATCGGGCACGGCATGAGCGGCTCGGCGCGAAGCGAGCGGGCGACATTTTGCGCATAGTGGTCGCAAAATGCCGAGAGCGCCGCCTCCGCCGCAGCCGGCTCGGGACGATCTTCCTGATGGCAGGACAGGCAGGCCATCACCACATCGAACAGCTGAGCGTCGACAAACGCCAGCGCATCGCGCAGGTCCTCGGAATTTGGATCGAGCCCCAACTGCTGAGCCTGTTCGGCCGCGGCAAGTGCCACATCGGGCTCGCGTCGCAGCAGTTGCGTCAAGTCGCAGCCGGGCGCGTGGGCGCCGACGGGATAATCGGGCAGCGTATCCATCTTGAGGCGATAAGGGCTGGCGATATCGCGTGTCTTTTTGCGCGAGCCCGAAGTACCCGACGCACCCGGCGCTACTTCGTACGGCGCGACACCGGCGATGAGCTCGTAGACCGCACTCGCCGCTGCGTAGACATCGATCGCCGGCGACATGCGAAGCATGCGCAGGTCGGGGATATCGTCGGTGAGCATCTCGGGCGGGGCGTAGGCCACCGTCGCACGGCGCAACGTGGCATAGCGCTCGGTAAACGACGCCTTGCCGCCGGTGCCGGCCACCGCAGAGGCGGGCTCGAGCGCCAGCGACGAGCCAAAGTCGATCAAGCACAGGTCGAAGGTGCCTTCGGCAAGCTGTCGGTCGAGCGGCAGGCGCGCCGTGCGCACCATAACATTAGCGGGCGAGATATCGCGATGGACGAACCCCTCGCCTACCAAGCTCATGCGGCAGAGCAGATCGAACAGGTCGCGACCCAGGCGCGCCGCCACGAGCGGCGACAGACGCCCGGCATCGTCCACGGCAAGGCGCGGGCGCAGGCGAGCGAGCGTCTCGCCCTCGACCCACTCCATGACGATCACGGGCACGCCGTCGACCTCGCCCCACCCGTATAAGCGGGGAAAGCCCTTAAGGCCCGAAAGGGCACGATGGCATTCATATTCCTCGCGAAACGCCGCCTTGAACTTGGTGACCAGCGCCTCGCGGGCGACATCGTCATCAAATTCGTCGCGCGTTGGCAAGATGAGCTGCTTGAGCGCCACGGCCTCGCCCTGCGCGTTGACGGCACGCGTCACACGGCCGATACCGCCGCGGCGCATGGTGGCGTCATCGGCAAACAGCATCGTAAAACGGCGCAGGTAGGCGGGAAGCTCGTCCGTGCCCAGGGCGACGGCCGGCTCAAACCCGTCGACGCGCGCCAGGCGCAGGCCCACCATGGGATCACGGTTGAGCGACTGGGCTGCCGTAGAAGCGAGATCGTTCGTCATAGGGCGATCGCCGCCACATTGGTGTTGAAGTTGTTGAGCGCGACGTCGTCATCGCCGTAATGTCCCACCCATTGACACAGGTTGGTATAGCAGCCCCACAGATTGGCATACTGCCGATACCACTTAGATTTGGTCGAGAACCTTTGCCGACCGAACTCGGCACGGATAACAAACATGTCATTCGCCAGGGTGTCGCACGGTCCGGTATCGCCCGTAGCGTCATAGGTCGAAACCACGCTATTGGCGCGGGTGACATAGCCATCGAGCATGTTGTATTTGGTCACGAGCCAGCTGTGGATACTCTCTTCCTCGGCAACCGAGAGACCACCCGAACCCGTGTCGCCGCCGGCGCCGCCGTCCGTCGAGCCACCACTCGAAGATCCACCGCCAGAGGCGGAGCCCGAACCGGAACCGCCGCTCGAGTTCGACGAATCGGAGCTGGAGCCAGACGAACCGGAGCCGCCAGGTTTCCCCGACTGCTGCGTATCCTGACCCTTTTGCTGCTCGGCCTTGTTTACGACGGCCGAAACGCTGTTATCGGAAAGATGATGGATAATCTTGGTGTTGGTGAGCACGATGGTCTTGCCGTTTGCCAGCGTAACCTCGTTGTCCGATGTTTCGGGACTGTCCACATCGTCGCCACCGAACACAATGTGCGAGACCACGCTCGCCCACGTATATCCGGTTGTCGTTCCCAAGTCGCTTTTGGCCTTGCGCCCAATATGCAGCTCGCGCGCAGCATGCGCCTGCACCATGGACGGCACCGTCATGCCATAAGCCGAAACACCGGCTATGACCAGCACGAGCGAGCAAGACAGCAGCACATACGCCCGAGGCGCCAGGCCCAGCCGGCGTCGCATGCGCACCGCGGCGCCATGCTTTGTCTGAGTGCCCCCGGGCCGCATGCGTTCTCCTCCAACAAAAACACGCCGCTTAAAAGCGGCGCATTCTTTCATATTCACATTTGAGTGTATCAGCGAACCCAAAAGGTTGCGCAACGAATGGGCAAATACGAGGCGCAGGCGGACCCATCCACGCGATAAGCGGATGAAAAGCAGGTTTGTTGCACAACAAATGTATGAACGCGCGCCCAATTATGAGTGCCCCGTGCGGCAGGCCGACGGGACATGCCGTGGGGCTGGCGCCGCCTAGATCGCGCGGCGGGCCTCGATAGCACGGCCAAGCGTAAGCTCGTCGGCATACTCCAAGTCGCCGCCCACGGGAAGGCCGCTCGCAAGACGCGATACCTCAACGCCCAATGGCTTGATGGTGCGAGCAAGGTAGCTCGCCGTAGTCTCGCCCTCGATGTTGGGGTTGGTGGCGATAATGACCTCGTGGATGTCCTCGTGGCCCAGGCGCGCCAGCAGCTCGCGGATATGCAGCTGCTCGGGACCGATCTTGTCCATGGGGCTGATCACGCCGCCCAGCACATGGTACAGGCCATGGTAGCTGCCCGTGCGCTCGATTGCCTGAACGTCGCGTGGCTCGCCCACCACGCAAATGCGAGTGGTATCGCGCATCGGATCCTGGCAGATGGAGCACTCGTCGGCCGTGGCGTAGTTAAAGCAACGGCTGCAAAAGTGGACCTCCTGCTTGACCTCCAGGATGGCCTCGGCCAGGCGGCGGGCCTCCTCGGCATCGGCCTCGAGCAGGTAATAGGCGATGCGCTGGGCCGACTTGGGACCAATGCCCGGCAGACGACCCAGCTCATCGAGCAGTTTTTGCAGACTGTGATTCGCACTCATATATATGCGTGTCTTAGAACGGCATGCCCGGGATGTTGAGGCCGCCGGTGATGGCGCCCATCTGCTTGTTGGCGAGCTCGTTGACGCCGCGGACGGCCTCGTTGACGGCAGCCATGATCATGTCCTGCAGCATATCGACGTCCTCGGGATCGAGGGCATCGGGATCGATGGTGAGGTTGACGAGCTCCATCTCGCCGTTAACGGTCACCTTGACCATGCCGCCGCCGGCAGAGGCGTCGACGGTCTGGGACTTGAGGTTCTCCTGCGCGGCGGCAAGCTGCTCCTGCATCTTGCGAGCCTGCTTCATCATCTGCTGCATGTTCATACCGGCCATAATGGCTCCTTTGCGTGCGGCCGCGCAACGAGCTGCAAGGGCAGCCGGGACGCGGCGGGACTTTCAAACTCAAAAATCGTACCACGGCGCGCGGCGAGAGAGCGGGGCAGACGTGTTACCTCAGTCGATATACATGTCCTCCAGCGCAGGCCGCGCCTAAAGATTATGCAAGGTCAAATAATTCGCATCTGCATAATATTGAAAGCTAAATCTTGTAGAGCCGGAATCCGACATTTAATGCGTACCACTAAATGGCTAAATGCCGAGCCACTACTCGAGGCGGCGCTCGTGACGGCGGGGTATAATTTGATTGCCATAGATAGCAATTTGGAGGTGCCCCATGAATGCCCCCGACGTGCTCCAAAACATCCGCTCAAAACACCCCGTTGCATATTTGGTTCTCTATCTCTTTGTCGGCTGGACATTGCTGGTTGTCATCACCCATGCTATAGCCTTTGGAGCAGAACTGCTGATAGCCAGCTCGGACCAACCCGTCGTCAAATGGGAAGCGACCGATGAGTGCACCGACGGAGCCCGAACCGTTTACTACAACAGCCCGTCCCTCTACCAAGAGTTCAAGGTCAAGATAAAGGACTCCAAGATTGTCGATGCCGAACCGGGCTCTTTATTGACAATCGGAGCAACCGTCAACGCCGAGCAAGTCGAGTACACGGACAGCCACGCGACGTATCGTATCGACCTCAGCACCCTAGGCCGACCGTCACGCACCTGTCTACTCGAATGCGATATACGCGGCACCACACTACACATGTCCGAAATACAGATGCGCCCGGACAAAGAGACCTCTTCGTGAGCAGTATATCCGCCTGCGCAGTTACTCCACCGGCTTGAAGATGGTGGCCTGGCCGAAGACGCTGCGGATGAGGGCTTTGGCCTCATCCTCGGTCTGCGGGATGCTCGGGGCTGCGCCCTGGTGGCCGAAGGGGCTGCCGGCGCCGGGGTTGGACTCCCAAGGGGCAGCGGGGGCGTCCTCCTCTTTGGGGGCAGTTGCAGCGGGCTTGGGCGCGGGCGTCGCACCCGGCACGTCGAACGGGGGTAGATCGTCCCCGCCGGCATCGGCAGCAAAACCGCCGACCATGGCATCGTCGTAGGGCACCTGCTCGGATTCCCACGGCGCAGCCTGTGCAGACGGCTGAGCCATGGGAGCGGACGCGCGCTCGGGCGCACGGGGCGCGGGCTCGGTCGGGAGCTTGCCCGTGGCAGGAGCGCCGGCAGGGTTGTCGGAGCGCAGCCAGGGGGCCTTAGCCAGGTCGGATGACTTGGGCGCGGGTATGGCAGCGGGCTTGGACGAGGGGGTCGGAGCAGTCGGTTTGGGCGCAGCGGGCTCAGGCGCCGACGGAGTCGGTGCCGCTACCGGTGCCGCTTTTGGCTGCGTCGCGCCGGCGCTCGAGGATACAGGGGCCGCCGAGGACACGGGTTGCGGGTCCGCAGATACCGCAGCCCGTGCAGATGGAGAATGCTCCTCATGTTGAGGAGCCGGCGTGCCACCTCCATCCAGGACGTAGTCGACGGTGCGACGACCGAAGACCGCGCAGACCGTCGGCAGGACCACCGATTGCGTGTCGGCGCGACCGAGCATCTTGATGGCAAAGGTCGAGCCCGCGGGGAACGAGACCGTGAGCTTGGAGCCGTCGTCGGCCGTGGCGCGGGCGTTGAGCAAAAGGCCTGCATAGGAAGCCTGACGAGCCTTGACGCGTTCGACGACCTCGGCCCATTTGCGCTGGAGCTCGCCAGCGTCCTCGACCGCGGGGGTCTCGGCAGCACCGGCGGCGGCAACCTGGGCGGCGTTGTTGGGCTTGGACACCGGCACGGTCGATGCCGCAGGCGCGGGAGCCGGAGCCGCAACGGGTTGAGGTGCAGGCGTTACAGGTTTGGGCGCGGGAGTCGGAGCCGCGGACTTGGACGCAGGCTGGGCAGCCGGAACAGCAGTGCCGCGGTCCCAAGGCATGCCACCCTGATGCGCGGACGTAGCAGCGGGGGCAGCAGTCGCCGCGGGAGTAGAGGCTCGGGCACCCGAAATCAGCGTCGGCTGCTGGGCAGCAACGGATACGGATGCTGCAGGCGCGGCGGCCTGAGCGGCAGCCACGCTCGCCGGCACGGCGCCGTTGGCAACCATGGCCTCCAAGCGAGCCACGCGCTCGGCCAAAGCTTCAATCGTTAAATCGGCTTCGGGACGCGTCAGGCGGGTGCAGGCGATCTCGAGCACCAGGCGCACGTCGCTCGCACCCCTCATCTCCAAGGCGGCATCGTCGAGCACCGTCAGCACGCGAGCCAAACGATCGGCAGGATGCTCGCCAAAAGCAGCGGCCTCGGCAGCAAGCGCCTCGGCCTGCTCGGCACCGCCCTCAAACAGCTCGGCACGGGCACCGGCAACGCAGGCAACATACACGTCGCGTACGTGCGCAACCAGGTCGCGCGTCAGTTCCAGCAGGTCGTTACCTTCCTCGACCTGCGCGCGAATAAGCCCATAGAGCTCGGCGACATCGCGATCGGCAATGGCGCGCGCAAACTCGCCCAGAATCTGGTCCGAAACTTCGCCCAAAAGCGAGCGGGCATCGTCCGCATGCACGGTGCCGTTGCCGAAGACGCTCAGCTGCTCCAGCGTGGAGAGCGCGTCGCGCATGCCGCCCTTGGCATGGCGCGCCACGATGGCAAGCGCCTCGTCGTCGTAGTCGAAGCCCTCCTGCTCGCACACGTATGCCAGGCGACGCTCGATATCCTCGTTACCGATGCGGTGGAAATCGAAGCGCTGGCAGCGCGAGAGGATGGTCTCCAGAATCTTTTGCG
>CAJKQY010000081.1:0-8480 GCA_905202145.1 uncultured Collinsella sp.
CAGTGGGTGCCGCGTTCTCGCTTGTGGCCTGGGTGCTTACGCTGGTGACGATTAAATTGGCTCACTGGGAGCGCAAGCGTCAATCAGCACAGCCCCGGATGCAGGCATAGGGGCGAACATAGCCCAAGGTGGCGATCAACCGGTGAAAACCGCCCAATATGAGTATGTTTATCCGCCTGGAAGCTTCAGCAGTGCAATTTCGTGTACTTCAGATACACGCTTTTCTACGATTTCGTGTATCCGAAGTACACGAAATGCGCGCGGGGTAACTCAAAGGCGGCGACAGACGCATTGTCTGCCGCCGCCTTCTACACCGGATTTTATAGATATGTGGGGCGTTTATTCCATACCCAGCAGCTCGCGCATCTGGGTTGCGTAGTTAGAAGCCATGTTACCGTAGACAATCTGCACGCCGCCGTTAACATGCACGATGCCACGCGCTTCGAGCTTTTCGGTAAACTCGGCGTCATCAACCACCTTGTCACAGTCATTGAGCTGGATGCGCAGACGGGTGAAGCAAGCCTCGACAGACTTAATATTGTTGTCGCCGCCCACTGCCTCAACGATGGCGGGAATGAGGTCGCTGATCACGGTCTTGGGAGCCTTTTCGGCCTCATCGTCGGACTCTTCCTCGCGGCCGGGGGTCTTAAGGCCCTTCTTAAGAATGATGAACTTGAAGACGAAGTAGTACGCCACGAAGTAGATGGGGCCGAGGAACAGGATAACCTGCCAGTTGGAACCCTTTGCGGCGCCCATGATGCCATTAAAGATCAACGACAGGAGCGGGCCGCCGAAGGACGCGGAACCGGCCACGTTGAACTGCAGGATATAGGTCAGCGCATAGGCAAGACCGGCCATGAGAGCGTGGAACACGTAGAGGATGGGCGCGATAAACAGGAAGGAGTACTCGAGCGGCTCGGTAATGCCGGAGAGGATGCAAGGCACCACGATAGCGATCATGAGCGCTGCGGTCTTCTTCTTGTTCTTGGGAAGTGCCGTCTTGTAGAAGGCGAGTGCAGCGCCGGGCAGGCCGAACATGGCGAAGATAACCTTGCCGTTCATGACAAAACGGCTGACCTCGATGTTAAACGGCGTGCTGGGAGAGCCCAGGATCGCGTTGTAGATATTGATAGCGCCCTGAACAGTCTGGCCGTCGATGGTCTCGACGCCACCGAGCGACGTGAAGAAGAACGGCAAATAGACAAAGTGATGCAGGCCAAAGGGCAGGAGCATGCGCTCGCCGGCGCCGTAGACAAATGCACCAAAGGCACCCGTAGTCTTGATGAACTCGGACAGCGCACCGAGAGCGTTCTGAATAAACGGGAAAACAAAGGACATGACCAATGCGAGGATGCTGCATGAGAGCAGCGTCACCGCCGGAATAAAGCGTGTGCCGTTGAAGATGGAGAACACGGCAGGCAGCTCAATCTTGTAGTAACGGTTATGCAACCATGCGACGATTGCACCCACCAGAAGACCGCCGATAACGCCAGTGTCGAGCGTGGTGATACCGAGGATCGTGCTCTGGCCCGTCGTAAGATTCGCGGGATCGATAACGCCAGTCGCCGTAAGGAATGTGCCCATCACGGAGTTCATGCACATGTAGCCCAAAAAGCCACAAAGCGCCGCGGTAGCCTTCTCGGACTTGGCGAAGCCATAGGCGAGACAAATCGAGAAGATAACCGGGATGTTGTTCATAACGATGCCGGCTGCGGCCTTAAGAATCGAAAAGAAAATCGCAAAGCCCGGAGCAGCAAGCCAGGGAACAGCTGCCGTAAGGGTGGGGCTGGTAAAGGCATTACCAAAGCCCTGAAGGATGCCGGCGATTGGCAGGATCAGGACAGGCGTCATGAGGACTTTGCCCAGGCGCTGGAACTTTGCCAGCAGCTCATCTTTGTTCATGGGATACCCCTCTTAAAGAAACGGGGCGTGCAGCTCTACAATCCACACGCCCCATAACAGTTATCATGCACTGTAGAACTAGCTACTTAAGCTCCGGCCAGTAATCCTTATTGGCCTCGATGAGCTTATCGAGCACCTTGCGAGCCTTCTTTGCGTCACCGACCAGACGATTAAGCGTGAGTGCCTGCAGGGCCTTCTCGTAGGAACCCTCCATCCATGCCTCAACAGTCAGGCGCTCATAGGCGTACTGGTTCTCCATGAGACCGCGATAGAAGGTACCGATCTTGCCAACAGCATAGGGCTGCGGGCCATTGGCGCCCACGCTTGCCGCGACCTCGACCATGGCGTCATCGGGCATACCCTCGATAATGCCGTTGTTGGGCACGATGACAATGAAGGTCTTGTTGGTGTTGCGATAAATGGCCGACGTGATTTCCACGATCATATCGCCATGAGCATCGTTCTGCACAACCGAGGAGTTCTTTGCGGTGCCGACTTTGGCAACACGCTCGCACTCGGCGAACACGCGCTTCTCACGACCGTTGATAACCTCGTCGGAGCGAGTGTAGTCGGGATCGAGGTGAGCAACCTTGTACTCGGGATACAGATAGTACTGCAGATAAGTGTTAGGCAGATAGTCGGGGAAGTCCTCGAGCATGTCCTTGACCATGGCGTAGGTGTCGAGCCAGGACTGGTCACGCTGCTCGGCATCGACAGGAAGGAAGCCGTTCTTCTCCGTGTACTCCTTAATCTGCGGGACGAGGTCATGGCCCTCTTCGTCGTAGATGTGCTTGAACCAACCGAAGTGATTGAGACCAAAGTACACGGGCTCCGTCTTGCTCATATCGCGACCGAGCAGGCGACCGTAAGAGCGCATGAGGTTGACGGGCTGATCGCAGATGTTGAGGACGCGATGCTCATCGGGCAGGACGCGCTCGAGACCATATGCCACAATAGCAGCCGGGTTGGTGTAGTTGATAATCCACGCCTCCGGGCTATGAGCGCGAACGTCGTTGACGATCTCAACCATGTCATGCATGGAGCGCATACCGTAAGCCATGCCGCCAGGGCCCACCGTTTCCTGGCCGATGATCCCCATATGCAGCGGAATCTTCTCGTCCTTGCTACGCATCTCGTAGCCGCCGGTACGAATCTGGCAGAGCACAAAGTCGACGTCGGTGTAAGCCTCGTCCTTATCGGTGGTGTAACCAAACTCCACACCGGGCTCCTCCTCGGCGAAGAGGATCTTGCCAAACTCGCCGATCGGACGCTGACGCTCGGCATCGATGTCATAGAGCATCACGCGGTTCAGCGGCAGAATGTCCATGTGCTTGGTCAGGGCTTTAAGAATGCCAGGGCACCACGTGGAGCCGCCGCCAACGATCACAATATTGAGCTTATCCTTCATGTTCCGTCCCTCCAGGGTTGGCTGATCGGTGTTCTCGAAGACCTTGGGCTCCGCGGTTGTCCTCGGCTTGCTTCGTTTCGATTGATATTTTGCGACATAAGGTCATTTAAGAGTCTCCGTGTGGGCCAATGCGAAACTGGGACACATGATTTCGCTCACAACACAGATATGTGTAGGCAGACACGCACGTTTGCCCAGTTCATGGGCAATAGGCAATCTTGACCGATTACCGATTTCTCACCTGGCAACACAAAGCGGTACCATATATACGACGAGGTGCGAGGGGCTGAAACATCTTATGAAAGATCAAGAATCTTTTTATGATCATGTGCGAGCTGGCGAGAGCAAGCTCAACGATCTCGAAAGCGAGATCATGCGCTACATCATCGAGCTGCGTGATGATATTGACGATGTCACGCTTAAGAGCGTTGCTGAACGGTTCTTCGTCGCTCCCAATACAATCGTCAGGCTTGCCCACAAGCTTGGCTTCTCGGGGTTTACAGAGCTCAAGCAATCGTATTCCGCCTCGCTCGACCGCAATCGATTCACTATCGAGGCACTTCCTCTTGATACCCAGCTCGTACAGACCAAAGATCTGCTTAACGACCGGGTCATCGATTCGGTCGTGAGTCTTATCCAGGACGCCTCGCATATCGTGTTCTTCTGCTCGGGCTTTTCGAAGTACCCGTGCCTCGAAATGGCTGAAAAGCTCAAAATAATGGGCAAGAACACCGATACGCTCAGTGAACGCCATGTCATGAGGCATTACGCAGAACTCCTCGGCAAAAACGACCTGGTCTTCAGCGTTTCCGTAAGCGGCGAGACGCAGGTGTCTATTGACGCCACATCGATAGCCAAAACGCGCGGATGCAAGGTCGTCACGCTCACCGGCTTTTCTCGAAATTCTCTCTCGAAACTAGCCGACTACCCTATCTACACCGTGCAAAAAGAAATCCGCTTGGGCAGCATGGACCTCGACAGTCGATTGATGTTCTATTACGTTTTCGAATTGATATTTGAGCGCTACTTCAAACTGGCCAAGAAATAAAACTTGGCATGCGCCCGGCTTCGACTCTTTAGCAGCCTTCTATATGAAAGGTATCGCCCTATGCAACGCGTACTGTTTATCTGTCATGGGAACATCTGTCGCTCGACGATGGCTGAGTCGGTGTTTACCGAGCTGGTGCGGCGCGCCGGGCGCGCGGGCGAATTTGTCATCGATTCCGCGGCGACTTCAACTGAGGAGATTGGCAACCCGCCGCATCATGGCACGGTCGCCAAGCTGCGCGAAGTCGGGATTCCCGTCGTTGCGCACCGTGCCCGCCAGGTGCGTCGCGCGGAGTATGGCGACTGGGATCACATTGTCTATATGGATGCTGAGAACGCGCGGGGCCTGCGTCGCATCTTTGGCGACGCAGGCCCCGACGGAAAGATTACGCGCTTGCTCGATTGGACCGAGTGTCCCGGCGACGTGGCCGATCCCTGGTACACCGGCAATTTCGATGCCACGTACCGCGACGTACTCGCCGGTTGCACCGCTATGCTCGAGCAGCTGTAGGTGCTCGAGCGGCGCGGGCACACGGGCCACGCCATCGGCATAAAATGAGCGTGGATTTCCCCCACATACAAATTGAGCGTGGATAATCTCCCACTTTGAGCGCGAAACGGCGCTCTAAACGGGAGATTATCCACGCTCATTATCTAGGTGGGAGAAAATCCACGCTCGACTACTCGTCGACGATCTCGGCAAGCCAGACGTTCAGCGTATCGACCTCGGGGCAGCAGAACTTTGCCGTACCGGGCTCGTTGCCAGGCACGGTTCCGCCATAGCGCAGGATATCGATATAGGGAAAGCCCACATGGCAGGCCATGGCACACATCTTGCCGCGGTCTCGGTCGAAGTCGAAGACGTCACCCGGCTTGTGCCCGTGATGGCAGCGACATGTGCCCAGCTGGTCCACGCAGCTAATGCGAATACGTGGGCGCCTGCCGCGCGGGGCACCGAGCGGCTTGTTCTCGCCCGCCGCCTCGGTGCTGCTCTCGTCGGCGTTACTCATGGTCAATCACATCCAGGCAGGCCTCGATGGGAAGGCCGGCGGACTTATCCTCCTGGTCGGCATTGCGCTCGATGAGCTCCGCTACCACACGCATGGCATCGCTCGTCGCGCGCTGCAGGCTCCAACCGGCCATAACGCGGCCGACAAGCACCGCCGAGAACGTGTCGCCCGTGCCCGGAAAGTAGACCGGAATCAGCTCGAAGGGAATCGTGAAGTACTCCCCCGCCACATGGTCGTAACCGATGACGACATTCGCACCGTCGACCACAGCGCTCGTAATGACCACCGACTTGGCGCCCAGGACACGCACGGCATCCACAAGAGCGCGGCCCTCATCGGGCGTGATTTGCTCGGCAATGGGCGTATCGGTGAGCAGGCAGGCCTCGGTGTAGTTTGGCACCGCATAGTCGGCGCACTCGAGCAGGCTGCGCATGAGACCGATCGTGGACTCGGGCACGCCGGCATAGAGCTTGCCGTTGTCGCCCATGATGGGGTCGACGAACACCTTGGTGCCCTTTTGCGCGCGACGGTGGCAGAAATCCGAAATGATGCGCGTCTCTTCCTCGGTCACGATAAAGCCGGTGGAGATGGCGTCGAACTCAAAGCCGAGCTCCTCCCAAATGGCGAGGCTCTGGCGCACGTACTCGGTGGTGTCATGGATGTAGAACTTGGGATAGTTGAGCGTATCGGACACCAGCGCCGTCGGCAGGTTATGGATACGGTAGCCCATGTGCGACAGCACCGGCAGCATGGCGGAGAGCGCGACCTTGCCGTAGCCGCACATATCGTTGATCAGCAGCAGCTGAGTATTCTTCATGAGGGTCTCCCTTGGTTCGGGCACGGCGCGGCAGCGCCACAGTGCGACTAAGTGTAGCGCAGGGGACGTTGTGAGCGGGCGCTACGGTCGCGAAGAGCGCATTGTTGCGAAAAGGTTTCGGAAATGGTGGGCTGTTTGCTCCATCGCAGCCTAGTTGATAGTCGTTGGGGACGTTCTTAAATGACTAGTCAAACAAGAACATCCCCAACGACTACCGAAGCGGACCGTGCCGGAATCACAGGTTGAGGACGGACAGCGAAAACGCTCCTAGGCGAGCAAGGTGACGTGAAAGAGGAGGGCATAGGCCTTGTGGCCATGCCCGACGATTGAACGCCAGATTGCCGCTTAGGAGCGTTTGCAGCGTCGGCCGGTTACGGCGTTTGGTAAAACGCCGTAACTATAAGGTCATGCCGCCGAAGTTGAAAGGCAGATTGCCGCTCTGGCGGGTTTGCAGCGTCGAGCCGTTACGCGGTTTGGTAAAACCGCGTAACCACTAGTTTGGTACCTTGACATTCATTTCTCATGCTCCTAGATTGGTTAGGCACAAAACAATTCCACTACCTAACTAAAGAAAGGAGCAACACTAATTCATGTGCGATGAACCTCTTAACCTTTGTTCGCACGAGCCCGACGGCGACCCGTCACAGCCGGCGGATGCACCCGAAGCGGTTAGCTCAGAAGACAAGCTTGCCAAGCGCATCCTCAATGGCCTGGGCTTTTGCGGCCATTACATGCATTTTCATGGCGGAGGCGTGTCCGGCAAGGCGCCCATCATCTGCCTGCTGGCCAAGCAACCCGGCGGCGAGATGTCGCAGCAGGAACTCGGCATGCACTTTGACCTCAAGCCGGGGTCGCTTTCCGAGATCCTGTCCAAGCTCGAGCTCAACGGCCTCATCGAGCGCAGCCGTAACCCCAAGGATCGACGGCAGCTCACCATTCGCCTGACCGAAACCGGCCGGGAAAACGCCCGCATCGACCAGGCGGCCCGCATCCGCTTTAGAGAACAGGCCTTTGGTGCCCTCACCCACGACGAGCGCGAGCAGCTCGCCGAAATGCTCGAGAAAATCCGTGTAACCTGGGAGGAACTGGATGATTAAAACCCTCATGGGCAGCATCCGCGACTATATGAAAGTCACTGTTGCCACGCCATTGCTCGTGCTTGGCGAGGTGCTCTGCGAGATGCTGATTCCATTTATCACCGCCAACCTGATCGACGCCATCAAAGACGGCGCCACCGTAGCCGAAATGCTTCCCACCGCGGGCTTTTTGGTGCTCATCGCGCTGACGTCGCTTGCTTTTGGCGCCGCTGCCGGCGTCACCTGCAGCCATGCGAGTTGCGGCTTCGCTAAGAACCTGCGTCACGACCTGTTCTACAAGATCCAGACGTTCAGCTTTGCCAACATCGATGAGTTCTCGAGCTCCTCGCTCGTCACGCGCCTGACCACCGATATCAACAACGTGCAGCAGGCCTTTATGATGATCATCCGTATCGCCGTGCGCGCGCCGCTGGTATTGATCTTCGCCTTTACCATGGCATTTATCATGGGCGGCAGCGTCGCCATGGTCTACCTGGTCATCATTCCGCTGCTGGGCTTTGGGCTGTTCTTTATCATCTTTAAGGTGCGTCCCATCTTCTCGCGCGTGTTCCACAAGTACGACGCCCTTAACGAGTCCGTCGAGGAAAACGTCACCGGCATGCGCGTGGTCAAGAGCTATGTGCGCGAAGACTTTGAGAAGGAGAAGTTCGCGACCGCCGCACGCGACGTCCAAATGGACTTCACCCGCGCCGAGAAGCTGCTGGCCTTTAACAACCCCATGATGAACATCTGCGTCAACGGCGCGTTTGTCGTCATCATCTACCTGGGATCCAAGCTCATCATCACGAGCCAGGGCACGCTGTTCGACGTGGGCCAGCTCTCCTCGATCTTTACCTATGGCTTCCAGATCCTTATGAGCCTGATGCAGCTGTCGATGATCTTTGTCATGGTGACCATGGCCGACGAATCGGCGCACCGCATTACCGAGGTGCTAGCCGCCGAGCCCACGATCGCCGATCCCGCCGAGCCCGTGCTCGAGGTTGTCGACGGTTCCATCGACTTTGACCACGTGAGCTTTAAGTATTCTGCGCATGCGAAGCGCCAGGCGCTCGACGATATCGACCTGCACATTAAGAGCGGCGAGACCATCGGCATCATCGGCGGCACCGGCTCGGCCAAGTCCACGCTTGTAAACCTCATCGCCCGCCTGTACGACGCCACCGAAGGCACCGTGCGCGTGGGCGGCGTGGATGTGCGCG
>CAJKQY010000082.1:0-8438 GCA_905202145.1 uncultured Collinsella sp.
TCGTGACGTGCGTTCGCATCGTCTTTATCCCGGTGTTCATGATCGTGTCGGCGCTGTCTCACACAAGCGTTGCCGGTACGGATTTGAGCACCTTCGACGGCCCGCTCGCCGCTGCCGCCTTTGTTCTGTACGTCATCCTGTCGTGCACCGATAAGGTTGATGGCTACCTGGCTCGTTCGCGCAACGAGATCACCGACTTCGGTAAGTTCCTGGATCCCATCGCCGATAAGTTGCTCGTGTTCTCGGCTCTGCTTCTGTTCTTGGATTTTGGTACCGTAACCGTGTGGTCGGTGTTCATTATCTTGTTCCGCGAGCTGCTGGTGAGCGCCCTGCGCATGGTCGCGAGTGCGGCCGGTGTGGTCGTTGCCGCCGATAAGCTTGGCAAGTACAAGACGGCGACGACGATGGTTTCCATCTGCGGCTATCTGTGCGTCTTTGCGATGGCCGGTCTCCAGCTGGGGCCGGTGTCGCTGCTGCTCGGTGTCTATTCGGTGTCGCGCTTCCTGTACGTCATCGCCGTGATTTTGACCATTGTCTCGGGCGCCCAGTACTTCTGGAACTGTCGCAAGATCGTCTTTTCGGTCTAGGTCCTGGTGGGTATGACGGAGTCTTATTTGCTAATCGCCGCAAACAACGAGGAACTGGCGCGCGATATTGTCGAGCGCGCGAGTGCCCGTGGTGTGACGGTCTCGACGGCGGAGTCGCTGACGGCGGGTATGATTGCCTCGACGATTGCCGATATCCCGGGTGCCTCGGCGGTGCTTCGTGGTGGCGCGGTGACCTACTGCGATGAGATCAAACATCGCGTGCTCGGCGTTAAACAGGAAACGCTCGATCGGTTTAGCGCCGTGTCGCACCAGACGGCTCGCGAGATGGCCGCAGGCTCGCTGGAGCTTTATCAGAGCGATATAGCCGTAAGCGCAACGGGCTACGCTGGGCCCGGTGGTGGCACCGAGCAAGACCCCGCCGGTACGTTCTATATTGGGTGGGCGTATCGCGCGGCCGATGGGGGAGCGCCGGTTGTCGAGTCTGCGCGCTGTCATTACGAGGGCGATCGGTCGTGCGTTCGTGCTCATGCGGTCGCGGAGGCTTTGGAGCGCATTGTTCGCGTGCTCAATTCTATGGAATAGACATGGTTTAAGGGGCCTTAGGGCCCCTTAATTGTGGAGATAGGGACCTTTGACGGAATTGGTGTTTGCGCTGGTATAAGGCCTAAATTTATTCGTGCACCTCTATTTGTGATTGGCGTGGTCAAGCGTTTGGTCGGTGATTGGTCGGCGTTTGGTCGGGTTTTGGAATGGTCGGGTACATATGATGAATCTGAACGGTTGACCACGAACAGCCGTTCGTTTATTATCGATGCAGGTTGTTAAGAGGAGGGCTATTCATGGCCAAGAATTCAGGTCCCGTACGTACCGTTCATGCTCGCACGACGGGTAAAGAGCGCGATGAGATGATCGCCACCACCAAGGCCGAGATCGAGAAGAAATTCGGCCAGGGTTCCATCATGAGGTACGGCGACGGTGGTCCCGAGCTCGAGGTCGAGGCCATTCCCACGGGCGCTCTGGCCCTCGATGCCGCTCTGGGCATCGGCGGCGTGCCGCGCGGCCGTATTGTTGAGATTTACGGCCCCGAGTCCTCCGGTAAGACAACGCTTTCGCTCGAGATTTTGGCAGAGGCCCAGGCTATGGGCGGCGTTGTGGCGTTTATTGATGCCGAGCACGCGCTCGATCCCACGTATGCCGCGCGTATCGGCGTGGACATCGATGAGGTCCTCATTTCCCAGCCCGATACGGGCGAGCAGGCGCTCGAGATCGTCGACATGCTCGTGCGCTCTGGCGCCATCGACGCCATCGTTGTCGACTCTGTCGCCGCTTTGACTCCGCGTGCCGAGATCGAGGGCGAGATCGGTGATACTTCGGTCGGCCTTCAAGCCCGTCTGATGAGCCAGGCGCTCCGTAAGCTCGCCGGCTCGCTCGCCAAATCTAAAACGACCTGCATCTTCATTAACCAGCTGCGCGAGAAGATCGGCGTCATGTTCGGCAACCCCGAGACTACGACGGGCGGCCGCGCCCTCAAGTTCTTCTCGTCGGTGCGTATCGATATTCGCCGCATTGACAGCATTAAGCTCAAGGACGAGGTCATCGGCAATCGTGTGCGTGCCAAGGTCGTTAAGAACAAAGTGGCCGCACCGTTCCGCTCGGCTGAGTTCGACATCATGTACGGCACGGGCATCTCTAAAGAGGGCTCGATTCTGGACATGGCCGTCGAGTGCGGTATCTGCAAAAAGATGGGCTCTTGGTTTGCTTACGGTGAGGATAAGCTCGGTAATGGTCGCGAGGCCGCCAAGGCCTTCCTGCGCGAACACCCCGATTGTGCTGACGAGATCGAGCATAAGGTTCGCCTCGCCTGTGGCCTTGAATTCGATGACGATGCTCCGTCCGAGGTCGAGCTGACCGATCAGCCCGAAACTGAGGAGTTCGATGAGCTTTACGCCATCGATGGCTCCGCGATGCTCGATGATGACGACGAGTAGCGGATGCCCTCATGTCGTATATGGTGACCGAGGCCACGGTCGTCTTTCCCGATAAGAAGGCGGCCTCCTCGTTCTCGAGTGGGTATGCATCAAAAAAGCCTTGTGCACATATCGACTGTGAGCTCGAGGGCGGTTTTGAACGATCCATCTGGATTCCTGTTCGTGTTGCTCGCCTGTTTCTTAAAAATCGCCCCGATCTTCCCTGCGATTGGGATGAGTTTCGCGAAGCGGTACAGCTCATTGAGCGTAAATGCGCGCTTACCATGGTGACTGAGATGCTGTCGCGCCGCGACCATGCCACGGGTGAGGTCCGTGACAAGCTGGCTCGTTACGGATTTCGCCAACCCGCAATTGATTTTGCCGTCCAGCGTGCCACTGAGTATCGCTTTTTAGATGAGAACCGCTT
Organism: uncultured Collinsella sp.; assembly: GCA_905202145.1. GTDB lineage: Bacteria > Actinomycetota > Coriobacteriia > Coriobacteriales > Coriobacteriaceae > Collinsella. The sequence goes on from CAJKQY010000082.1 coordinate 2,943, forward strand.
TTGCTCCTACTTTATCGAGGAGCGCAAACGACGCGGCTGGGGACAGCGCAAGATTGAGACCGAGCTCAAGCGCCGCCATGTCGTACTCGATGATATCCCCGGCTATCCCGAGGATTATTTTGCCGTTGAGGACGACTTGGCTCGCGCGTCGGCTTTACTCGCGAAGCGTCGCGTTCCCGAGACACGTGGATTCGAAAAACTCGTTCGGTTTTTGATGGGTAAGGGCTTTTCGTACCACATCGCCGCCGATGCCGTTAAGGCGCGTCTCGATGCCGAACGTGAGGAATGTGCAGTTTAGACACATGTGTTTTGCGCACCTGCCGTTCACCGCCTTTTAGCCGCCGTGCTGGGTCCATTTATTTGACAGTTGTTGCGGTTCAACGTACGATAAACACTGTCATTTGCTTTGTGATATGTGCTCATCTTTGATGAGTTTGTTTATATGTTTATCTGTATCCGACCCGCATAAGCTGCGCCCATATTACTCAAATGTCGCGAGCCGTTCGTAAGGACGGTTCGCTTTGTTGTGTAACGAATCCATAAAAAGGAGTGAGCATGCCTATCATCGCAGCGCTCGTTGGCATTGTTTTGGGTGCCATCGCCGCCATTGCCTACATGCGCACCGCCAAGCAGGGTAGTCTTCACGAGGCCGACGAAAAGATCCAGTCGGCTCACGCACAGGCTGAGTCCCTAATCGGTGATGCAAAGCGCCAGGCCGAGACCCTCAAAAAAGAGGCTCTGCTCGAGGCTAAAGAAGAGATCATCAAGAATAAGCAGGCTGCCGAGGCCGAGGACAAGCAGCGTAAGAGCGAGATTCGTACGCTCGAGAACCGTGTGATGCAGCGCGAGGAGTCCCTCGATCGCCGCAACGATGCCCTCGACAAGCGTGAACATCAGCTGTCCAGCCAGGCTGGCCAGGTCGAGAAGCGCTCCCGCGAGCTTGAGGAGCTCTGCGCCAAGCAGACCTCGGAGCTCGAGCGCATCGCCGACCTGACCCGCGAGGACGCTCACAAGGAGCTTCTCGATAAGGTTCGCGGCGAGGTTACCCACGAGGCCGCCACGATCATTCGCGAGTCCGAGCAGCAGGTTCGCGCCGAGTGCCATAAGACCGCTCAGGAGATCCTCTCCCTGGCGATTCAGCGTTGTGCCGCCGACCACACTGCCGAGGTTACCGTTACCTCCGTGCACATTCCTTCCGATGACCTCAAGGGTCGCATCATTGGCCGCGAGGGTCGCAACATCCGCACCTTCGAGCAGGTTTCCGGTGTCAACCTCGTGATCGATGATACGCCCGAGACCGTTGTGCTTTCGAGCTTCGATCCGGTCCGTCGCGAGACCGCCCGCGTGGCCCTTGAGAACCTTATCGCTGACGGCCGCATTCACCCTGCCCGCATCGAGGAGATGTATCACAAGGCCGCCGACTTGGTTCAGCAGCGCGTGCGCGAAGCTGGCGAACAGGCTGCCTTCGATACCGGTATCCACGATCTGCACCCCGAGATCGTTAAGACCCTGGGTGCTCTGCGCTACCGCACCTCGTTTGGTCAGAACGTGCTCCAGCATTCCCTCGAGGTTTCCGACCTGTGCGGCGTGATGGCTTCCGAGCTTGGCCTGGACGTTGTGACTGCCAAGCGCGCCGGCCTGCTACACGATCTTGGCAAGGCTATCGACCATGACGTCGAGGGTCCGCATGCCGTTATCGGCGCCGAGCTCGCCCGTCGCTATGGCGAGAAGCCCGTTATCGTTCACGCTATCGAGGCCCATCACGCCGACGTCGATCCCAACACGGTGCTCGATGTTCTGGTCCAGGCTGCCGATGCCGTTTCTGCCTCTCGCCCCGGTGCCCGTCGCGAATCGGCCGAGAACTACATCAAGCGCCTTGAGAAGCTCGAGGAGATCGCCAACTCCCATGACGGCGTCGAGCGTACCTATGCTATGCAGGCTGGTCGCGAGGTTCACGTCATGGTTCAGCCGGACAAGATTTCCGATGCTCAGTCCACGGTCTTGGCTCATGACATCGCCCATCAGATCGAGGAAGAGATGGAGTATCCCGGTCAGGTGCGCGTCGTCGTGATTCGCGAGAGCCGCGCTGTCGATATCGCTAAATAACATGAACGACGCGAACGAGCTCATCTCATTTATCGCGTCGATGTCGGGGGAGGGCAACCTTCGCGTCGAGGAGAACCTTGGCGAGGGGTATGTCCGCCTCCGCGTTTCGGAGGCCGAGCGGCGCCAGGCAAAGCACGACATTCAGCATGTCGAGGATATTGTCATCGAAATGCTGCGCAACGCTCGTGATGCCGGCGCCGACAAGGTCTATCTCGCCACGACCAAGGAAGATGGCGTCCGTACGCTCGTCTTTCTGGATAATGGCTCGGGCGTGCCGCAGGATATGCAGGAGCGCATCTTCGATGCCCGCGTTACCTCCAAGCTCGAGAGCATGAAGATGGATCGTTGGGGCGTTCACGGTCGAGGCATGGCATTGTTCTCGATTAAGCAGAACACCGACGAGGCACGCGTTGTCGCGTCTGATGTTGACCTTGGCTCGGTCTTTAAGGTGAGCGTCGCTACCGACCGCCTTGGCGAGCGCGCCGATCAGTCCAGCTGGCCTCAGGCCGTGAAGGACGAGGACGGTCACTATGTCTGCGCCCGCGGCCCTCACAACATCATTCGTGCCGCCTGTGAGTTTGCCCTCGAGGAGCTGCGCGCCTGTGATGTCTATCTGGGGTCTCCGTCCGAGATCGCCGCGACGCTGCATGCGCAGGCCTCCAGCCGTCTCGATGCTTCTCGTCTTTTGTTTATCGATGACGAAGCCGAGCTTCCCGTGGTGGATCGTCTGGGTCTTGCTTCGGATGCGGAAGACTTTATCCGTATCTGTTCGGGTTTGGGCCTTGAGATGTCCGAGCGTACGGCGCATCGTATCTTGGCGGGCCAGATTAAGCCCGTTCGCGGTGTGACCGCACGCCTGCTTCGCGAGCGCGATTCGTCCTCACATGCGTCTGCTCCGGTTGATCTCGCCAAAGATCGTCGCGGGCTGCGCATCGCTAAGGACGACATGGCGCAGTTCTCGCGAGCGGTGGAGCGCGACTTTAACGATCTTGCATCGCGGTACTATCTCAACCTTTGCGGCGACCCCAAGATTCGTGTTTCGCGTGATCGCATTACCGTGACGTTCGATCTTGCCAAAGAGGAGTAGCATCTTTACCGAGTCCGTTCGGTACGATACAGTTATTGCAGTTAAAACGTACTTTTAAACGCAGGAGTTTCTTCATGGATTGCCTGAAGGTATCAAGCAAATCTTCGCCCGCGTCCGTTGCCGGCGCCATTGCCGGCATGGTCAAAGATGGCGTTCCCGTCAATATTCAGTGTGTCGGCGCGGGTGCCGTCAACCAGGCCATTAAGGCCGTGGCCATTGCACGCGGATTTTTGATTCCGACCGGGTTTGATATTTCCTGCGCGCCGGTGTTCTCTGACATCCTCATCAACGGGGAGTCGCGCACGGCCATCCGCCTTTCTATTTACGTTCATCAGATTAATCGAGCTGCTATGGATAACGTTGTGATGGACGACGTTAAGCCTGTGGCATAGAGTCTTTACTCTTTTCCTGCCCTCTTTGATTCCACCTATTCCACCTCGTTAGGACTTATACACATGGACCAGGGTTCCGTACGCGATATTCTTGCCGGTAAAACCTACTTTATCCGCACCTTTGGCTGTCAGATGAATCAGCACGACTCCGAGCGCGTGAGCGGCCTGCTCGACTCGTATGGCTGCCTCATGGCGCTTGATCCGGAGCATGCTGACATTGTCGTGTTCATGACGTGCTGCGTTCGCGAGGCCGCTGACACCCGTCTGTACGGTCAGTGCAACTCTTGTAAGAGCCTTCCGCCTTCGCCCTCGGGCAAGCGTGTGGTCGCCGTGGGCGGCTGCATCGCGCAGCGCGACGGCGAGGGTTTGCTCACCAATGTCGATAACGTCAATGTTATCTTTGGCACGCATTCCATCGCGCATGTTGCCGAGCTCATTGCCGAGGCATTCTTGGACGGCAAGCGTCATATTCGCACCAATGAACACGAGGACACGGATGCTATGAGCATGCCGTGGCATCGTGAGACCCAGTATCACGCCTGGGTCCCCATTATGACGGGCTGTAATAACTTCTGCACCTATTGCATCGTGCCGTATGTGCGCGGTCGCGAAAAAAGCCGTCCTTTCGAGGAGATTGTCGACGAAGTGACCGGTCTCGTACGCCAGGGCGTGCGTGAGGTCACGCTTTTGGGTCAAAACGTCAACTCCTATGGTCGCGATCTGTTTGGCAAGCCGCGTTTTGCCGACCTGTTGCGTGCCGTGGGTGATACGGGTGTAGAGCGCATCTTCTTTACTTCCTCGCACCCCAAAGACCTGCTGCCCGAGACTATCGACGCTATGGCCGAGACGCCTGCCGTCATGCCGCAGCTTCACCTGGCCGTTCAGTCGGGTTCCACGCGCATCCTTAAAGAGATGAATCGTCGGTACACGCGCGAGGATTATCTGGGTCTGGTCGATCGTATTCGTAACCGTATGCCCGATATTGCGCTTTCGACCGACATCATCGTGGGCTTCCCGGGTGAGACCGAGGAAGACTTTGAACAGACGCTCTCGCTTGCCGAGACGGTGCGCTATGCCCAAGCCTACACGTTTATTTACTCCAAGCGCGCCGGTACCCCGGCCGCCGAGATTTATGATCCCACCCCGCATGAGGTTATCCTTGAGCGCTTTAACCGTCTGGTCAAGGTTATCGAGACGACGGCACACGAGTTTAACCAGGGCGAGCTTCACGCTGTGGTGCCTGCGCTCATTGAGGGCACGAGCAAGAAGAACGACGCTGTCCTTCTGGTCAAGAGCCCTAAGAACCAGACGGTGCATGCGCCGATTCCTGCTGGCTATAGCATCGATCAGCTTATCGGCAAGATCGTCGATGTTGATATTGATGTCGCCAAGACGTGGTATCTGTCTGGCTCCGTCGTGGGCGAGCCTCGCTAATGATTTCTCCTGGTGCAAGCCTTTCTGCTGTAGCGATTGTCGGTCCGACAGCGGTCGGAAAAAGCGATGTTGCCGACCGCCTGGCCGCTCGTCTATCGTCCGAAGTGTTGTCGTGCGACGCGATGCAAATCTATCGCGGCATGGACATCGGTACGGCCAAAATGATGCCCGAGGAGTGCTCGGCACCTCTGCGCCTTATCGATATCGTGGATCCCGGCGTCGCGTATTCTGCTGCGCTCTACCAGTCGGACGCCCGAGCACATGTCGAGCGTTTGCTTGGCGAGCAGCGTCTTCCGGTCTTTTGCGGCGGTACGGGCTTGTATCTCAAGGCCGCTCTCGATGAAATGGATTTTCCTTCGGGAGAACTCGAGGACGAACGACGCGTGGGCTATCAGGAGCTTGCCGAGCGCATTGGCGAGGAAGCATTGCATGCCCTGCTTGCCGAGCGCGACCCTGAATCAGCTGCCGTGATTCATC
>CAJKQY010000083.1:0-8319 GCA_905202145.1 uncultured Collinsella sp.
GCAGCCTAGTGCTCCTCGCCGGCGCGGGCCAGGTCGTAGGGCGTGGTCTGGTAGACGTAGTAGTTGAGCCAGTTGGTGTAGAGCAACTGAGCCTGGCTGCGCCAGACGTTGCGCGGCTCTGCGGTGGGGTCGTCGCCCGGGAAGTAATGCGCCGGCACCTGAGGGTTGAGGCCGCGCTTCACGTCGCGCTCGTACTCCAGGCGCAACGTGTCGGTATCGTACTCGGGATGGCCAAAGACAAAGAAGCGACGGCTGTCGGTCGACTTGACGATGTACAGGCCCACCTCGTCGGACACGGCCACGACCTCAAGCTGCGGCTCGGCCTCCACGTCCTCGCGGCGCACATCGGTGTTGCGCGAATGCACGGCATAGAAGCGGTCGTCAAAGCCGCGAACCAGCGGGCTTTGCGGCTTCACCAGATAATGCTCGAACACGCCGCTCGCCTTTGCCGGCAGATCGTACTTCTGGATACCGTAATGATGGTACAGGCCGGCCTGTGCGCCCCAACAAATGTGCAGCGTAGAGTGCACGTGCGTGGTGGACCAATCCATGATCTGGCAGAGTTCGGGCCAGTAGTCGACCTCTTCGAACGGCATCTGCTCCACAGGCGCGCCCGTGATGATCAGGCCGTCGTAGTGGATGTCGCGGATGTCGTCGAACGTGCGGTAGAACGTCTCCAGGTGGCCGGCGCTTACGTGCGTGGCCTCGTGCGTCTTGGTGCGCAGCAGGTCCACCTCCACCTGCAGCGGCGTATTGGAGAGCTTGCGCATGATTTGCGTCTCGGTGGCGATCTTGGTGGGCATGAGGTTGAGGATGAGCACGCGCAGCGGACGGATGTCCTGGTGCAACGCGCGGTACTCGGTCATGACAAAGATGTTCTCGCTCTCGAGCTGCGCGGCGGCAGGGAGGGCGTCGGGAATGCGAATGGGCATGGATGCTCCTTACGAGTCAGTTGCAGCTATGGTACAACGACCGGCCCCATCCGAGCGAGCACATCGCCCAGCGATGCCGCCAGCGGCCCAAATCACTCCAAAAGTAGAGATTAAGGCATGCCCAAAAATCTATGGCGCTTTAGCCTAGCAAAGTGGCGGCAGGACGCTACAATGGTTCGACGCGAAAAACTCGGCCGAAAGGATACTCATATGTACCAGACGCGTAAGATCGGTGTGGTCGGCCAGGGCCACGTAGGAGCACATGTCGCCAACAGCCTGCTCATGCAGGGCATTGCCGACGAGCTGTACCTGTGCGATATCAACGAGGCCAAGGTGACGTCCGAGGTCCAGGACCTGCGCGACTCCCTTTCGTTTGTCCCGTATAACACCAAGATCGTCAACTGCTACGACCACTACGAGGAGCTGGCCTGCTGCGACGTCATCGTCAACGCCGCCGGCAAGGTCGCGCTGGCCGCCGGCAACCGCGACGGCGAGCTGTTCTTTACCACCGACGCCGCCCGCACCTTTGCCAAGCGCATCGTCGACGCCGGCTTCGACGGCATCTTCGTAAGCATCTCCAACCCCTGCGACGTCGTGTGCACCGAGCTGTGGCACCTGACCGGCTACGATCCCAAAAAGATCATCGGCTCGGGCTGCGGCCTGGATTCCGCCCGCCTGCGCACCGAGATCTCCAAGAAGGTCGGCGTGAGCCCCAAGTCCATCGACGCCTACATGATCGGCGAGCACGGCTTTAGCCAGCTAGCTGCCTTTAAGGCCGCGACCATCGCCGGCAAGAGCCTCAACGAGCTCCAGGCCGAGAACCCCGACAAGTACGCCTTTGACCACATGGAGGTCGAGGAGCTCGCGCGCAAGGGCGGCTATGTGACCTACCAGGGCAAGCAGTGCACCGAGTACGCCGTCGCCAACTCCGCCGCACGCGTCTGCGCTGCCGTTCTGCACAACGAGCACGCCGTACTTTCCGCCTCTACGCTTATGACCGGCCAGTATGGCGAGGAGGGCATCTTTACCTCCCTGCCGTGCGTGATCGGCGCCGAGGGCGTCGAGGATGTCTACACGCTCGACCTGTCCGAGTACGAGCTCGAGGGCTTCCACAAGAGCTGCCAGCACATCCGTGACAACATCGCCCAGCTCGACTGGTGGGACGCCGAGGCCTACGACGCAAAGTAGGCCGCTGGCTGCCGCAACCTTGCGAATCTAAGCGCGATGCCAAGCGGGCCGCGCCGGAAATCCCCGGCGCGGCCCGCTTTTTTGGCTCACGCAGCGCCCTTGCGAATCGAAGGTGAATACTTTTCCGCGAAGTGAACGAGCAAAAACGAGCCTCCGAAGCATCGACACTTTTCAGACGCCGCTTCCTGCGGTTTCACCGAGTTTTTCCTGCTGTTTTGGCGTCAAAAAGTGTGGATGCTTCGGGGGTCCAAAATAGGTCGTTCACTTCGCGGAAAAGTATTCACCTTCGTTTTCGCGCAGACACGAATCCGGCCGCCACAACGTAAAACGGGGCCCGCGCGCAGCGCAGACCCCGTCGTGAGAGGTTATTCCCGGTATATTAGTACTGCTCGATGCCCATGTAGCGACGAACCTCGGGGCTGTGGTCGAAGACCTTGCCGCGGGCGGCGCGCAGCTCGCAGCTCATGTTGTAGAAGAAGATCGGCTCCAGGTACGAACGCACGCTGGCGGGCACGTCGCCCACGCCGTACTCGAGCGCATCGAGCACCATGATCGTGTCGGTGTGCGTGTTGAGGAATGCAAGCGCGCGCTCCTCCATGGGGCGGCACTCGCCGGCGCCAAGCTGCACAAAGTAGAACACGCCGGGCTCGGTGGCTTCGAACGGACCGTGGAAGTACTCGCCGGAGTGGATATAGCAGCAGTGCTGCCACTGCATCTCCATGAGCGAGCAGATCGCCATGGCGTAGGTCTGGCTAAAGTTGGGGCCAGAGCCCAGGATATAGAAGAACTTGTGCTGCCGGCAGAGCTCGGCAAAGCGGGCGCCCAGCTCGGCGTTAACCTTCTCGCGGGCAGCGGGCAACAGGGCATCCATCTGCTTAAGACCGGCATACATGTCGGCAAGCGCCTCGTAGCCTTCCTGCTGGTCGAGCAGCTCGGCGGCGATCAGAGCGCCGATACCCTGCGGGACCTCGGCCTGCGACACGCCCTCGCCCCAGGGGTAGACCCAGCTGGTCCACTTGCCGTTGTCGATCTTGGAGCCCTCACAGTCGGTGAGGGCAATGACCTCGGCACCGGCGGCCAGCGCCATCTCGCAGCCGTCGACGACCTCCTGCGTGTTGCCGCTGTGGCTGCAGGCAATAACGAGCGACTTCGGCCCTAGGCTCTTGGGGGCCATCAGACAGAACTCGCGTGCCGTGTAGACCGTCGAGGTAAACGTGGTGGCCTCGCGCTTGAGCAGCTCGTTGGCCGGCATCAGGTCGATCATCGAACCGCCACAAGCGATCCAAAAGACATTCTCGATCTTGCCTTTGCGCTCGATGATTTCCTGAACCAGATCATGTGCGTTCATCCTGATGTTCCTCCTTGTGGGGCGGCTTTGAGCGACGGCAGCTCGTACCTGCTATCGTTCTATGTTGTCCTATTTATAACACGTGCAACAACACCCGTGAAGTCATCTCGGCAAATTTGTTCTATGTTGTTCTATCTGTGGACGTTAGATGTCGAAGACGTAGCGCGAGCCCACGATCTTTTGGCGTCCGAGTAGCAAGGGCCGCTCGTCCTCATCGGTAAAGTAAGCCTCCATATAGAAGAGCGGCTCGCCGACCGGCACCTCCAGCAGCGGGGCCGCCTGAGCATCGGCAAGCGCAATCTCCACGGTGCAGGGGTCGGACTTGAGCGGCGCGCGACCCGAATGCTCGGCAACGAGCGCAAAGATCGAGTTATCGGTGAGGTCCTCATCGGCCAGCGTCTGCAGGTAGGGATGGTCGGCCAGCACAAAGGCGTTGTTCTCGAGCATGACGGGGATGCCATCGGCCGTGCGCACGCGCTCGACCACGATAAGCTCGCAGCCGGGCTCCACGCCAAAGAACGCCGCATCCTCGCGCGCCGCCGCGACCACCGTGCGCGACACCAGACGCGCACCAGGCACCATGTCGTTGGCAGCACAACCCTCAGTAAAGCTCTGGACGTCACCCTTCTGGCGAATCTTGCGCTTGAGCTTGGGAGCGCACACAAAGGTACCCCTCCCCTGCTGGCGGTTGAGATACCCCGCGCGCGACAGCTCCTCAATGGCACGGCGCACGGTGATGCGCCCCACGCCGTAGGACTTCGCGAGCTCCATCTCGGCAGGGATGCGCGAGCCGGCTGGGTACACGCCGCGCGCGATCTCGCCCTTTAGGTCGTCCATGACCTGCTGGTACAGCGGCACGGCAGACACCTCGGCTCGCTCGGAACGTTCGGTCTTGCTATCGGCTACCATCGTTACGCTCCATCCCGCGCATGCTCGGACTCAAACTCTTCAATCGCCGCCATAAACTGCTCGCCAAAGGCGTCGGCTTTTTTCTCGCCAATGCCGTTGACCTGGATCAGCTCGTCGCGTGTCTGCGGGCGCAGGCGGCACAGGCCGCGCAGGGCCTTGTCGGAAAAGACCATATACGGCGCCATCTCCAGCTCGGTCGAGATTTCCTTGCGCAGGGCACGCAGGCGCTCGAACAGCTCGGCATCGTCGCCCACGCGCGGGCGCTGATCCAGCTCGGCCTCCTCGCGCAGCAGATCCACCGCACGGCGGGCGTGGGCCGAGGCCTTGCGCTTGGACGCGCGACGCTTAACGGTAAAGGCGAACGCCTCGTCCTCGACCTCGCCGGCACGCGGACCCAGCCCCACGACCGGGTACTGCCCCTGCGAGGTGGCCAAATAACCGCGGCCGCACAGCTGGCCGATGATGTCCTTGATGCGCCCGACCGATTCGCTCGACAGCTCACCGTAGCCGCGGTCCTCGTCCAGATGCATCTGGCGAATGCGCTCGGTGTTGCCGCCGTGAAGCACATCGGCGATGAGCGACTTGCCAAAGCGCATAGGGCGCGTGGCCACATAGCGCACGGCAGCGCGGGCCATATCGGTGACGTCCTCGACCTCGAACTGCGTGAGGCAGTTGCTGCAGTTGCCGCAGCCCTCGGCGTCGTCTGCCGTGCCGCCTGCGGCGGCTGCCGCATGCTCGGCCGCGGCTTCGTCGCCAAAGTAGCGCAGCATGTATTCGCGCAGGCAGCCGGTGGTATTGCAGTAGCCCTCCATCTGGCTGAGCAGGCGATAACGGTTCTGGAGCGCCCACGCGCGTTGCTCGTCGTCGAGCGCCTCGTCGGCCGCATCGCCGCGGTCGATCAAAAAGCGGCGCATACGGAAATCGTTACCGTTCCACAGCAAGTGGCAGCTGGCCGGATCGCCATCGCGGCCAGCGCGGCCCGCTTCCTGGTAGTAGGCCTCGATGCTCTCGGGCACGTTGTTGTGAATCACGTAGCGCACGTTGGGCTTGTCGATGCCCATGCCAAAGGCGTTGGTGGCAACCATCACCTGAATGTCGTCGTCGATAAAGGCACGCTGGCTCTGGCGGCGGGCGTCGTTGCCCATGCCGGCATGGTAGCGGCCAACGCGAATGCCGCTGGGGCCCAGTACCTCGGCAAGCTCCGCGGCCAGCGCGTCGACCGTCTTGCGGGTCGAGCAATACACGATGCCGCTCTCGCTCGAATGCGCGATCACGTAGTCGCGCACCCAGGCGGTCTTGGCCTTGTCGCCCATCTCTTCGCAACCAAAGTAGAGGTTCTTGCGATCAAAACCCGTCACCACGGTCGCGGGATTTTGCAGGCCGAGCATCTGCTGAATGTCCGCGCGCACACGCTCGGTCGCCGTAGCGGTAAAGGCCGCCACGATCGGGCGCCGCGGCAGGGAATCAATGAACTCGCGAATCTGCAGGTAAGCGGGACGGAAATCCTGGCCCCACTGGCTCACGCAGTGGGCCTCGTCAATGGCCACGAGCGGAACGCCGATGCCGCCTTCGGCCGCGGCCTCCTGCGCAAAGGCCAGAAAGCGCGGCTCGAGCAGGCGCTCGGGCGCCACATACATAAGCTGATAACGGCCCTCGCGCGCCCGCTTGAGCACGGTGTTTTGCTGGGCCGGGGTAAGGCTGGAGTTGAGATAGCTGGGGCGCGCACCCGCCGCGAGCAGCGCGCGAGTCTGGTCCTCCATAAGCGACAGCAACGGGCTCACCACAAAGGTGATGCCGGGCAGCATAAGCGCAGGCACCTGGTAGCAAATGGACTTGCCGGCGCCTGTGGGCATAACGCCGAGCGCATCGCGGCCGGCAAGGATCGCATCCACCATGCGGTCCTGTCCCGGGCGAAACGAGGTGTAGCCAAAATAGGCGCCGAGCGTGTCGAGCGCCATCTGCTGCATGCTATCGGTCATGGTTTCCTAACGTCCAAGTCATCTGCCGCCGATTATACGCCGCCACGCGGACCGGTGCCGCGCCGCCGTCGGCCACGGGCAACGTAATCCAAGGCGAACGAGCGTGGATTTTTGGACACTTTCAGGATGAGCGTGGATAATCTCCCACTTTGAGCCCGTCACCAAGCCAAAAACGGGAGATTTTCCACGCTCATTCTGCAGATTGCCGCTTAGGGGCGTTTACAGCGTCGAGCCGTTACGCGGTTTGGTAAAACCGCGCAACTAGAGCTACATCACCATAACGTAGCGCGATCCCACGTAGTACTGCTTACCCATCAGGACCGGCTCGCCATTGGGACCGGTAAAGCTGGCACGCAGGTTGAGCAGCGGATCGTGCGGAGCAATGCCCAACTCGGCCGCCTGCTCGGTATTGGCACGAACGGCCTCGACCGTGCGGTAGCCAACCGAGACAATCGGCGTTCCGCCAACACGCTCGACCTCGGCAAAAATCGACTTGTCCTCAAGATCGGCCGTCAACAGCTCACGGTAGGCGTCAAACGGCACAAAGATGTTCTCCTCAAAGATGGGCTCGCCGTCGGCTGTACGCACGCGCTTAATATGCAGCAGCAGCGCGTCCTTTTGTAGGCCAAAGAACTCCATCTCGTTTTGACGTGCCGGCACAATCTGGCGATCGACCACATGTGCGCCCGCGTTCATGCCATTATCGGCACACAGCGCGGTAAACGTCTGCAGCGTCGAGGCGTGGAACTGGCGGTTGATGTGCGGCGTGGAAACAAAGGTGCCGCGACCCTGCTGCTTAACCAGGTAGCCATCGGAACACAGCTCCTCGACGGCGCGGCGCACCGTAATGCGGCTCACGTCGTACTGCTCGGCTAGCTCAAGCTCGGACGGAATACGCTCCTTGGGTGCATAAACACCTTTCTCGATCGCATCCTTGATCTCGTCGTAAATCTGCTGGTAAAGCGGTGCATTTTTGGGCGCAGGCATATCTAATCACTCTTATCGAAATATTGAAATAACTAATACGTATATAACGTCTAGTTTCATGTTACCTCATATTGATAAAACGATACACCCTCCCTACCAAAAAGCGACAGCTTCATTTTGGTAGGTTTTATCTGGGCAAACGAAAGCCCCCCGAAAGCGGCGAGGCTTTCGGGAGGCTCAAGCGGACAGGATTGCGCCAGGCCGGCAAAATGCCAAAACCCTACTTGCCGTCGTCCTGCTGCAGGCTGTCCTGCTCGCTGAGGCGCGCCTGCCTGCTGGCCATGCGTGCGGGCTTGTCGGGATCGGGAACGGCCGTGGGCATGGGCTCGTCGACATGACCGCCCCACCAGCCGCCCACAAAGTTGAGCGTGTGGAACACATTGATCACGGCGCCGGGATCAATGTCGCACACCAGCTTGATAATGTCCTGGCTCTCGTAAGTCGAGACAACGGCGTGCAGCAGGTACATCTTTTCGCGGCTGTATCCGCCGATGATCTCGGCGCAGCTAATACCATGCTGAAAATGGTCAACATAGGCGGTCATGACCTCGTCTGCCTTGCGCGTCGTGATCTGCAGCGTCACGCGGTCGTAACGACGATAGAAACTGTCGATGGTCTTGGTCGAAATAAACTGGAACACGATGGAATACGCCGCCTTGTCCCAGCCAAACATAAAACCAAAGATCGACAGGATAAAGCAGTTGAAACCAAAGATGACGCCCCAGATGGTCTTGCCCGTGTGGTTGGAAACCCACAGCGCGATAAAGTCGGTGCCGCCGGTGGATGCGCCGGATTTAAGCGCGATGGCAGCGCCCAGACCCGAGACCACGCCGCCAAAAATGATGAGCATGATCTTGTCGCCCAAAAACGGAGCGAAGTGAAAGACGTTGAGGAACAGCGACGAGAGCACGACCTGCATCATCGAGAAGATGACGAAGCGCTTGCTAATGCCGCTCCAGCATAGGAGCGCCACGGG
>CAJKQY010000084.1:0-7399 GCA_905202145.1 uncultured Collinsella sp.
GCTCGCCATTTTGGTCGGCCTGTTCCAAGGCGGCGTGCAGGCGCTGAGCCGCAGCTATTTTGGCCGCATCATCCCCAAGGAAAAGTCCAACGAGTACTACGGCTTCTTCGATATCTTTGGCCGTTACGCAAGCGTTATGGGCACCTTCCTGGTGTCGGTTGTCACCTCGCTGACCGGCAACCCGTCGCTGGGCGTCCTTTCTATTGGCGTTCTGCTGGTTGTTGGCTTTGTGCTGCTGGTCCGTCTGTCCCACATGGCTCAGGCGGCGGCGTAAGACAACCGGGCTCAGTACGGCAATTGTGCCTATCTGCAGTACTCTTTTGGGAGTGGCCGCATAAATCATTCTGACTTCCGAACAATGTTTAGCCCAAGTGGGTATGATGGAATCAGCTAGGTCGCGGGGCGTCGCCTGTGTTTGGCGGCGCCCCGTTTTTGTGTTGCAAGGAGGGCAAAGGTATGAACGCCACGGTTGTGATCCCAACATATTGGGCGGGCGATGATACCCAAGCAAACGCTCCCGGCACCTACGATCACTCGACGTCGCTCAATGCCGTCAACCCGGAGCTCGATCGCTGCCTGACTTCGCTCGAGCAGGTGCGCGACATTCCGCGCATCATTCTCTTGGTGGTCTGTCCGGTTTCTGCCACGTCCGACGTATCCCGTCGCGTGCGCGAAATCGTTAATGCGCATCCCACACTTAAGGTCACCATCGTTACCAATACTCAGGCTTCGCGTGTTGCCGACCGCGTGGCGCAGATTGCGCCCAAAGGCTCGGGCGAGTGCGTGAGCCTGCGCGGCTACGGCGCCATCCGCAACATGGGTCTTGCCTGCGCGGCGGTGCTGGGGCACGACGCGGTTGTGTTTTTGGATGACGACGAGACCGTCATCGATGCCGACTTTATGAAGCGTGCGACCTATGCACTGGGCCAACAGACGCGTCAGGGCCTGCCGATTTTAGTCAAGAGCGGATACTTTTACGATCGCGACGGGTCGCCGCTGGCTCCCACGGACAAAGCGGGCATTTGCCATCGCTGGTGGACTAAGCGTATCGAGTTCAATCGCTGGATGAAAAAGGCGCTCTCGGGCACCCGCATCTCGCGCTCCAATTACGTGTGCGGCGGCCTGATGGCCCTCCACGCCCGCGCCTTTACGCGCGTGGCCTTCGACCCGTTTATCACCCGCGGCGAGGATCTGGACTACCTCTTTAACATGCGCATGTTCGGCTACGACGTGTGGTTCGACAACGAGTGGACCGTGCGCCACCTGCCGCCCGAGTCCGAGAAGCGCTCGCCGCGCTTTATGCAGGACGTGTACCGTTGGTACTACGAGCGGGCCAAGCTGACGTTCGCTGCGCACCAAAAGGAGCTCATTCCGGTTACGGCCGCATCACTCATGCCCTATCCGGGTCCGTGGATCTCGCGCGAGCTCGACGACCGCGTGCGCAAGACCGCCATGGTTCGCAGCATGTTTACCCGCGAGCACGAGGGGTATCTGCGCATCTGGCGTCATGGTATTGACGAGGCCAAGACCTATGCCCGCCAAAACGCCGCAAGCTACCTGCGTTTTCAGAGTTTCTGGCCCAAGATCATGGACGAACTTTGGCGCGACGCACAACTGATTAGCATCCTGGAGGGGGCTGAATGATCGACCGCCGCGCCCAGCGCGATAATTCAATTTCAATCTTTCGCATCATCGCCGTTGTCTGCGCCGTTTGCGTGTTGGCGTACTTTATCTTTGCCCTGGCGACTGGCATTGAGCCGATTGCCACGGTGATCGCCTGTGCGTTACTGTGCATCTTCCTGTGCATCTTTATCTATTTGACGCTCAATCCCGATTCGGTACGCTCCCAGTATACCGAGGAGACGCTTTCGGTTGCCTCGGCCATGCTCGAGGACATTAAGGGCGGTCTGACGCAGGAATCGGCGCTTTTGGTGTGCCGGCGTATTCTGCCCGAGACGCGTGCCATGACCGTTGCCATCACCGATGAGGGCAACGTGCTGGCCTGCGCGGGCGAGTTCGAGGAAAAGCTGCTGCCCGATTCGCCCATCCATACGCTTGCCACGCGCTACGTCATTGAACACGGCATCGTGCAGTCGTTCAACCGCGTGGTGGACGTGGTGGGTGCGGATGGCTCGCACAACCATGTTCCCGCCGGCATCATCGCGCCCATCAAGGTGGGCGACCGCACCGTCGGCACGCTCAAGTTCTACTACAAGACCCCGCGTGCCGTCGACCGTACCCAGTATGCGCTCGCCTCGGGTTTTGCCGAGATCCTGTCCACGCAGCTCGCCATCCACGAGCTCGAGGTGCAAAAGGAATTGACGGCCCGTGCCGAGGTTCGTGCCCTGCAAGCGCAGATCAATCCGCACTTTCTGTTCAACACGCTCAACACCATTGCGTCGTTTACACGCACCGACCCGCTGCGCGCCCGCGAGCTGCTGCGCGAGTTCTCCTCGTTCTATCGCGCCACGCTCGACAACTCAGGGTCGCTTATCCCGGTCTCGCGCGAGGTTGCCCAGACCAAGCGCTACCTGACGTTTGAGAAAGCGCGCTTTGGCGAGGACCGCGTACTGGCGACCTTCGATGTCTCCGAGGATGTCGAGGACACGTTGGTCCCGGCCTTTGTAATCCAGCCCATCGTCGAGAACGCCGTACGGCATGGCATGGGCGATGACGACGCCCTGCGGATCGATGTGACCGTCCATCAAGACGGCGACGACGCAATCCTGATTGCCGTGGCCGACAACGGCGTGGGCATGGACGAGGGCACCGCCGCCAGGCTGTTTGATGAGCGCTCCGCCCGCCCCGATGCCAGCTCCCCGCAAGGCGGCGGCGCCGGCGTGGCCATGCACAATATTTCTGAGCGCATCCATCGCTTTTATGGACCGCACTCTTATACGCGTGTCGAATCGGCGCCGGGCAAGGGCACCAAAGTGCTCCTGCATCTTGATTTGTCAGAGAGCATCTTTGACATTCAAGAGTAAAATAAAAGGCTATGGGCTCAACGCCAAGCGGCGGATGCCCAGCGTAGTTTATTGACGAAAGGTTTAATCCCTATGCTGCGTGCGATGATTGTGGATGACGAGGCCCCGGCCCGTTCGGAACTTCGCTTCTTGCTCGAGCAGACGGGCAAGATCGGCACGATCACTGAGGCGTCGAGCGTCCGCTCCGCCATTGAGATGTTGATGGAAAGCCGCGTCGATGTCGTATTTCTCGATATCTCGATGCCCGGCGCTTCTGGTCTGCAGCTTGCCGAGGCACTGCATAAGCTTAAGAATCCGCCGGCGATTGTGTTTGTGACCGCGTATAGCGATCATGCCGTCGAGGCGTTCGACGTAGATGCCGTCGATTACCTCATGAAGCCGGTTGAGGAGGCACGCCTGGATCGCGCGATCGAGAAGGTCATGCAGCACGCCAAGCCCGTCACGGACAGCAAAGCCACCATCGAGCGCATTCCGGTGGAAAAGGGCGGCCGTAAGGTCCTCATCCCCGTGGATGACATTCGCTTCATCATGGCCAAGGACGATTACTCCTGTATCTATACCGTCGATGATCGTTTTCTATCGACGACTTCGCTGGCGCAGTTCGAGGCCAAGCTTTGCGACTTCGGCTTCTTTCGCGTTCATCGCCGCTATATCGTCAACTTGGCGTGCGTCACGGATGTCGAGACGGTGCCCTCGGGCGCTATCCAACTGGGTATTACGGGCGTCGACGAACGCGTGCCGGTTTCGCGCCGCCGCGTTGTACCGCTCAAGAAGGCCCTGAGCCTCTAGCACACTGGCCCCGCAGCCCTGTAGACCAATTGTCTGCGGAGCCGTGGGGCTTTTTGTATATACGTCGAATCGGTTTTGCAGAAGGGATCCCATGAACAGTGCAAGCGCCAAGCGCATCGACATCATCTCGGACACCCACGGCTATCTTTCGCCCGCGCTTCTGGACGAGCTCAAGGGCGCAGATCTGATTATCCACGCCGGAGACCTCACCTCAGAGATGGATTACGAGCATCTATGCACCATCGCCCCCGTGCGAGCGGTCCTAGGAAACAACGACTACTACCGCGACTACGGCCCGGATGTAGACCGTCTGGCCCTCTTCACCTACGAAGGCCTCAAATTTGCCGTAGCCCACTACCGCGAAGACCTTCCGGTGGGATCCGTAGACGTAGCCATCAACGGCCACACCCACGTAACCAAAGAGGCCCAAGTGGGCCACTGCCTGGTCCTCAACCCCGGCAGCGCCAGCTACCCCAGAGGCAGTCGAGGCCCCACCATGGCCAGAATGCTCGTCAAGGACGGCAAGATCCTGAGCACCAAATTTATTGACTTGGAGTAGGTGCAACAAAAACGGGGGATGCAGATCGCATCTCCCGTTTCCATTTGGGCCAAAGGCGGTAGTTCAACAAGATTCATCAGACCAACCCCGCCGAGGAGCACGCGGGCTAGCCGCGCAGCGGCGCACGCCCGCAAAACTGGTTGAATAATGTGACGGCAGGGAGGGTCTCCGGGGCTGAGGGCGGGGGTTAAGTTTGTCGCGAGTTCCGCACGCAAAGGAAAGCACTTAATGTGCTTTCCGTCTTGCGCAGGACTGTAGAGCAGCAAACTTAACCCCCGCCCACAGCCCCGGAGACCCTCCCGGAGGGGCCCAAAAATTTTTTCAAAAAAGTTGTTGCGCACCGGACAGACTTCTGTGTATACTAATCCCCGCAGCGCACGCGAGCGGAAACAAACGCGAACGACTGCCTGGGGAGTTAGCTCAGTTTGGTTAGAGCGCCGGCCTGTCACGTCGGAGGTCGCGGGTTCGAGCCCCGTACTTCCCGCCAACGCAATTAAAGCCACGTCTTCGGACGTGGCTTTTTGCGTTTGATAGGACCTTGATCCCATCGGCCCCTTTCACCCAAAACAAAATCCTTCCAATTCCCGGACAAGCTCCGTTTGAGACATGTGTTCAAACAAAGCGTTTGTTGCGCAACACCTGTTCAACGAAGCAGGGGGTTAGGTTATACTAAATTGCACTATGGGCCGTTTTTGATGCAAGAGGCTTCAAACACGGCATTCAGTGGGCACCCGTTTTGCTATTTGGGCGTCCATACGGTCATTGGTGTCTCGACGTAAGCTCGGCTCCGGAGCTCGTTCGAGCTGTTCCTATTCCTTGAAAGGGGAAAAATGGACATATCGAGGAAGACTGATTACGCCCTTCGCATGCTCGCGATGCTTGCCGAGGACCCGGAGCGTCTGCTTTCTGTTCGCACCGCCGCCGAAGAGGTCAATGTCCCGTATTCGTTTGCCCGTTCGATTCAACATGGTTTGGTTCAGGCCGGTATTGTGGAGAGCCTGCGTGGCGTCCATGGCGGCATGCGTCTTAAGGTCAGCCCCGACGATGTCACCATCCGCCAGGTCGTTGAGGCCGTTCAGGGTCCTATGGTCATGAACGATTGCACCGCGCCCGATGGCGACTGTGCACGCATGGGCGCGTGCTGTTATCATCCCCTGTGGGCCGGAGCTCAAGCGCTGATGCGCGACTACCTCGATTCCGTTTCGCTGGGCGATATCGTCGCTCACCGCCAGTTCCCGGCCGTCGATTCCAAGTTCGCCGACCGCGATGCGTTTCCCGAGTACGCCACCTGTGCGTGCGCTTGCCGGGAGGAATAGCGCCGCATAAGGAGCATAGCTATGATTCAGGACCCCTTTCGTTCGATGGTTCGTTCGGAAGGGGTCCTGCGTTATCGCGACCTTCCGTGGCGCCGCACGCGCGACCCGTACATTATTTGGCTTTCCGAGGTTATGCTGCAGCAAACGCAGGTGCCGCGTGTGGAGACGCGTATGCCCGCGTGGCTCGACCGCTTTCCGACCGTGCAGGCACTCGCTCAGGCCGCCCCTTCCGATGTCTTGGATGCGTGGCAGGGGATGGGCTACAATCGCCGCGCCCTGGCGCTTCATAGAGCCGCTCAGTGCGTTATGGAAGACTGGGGTGGGGAGTTTCCACGTGAGACGCGCGACCTGGTCGCCCTGCCCGGTATTGGCCCGGCGACGGCGCAGGGCATCCGGTCGTTTGCGTTCGATCTACCGGGTGTGTATCTGGAGACCAACGTGCGCACGGTCTTTCTGCATCATTTCTTTCCCGATGTGCCGGCCGTTCCCGATCGCGAGCTGGTGCCGTTGATTCAGGCCGCCTGTCCGGCAGCTCCCGGTGCGACGGCGGATGAGATCGCTCCCTTTGCCGTGCCGCTCGACGATGCCGACACACCGCGCGCATGGTATTACGCGCTGCTGGATTATGGCGCGTATCTTAAGAAGACGCTGCCCAATCCGTCCAGGCGCTCGGCGAGCTATAGCCGTCAGTCCAAGTTTGAGGGCTCACGCCGTCAAAAGCGCGCTCATATTGTGCGCATGCTGCTGGCGGCGCGCGATGGGCGGCCGGCGGGCATCACACTCGCCGAGGCCGTGGCGGGTGTCAACGAAATGGAGGCGGCAGCGGGCCGCGAGCCGGTCGAGCACGAGCTGGTTGCAGACATTTTGGCCGACTTGGAGCGTGAGGGCTTTTGCCGCGTGGAGGGTGACCGCTGGCTAAGCGTGTAGCCCACCCGAATCTGAAGAACAGGATTGTAAGGTTTAGATTTTCGACATGAGGGCATCCTAAAGACAAGGCCGCTCGAATCCCACGGGCGGCATGTGTTGAAGGGAAGTACACCTATGGATTTTGAGAACTCTCAGACCAAGAAGAACCTCGAGACCGCTTTTGCCGGTGAGTCCCAGGCGCATACCAAGTATCGTTACTATGCATCTAAGGCCAAGAAGGACGGCTACGTTCAGATCTCGAATATCTTTGCCGAGACGGCGGGCAACGAGTCCGAGCACGCCAAGCTGTGGTTTAAGTATCTGCACGACGGCGCCGTTCCCGACACCCTGGACAACTTGCGTGATGCCGCTGCGGGCGAGAACTACGAGTGGACCACGATGTACGACGAGTTCGCCAAGACCGCCGAGGAGGAGGGCTTTACCGAGATCGCCGCAAAGTTCCGTGGCGTCGGTGCTGTCGAGAAGGCTCACGAGGAGCGCTATAACAAGCTTGTCGAGCGCATCGAATCGGGCGAGGTGTTTGAGCGCGAGGGCGTGAAGGTATGGAAGTGCCTGAACTGCGGGCACCTGCATGTGGGCGCCGAGGCGCCCGAGGTGTGCCCGGTTTGTAACCACCCGAAGGCGTACTTTGAGGAGCAGGTGGTGAACTACTAGCGCGTGGCGCTGGCTGCTGCGGAGCGCAGGGCGGGAGGCCGGATTGCCTTCCCTCCCCGCTCACGGCTCCGCAGGGTCGCGTTGAGGGAAGGCAATCCGGCCTCCCGCCCCGCGCTCCGGCGTTGGGTCGTCGCGTGCTCGATACTGAAAAGCTGATTAGAAGTTTGCGT
>CAJKQY010000085.1:0-7264 GCA_905202145.1 uncultured Collinsella sp.
CGCTCACAACCTTCTCGTAACGAGGCTCATCGAAATTGAACATCCCTTACTCCTAACTCACTTAGATGAACCCTTCATTCATCCCATAACGTTATAATACTTTACATAACTAACTATGCAAGTACTATTTTGGTCCTGTTCTTTCATCAAGCCCCTTAAAACAACAATCGGCGTTGTTGGACACAGCGTGCAAGTTCATTGAACGATTCAATATGCATCGTCTCTAGTTAAATGACGTCTTATGCAAATACCTTTAATCCGCTTGGGGCCGACGAATCTTTTGACTGTCCGCAGAAGCTTTCCCGGAATTCCCTATGGATAGACGCGCCGGTAATCGCTTCGTTATCTGGCTTATTGCGCATTGCCGGGGCGTCTGGGAGAAAGCACAATCTACCGCGTGGTCAACTAGCGTTTCATCGGAATCGACCGCATCCGCGCCAAATACTAAATCGCAATCGTTGAAACTCGTCCGATCATATGGCGGCAATTTCTCGCCTTAAAAATGAGCACGAAATAAGGGGGCAGCTGTTTGCAACTTGCTTTATTCGTAAGTGTTTTTACTGAAAAAACAATCACCAACCAAACAGCACTATTAATTGTTTGGCTCTTTGCTGTACAGCCATCTTTCGTATACGTATCTCGTCTATCTCTCATCTCACGGTTGGAGACGAAAGGTGTGCGGGAGTGGATAATTGGACGGCATTTGGACCTGCGACGGATTATTTCATCCGAAAATCCACGCTCATTCGGCGGGCACGCGGGGCCTATGCCCAATCCGCTGGCATCGTCTCCAGTTCGCCGCAGAGCCGCGGCCCCATATGGGTATACTCTCGAGGATTCGACTCGATTCGCCCCCGCTGGGGCGTCAAAGGAGACTGCATATGCCCACCACCTCAACCGACCCGCGCGCCGCTGCTGCCGCGCTGCTGGTGCCCGGCACCATCTGCCACGGTTTTGCCGTCGAGCGCTGCGAGACCGTGCCCGAGCTCGACTCGGACGCCTACGTGCTGCGCCACACTGCCTCGGGCGCTCGCCTGCTGTACCTGGCGTGCGACGACGAAAACAAGGCCTTTGCCATTGGCTTTAAGACGCCGCCGGCCGATTCCACCGGCGTGTTCCATATTCTTGAGCACTCGGTGCTGTGCGGATCGGCCAAGTTCCCTGTCAAGGAGCCGTTTGTCGACCTGATCAAGAGCTCCATGCAGACGTTCCTCAACGCCATGACCTACCCCGACAAGACCATCTACCCCGTTGCCACCACCAACGAGCAGGATCTGTACAACCTGATGGACGTGTACCTGGACGCGGTGTTCAACCCGGCCATCTATACCAAGCCCACCATTTTTGAGCAGGAGGGCTGGCACTACGAGCTGGACCTGCCGGAGGGCGCTGGCAGCGAAGGCAGCGCCGCCAGCCTGCGCGAGGGCACGTTGCGCTATAACGGCGTGGTGTTCAACGAGATGAAGGGTGCGCTGTCCGACCCCATGAGCGTGCTGGACGACGCCGTCAACGCCGCGCTCTATCCCGACACCGCCTATGCGCACGAGAGCGGTGGCGACCCGCGCGCGATTCCCGCGCTCACCTACGAGCAGTTCCTGGACACGCACGCGCGCCACTACAATCCTTCCAACTCCTACATCACGCTCTACGGCGACCTGGACGTGGACCGCGCGCTGGCGTTTTTGGACGAGCGCTATCTGTCGCAACCGAGCGCCGCGAGCCGCCGCATAGACGCCGCCGTTGCCGCCGGCGAGGACCCGTCCGCGCTGTCACCCAATCCGCTGGACGTGCAGGCACCCGTGACCTGCGAGTATGAGCGCGTCGAGATGTCCACCACGCCCGAAAACGCCCTGGTGGGCCTGGGCCTGGTGCTGGGTAGCGCGCTCGACCGCAAGCGCACGATCGCGGCGGACATCCTGTTCGAAGCACTGCTGGGCTCCAACGAAGCGCCGGTTAAGAAGGCCATTCTGGCCGCCGGCTTGGGCGGCAACGTGGTGAGCTACACCGCGGCCGAGAGCCTGCAGCCCTACGAGCTCATCATGCTGCAAAATGCGCAGCCCGGCGTGGCATGTGAGCTACGCCGCGTGTTCCAGGACGCCTGCCGCGACCTGTGTGAGCACGGCGTTCCGCGCGAGCGCCTGGAGGCCATCATCAGCAGCAACGAATACGACCTTCGCCAGCGCGACTACGGTATCGCCGACGGCGTGGCTATTGCGTGCGACGCGCTGAGCACGTGGCTCTACGATGACGACGCTGCGACGCTGGCGCTCAAGTATGGCCCGGTGTACGAGGAGCTGCGCGGCGAGCTGAACGGTAGCTACTTTGAGGACCTGCTGCGCGAGCTCGTGCTCCAGAACGACCATATGGCGCTGGTCGAGCTGGTGCCGGTGGACGCCGCCGAGGGCGCGGAGGGTGCCGAGGCCGCCGAGCTGGCTGCAAAGCGCGATGCCATGACCGATGTCGAGCTGGCGGACGTGGTCGAGCGCACAGCCGCGCTGCGTGCCGCGCAGGAAGCCGAGGACACGCCCGAGGCCAAGGCTACGCTGCCGCGCCTGCGTGTATCCGACATTGGCGATGCGCGCCCCGAGCCGCCGCTCGTTGTGGACACGACTGCGCCCATCCCCTGCCTGCGCCACGGCATCCCCACCAACCGCCTGGCCTACGCCATGCAGTACTTCGACCTGAGCTGCGTCGCATTTGAGGACCTGCCCTATGTAACGCTGCTCTGCCGTCTGCTCAAACAGCTGCCCACGAGCGAGCACTCGGCCGAGGAACTCGACAACTTGCTCGCCGGCAAGCTGGGCTTTTTGAGCTTTACGACCGAGGTCATGACGCAGCCCGACGTGGACGGCGTGCGTCCCTACCTGCTGGTGAGCGCCGGTGCCCTGTCCGAGAAGATCGACGCGCTGGCGAGCCTGCCGCGCGAGGTGTGGTCGAGCACGCTGTTGCTCGATGCCGACGCCGACCGCGTGCGCGACGTGCTCACGCAGATTCGCATTGGGCTTGAGCAGGGCTTTATCAACAACGGACACTCGGCGGCGCTGGGTCGCGCGATGAGCTACAGCTCGCCTTCGGCCGTGGTGCGCGAGCAGCTTTCGGGCGTGGATTTCTATCTGTTCCTGCGCAATCTGCTCGACCACTTTGACGAGCGCCTGGACGGCCTGCGCGCCAAGCTTGCCGAGCTGGCAGGCCGCATCTTTGTGGCCGATGGCTGCATGGCGAGCTTTACCGGCAGCGACGAGGACTTTGACGCGTACTGGGCCGCCGCGGGTAACCTGGGGCTTGGCGCGGGCGACGGCGCCGATGCCGGCCGCAACGCGCTCGTGGTGCCGGAGCCGCGCGACCGTCACGAGGCTTTCGTCATCCCCAGCGACATCTGCTTTGCGGCAAGCGCGTGCGACCCGCGTCGCCTGGGCATTGACGTGACGGGCGCCTGGGCGGTTGCTGCCAACGCGCTCTCCTACGACTACCTGTGGAACGAGATCCGCGTGAAGGGCGGTGCGTACGGCTGCGGATTCCGCGCGGCAGGCGAGCGTCAGGCGGCGTTCTACACCTACCGCGACCCGGCAATCGACCCCTCGGTTGAGCGCGTGGCGCGCGCGGGCGAATGGCTCGGCAGCTTTGAGCCCGACGAGGCCGCCTTTGAGGGCTTTATCGTGAGCTGTGTGAGCGGCATGGACGCGCCCGTGAAGCCGTACGCGCTCACCAAGCGCCGCAACACGACCTACCTGGCCGGGCTCGATCCGCATGCACGCGAGGAGCGCCGCGCCCAGATGCTCGCCGCCACACCCGGTGAGCTTCGCTCGCTCGGCGCCGACGTGACGCGCATCGCAGCCGAGTCGCCAACCTGTGTCTTTGGCGGCCGAGACGTCATCGCCAAGAGCAACGCCGGCTTTAACGTCATCGACCTGCTGGCCTAACGCACCGCAAGCAAAAACCACCACAAAGGGGACAGGCACCTTTGTGGTGGTTTGCGAGTGGGCTGCTACTTGATAAACGGGTTCAGTCTGGCCGCCAGCGGATCGAGCTTGTACATGGTTGCAAAGCACTCACGACCATAATCGGAGTCGTTGCTCCAGCTACCCTGGTCGACGTCGTACTCTGCATCCAAACGAATCCACTCCTCCGGCTTGTTCTTCTCGTGCTTGCTGCAGAAGTAGCGCTGGTACTCGACCTCGTGCTCAAACTCAAACTCGGCATCCGAACCGCGACCGCAGTACTCGTCGACCGACGTCAGGTTGCCGTACTCGTCGTAATAGAACTCCGCATAGCCGCCGCGCTCGGAATCGATCCTGTCGAGCTTTCCGTCGCTGTACGAATAATCCACCGCGGCGTACGAGTTCAGCGAGCCGTAATCGTTGCCATGCGAGTCATATGCCACAGGCGAGATACGCGAAATGTTGCCGTCCTTGTCATACTCATAGCCCGCGGTGATCGTCCACGTAGTTCCCACCGTGTCGCCCTGGCAGTCCAGCGTAAAGGACGTCACGCGATCCTTGTCGTATCCGTACGAATACACGACCGTCCGAGGATTGGCCGGGCTGGTATCGGTGTTGGTCACCATGTTGCCGTCCTGATAAATATACGTGCTCGCGCTCTCACCGTAACCCGCACGGGTCGTCTTGTTGATCAGGTTTCCGTCCGCGTCGTAGGTAAACGTCGTGGTGCTCGACGAATCGCTCATGTCGGCATCGCAATCGATGCGCGTGACGTTACCGTCGTCGTCGTACGTAAACGTGTTGACGTTCACATAGCCGCCCGCTAGATCTTCCTCAATCTCCGAGATACGATGCGACTCATCGTGCTCGACGCTGTAGCTTACGCCGCCACCTTGCTTGACGGCAGACGTGAAGCCCGTGACGTAACCGTTCTCGTCGCGCTCAATCTCGTAGATATCGCCGTA
Organism: uncultured Collinsella sp.; assembly: GCA_905202145.1. GTDB lineage: Bacteria > Actinomycetota > Coriobacteriia > Coriobacteriales > Coriobacteriaceae > Collinsella. The sequence continues at coordinate 4,904 of CAJKQY010000085.1, forward strand.
CTGGTCCGATTTATCGGTACCCTCGTAGGACACTGGCAGCCACAGCTCGTCGAGCTGCGTGTCCTTAATGCCGCTAACCTTCGTATCCCGCGGCAGTGCCAACGTGGCGAGCTTCTTTTTGCCCGAAAGGTCGACGCTTTTGAGCTCCCCGGCATTTGAAAGGTCGAGCTTCTCGATGTTGTCACAACCGTCCAGGTTAACGACGGTGACGTTGCTCGCCGAGTTAAGCTCGACGGTCTTAAGGTCGCCGCAGCCCGAAAGGTCCAGGTTGACGAGTTTGTCCCCACCGTATTCCACACTGGTAACGTTGGGGAACACCTTGCCCAGACCCTGCGTTGACGTAACGCCGTCCAGCTCGACCGACGTCACCGCCTTGGCCTCGTCGCGTGAAATGCGGCCGTCACTGTTCGTGTCGTACTTGGTCGAGACAAGCGCACGCATGCCGCTATCCGGGAAGGTTTTCTCGTCGATAGGCGTGGTCGCGATCTGCGTAAAGTAGAACAGCGCACCGCCGCCGATGCCCGCCGCCACGGCAAGCACCGCGGCAAGGGCGATAAGGGGCTTCTTGGAACGCCTGCGCCGCGCGGGCTGCTGCACGGGCACGTATTGCTGAGGAGCGGGCGCGGCAGGCTGGGGTTGCTGCGTAGCCGCGACCTGGTCGGGTGCTACGGGCGCGCCGCAGACGGGACAAAAGAGGGCGTCGTCGACAAGCGGCGTGCCACACGAGCGACAAAACATGGCGGGCTCCTTTCGGTTCATTCCTTCCACCATGAAGGTAAACCCAAAAATGCAGCCCTTGTTGCGCAACATTCAGCCCAAACCACCGCAAAGGGGCGCAGCTCACAGGTGCCTTTGTGTTGGTTCGAACACTTGTTCTATACGTACACATGTTCTATAGTAGGGATGCTTGCACCGGACTTAAATTGCAACTAGGATATAGTTGCAGAATGTGAGGCGGGATAACTCGGACCGATAAACTCATCGCCCAACTGCTTAGCTGCCCCTCGACGTATCGGTATACCGATTTTTTAAAAGTCATGGCTTCATATGGCTTTGAAATGGACAACAAAGGCAAGACATCCGGATCGCGCGTTCGCTTCTACAGGCCATCAGATGGCAGGATGTTCGTAATGCACGCACCGCATCCATCTGACGAATTGACAGCGGGGACCATTCGAAACATCGTTCGATTTCTGCAAGATGTCGGAGGTAGTCATGAGTAACGTTTTGGCATACAAGGGTTATTTCGCCCCAGTCGAGTTCGATGCCGAACAGCATGTGCTAACAGGTATGGTCACCGGCATTAGGGATGCAATTGTGTTTGAAGGCTCTACGGTTAAAGAAGTGGAACAATGCTTCCACGACGCCGTCGACGATTACCTTGAGTTTTGCGCCGAGAAGGGCAAGGAACCCGAGCGGGCTTTTAAGGGGTCGTTCAACGTAAGAACGGGCTCTGAGCTTCATAAGCAAGCAGCGCTGGCAGCGGCAAAGAGGGGTGAGTCGCTCAATAAGTTTGTGACTGAGGCGATCGCTGCGGCGTTATAGCATTACCGCATAGGCCCAAACAACCACAAAGGGCGCAGTTCACAGGCATATTTGCGGTGACTTTACTGCCCATATCGCGTTTGCCCAGATAAAAGCTGCCAAAATAAACCTGTCCCTTTTTGGTAGGTTTGGGAGATGAGACTGGGATGGATAAGGCTGAGTTGCGGCGGGCGGTGATTGTTCGGCGCGATGCTCTTGATTTGGATGTGCGGGCGGCGAAGTCTGCTGTTGTATGCGCGCGGCTTGTTGAGCTGATGGAGTCCAGCGGCACTGCGAGCCAACGCACCGTTGCCGTCTATGCCGCGATGGGTTCCGAAGTCGACCCCGCCGCGTTTGCCGACGCGGCCGTCGCGCGTGGCTGGCGCGTAGCCTATCCGTGCATGCTCTCGGCAACAGACGCCATGGCTTGTGGCCAGCGCATGTGCATGCGGGCAGTCTCTGCCGGCGATGCGTCCGAGACCCCGTTTATCGCCCACCCTACGCGGGCCTTCGCAGCCACGGACGTCGACAGCGACCACTTCCCCATCGTGCCCGCCAAGGCTCTCGACATGGTTGTCGTGCCGCTCGTGGCTTTCGACCGAACCGGTGCGCGCCTGGGCTACGGCGGAGGCTGCTACGACCGCTACCTGCCCACAGTTGCACCTAAATGCCTAATCGTCGGCATCGCCTTTGACGAACAGCGTGTCGACCACGTTCCCACCGACGCCCACGACCTGCCGCTGTCCCACATCGTTAGCGCCTAAATGCCAGCGTACCTCCCGGCAGCCTAGTGCTCCTCGCCGGCGCGGGCCAGGTCGTAGGGCGTGGTCTGGTAGA
>CAJKQY010000086.1:0-7252 GCA_905202145.1 uncultured Collinsella sp.
CGGGATTGGTCAAAATAGTTTGACTATTAGCGGCTAAAATCGCCCGGCGCTAACACCGGGACGACAACGAGCTTAAAAAGATCCGGCACGACCTTGTCGATTGCGCGATATACAAAGGACAAGCCAATGACGCCAAAGATGACCGGGAACACGGAATCGGCGTAGCTAAAAATCGGCACCGTAAAACCGAACAACGCAAGAGGCGTCTCGCCCGTACCGACAGCGTTGACAATAGTCGGGTACATCAGCGATCCGGCAACACAAAGCGCAAGCGAACGGTTGACTCGGAACTTATCAGCTGTAGACATTGCCAGCAAAAACGGCAAGAAGTAGAACGGGATATCCGAAATCATATTGAATATCGCAAAGTCGCCGGCACCCGTGTCGATTCCAAAAGCCGCGATAGCAGCCAGGATGCCCTTTACGATGCCTCCCGCCACCAGTGCGGGAATGATAGCGGAGAAGATGCCGGTGATGATATCGAATACGCGAGCCGAACCTTTTTGGAGCTCAGGCTGCTCGGCGTCGGCGGAGACCTCGCCACCCATCCTGTCGCCTAGCATCGGCTCCAATTCGTCATATACCGACCCCACGCTGGCGCCGATGATAACCTGCCACTGCCCGTCTTAACCTGCGCGCCCAAGGCGCCGTCAAGCGTCTTAAGGGCCTCCAGGTCTGCCTTGCTATCGTCCTTCAGGTTGAATCTGAGCCTTGTAATGCAGTGCGTTGCCATAACAACGTTATCGGCGCCGCCCACGAGCTCGAGGACACGAGCGGCCAGTTCCTTCTTGTCTGCCACAGCAATCACTCCTACCCAAGATCCTCGCCATTAGTGGCGATACATTTCTGGTACCAATAGAAAGAGTCTTTACGCAAGCGCTCCGCAGTGCCGTTGCCGCAATTATCCAGATCGACATAGATAAGCCCGTATCGCTTGTCCATCGTAAGAGGACCGCAGGCAACAAGGTCAATGAATCCCCAGATCATGTATCCGCGCACGTCAACGCCATCGATCACCGCCTCTTTAAGGCACTTTATGTGCTGGCGCAAATAATCGATTCGATACTCGTCGTGGATGCTGCCATCCTCCTCGACCACATCAGATGTACCGAGGCCGTTCTCGGCGATGTACAGGGGCAGCCCATAGCGGTCATACATCTGGTTAAGGGTAACCCTCAGGCCAATGGGATCGAGCTGCCAGCCCCACTCACTCGTCTCGAGATAAGGGTTCTTGTTTGCCATGACCAGATTTCCCGCAGTCTTCTCCCATCCCTGATCGCAGGTGGATACCTGGGAAATGTAGTACGAGAAGGCCAGGAAGTCGACCGTGTTGCGAGCGATGAGCTCTTCATCGCCCGGTTCCATTTGAATCTCGATATCGCACGCATCGAAATAGCGATTCATATAAGCGGGGTATTTTCCACGAGCCATCACGTCCGTATAGAACCAGTTGGAATACTGGTCGTCGTGAATAGCCTGCATGTTATCTTCGGGACGGCAGGTAGCAGGATACGTACAGAATCGAGCGATCATGCCGCCAACGGGAGTATCGGGCGAAAGACGATGGACAATCTCGACGGCACGCGCGTTGGCAACGAACTCGTGATGCAGGCACTGGAAGATGGCTCGATCGAAGTCCTCTCCCTCTTCGTCTTTGACCAAACAGACCCCGTCCCAAGGGGAAAAACGCGCTGCATTGAACTCGTTAAAAGGCAGCCAGAAATCGACCAGATCGCCCAATTCCGTAACGATCGTCTCGACATAGCGGGCGAAGAAATCAATCGTCTTGCGGTTCTTCCATCCCCCATATGTGGTGACAAGATTTACCGGGATGTCATAGTGGAGCATGGTGACGAAGGTCTTAATGCCGTGCTTTTTGCACTCACCCAGCATGCTTCGATACCACTCGATGCCTTCGCGGTTAGGCTCAAGGTCATCTCCGTTAGGATAGATTCGGCTCCAGCAAATAGAGGTGCGGAACAGCTTGAGACCCATCTCCGCAAAAAGCGCGATGTCCTCACGATAGTGATGATAGAAGTCGTTGCCACGCCTAAACGGGTAGAACTCAACGCCATCATCTGCGAGAGCGTTCATTAGCTCGTCATGGCAGAAGGGGTTGTTTTGATGCTTGTCCTCAATCTGGTCATGAGTCCAGGTACCATCCAGCCATCGACAATCCTGCGTCGACTTTCCCTTTCCGCCCTCATTCCAGGCGCCATCGGCCTGCGAGCACGATATGGCTCCGCCCCATAAAAAGTCGGAGTCAAACCCATGTTTTAACTTACTCATTTGCCCTCCTTGATCGGATGCTCCAGCGGATAACCCAATACTAGGAAGAACAAGATGCATAAGATATCGCATAGAAAGCGTGGGTTTATAACATTTTTTTAGATATAATACCGTTTAAGGCATCGATTCTACCGTTCACCCCTGGAGCACCCCATGGATTCGAATCTCAAACAGCTGCTCTACACGCATACCGAGACCGAAGAGTGGCATCGCACGCATCCAGGAGAGCTCAGCCCGCGATATAACAGGGTGGAAACCACAACCATTAACGGCGAAGAGGTCTATCTGTTTGACTGGAAAGAAACCCTCGACGAAAACCCCGTGGGCCTTATCAAGGAGTCGCGCTTTACTGACATTCCTCCTCATATGAATCGGGATATGGAGCTTAACTACGTGTACGACGGCGTCTGCACGTTTATCGTCAACGGACGGCGACTGCTCCTTAAAAAGGGCGACGTGCTCATTTGCAACACCGGCGTAGTCAGAAGCGTTCCGTACGTTAAGGGCGAGCACGATATCGTCATTTCAATCGTCTTCAAAAAAGAAATGTTCGATTCGTTGTTCCTGAGCCAGCTACCCGGCGCGTCACCATTAACGAATCTCCTATTTGATTTTGTGTCCAAAAACCGTGAGGCCCGCAAATATCTCATTCTCCCAGAGGAATACGCCCGACATGCGCGACGCCTCATCGAGATGCTCTTTATCGAATATCACTTTAAAGATGCCTACTCTAATGAACTCATGAGGCACCTCGCCGTCAGCCTATTCCTTGTTCTCATTCGAGGACTGTACCGACGCTCCGCAACTGATAACCAGGCAATCATGTCGGACGAGCGCATCGTGTCGATTCTGAATCATATTGAGCGAAGCTACGGCGACTGCACGCTCGAAAGCATTGCGAGCGATACGGGTTATAGCACCAGCTATCTCAGCAGCTTGATCAAGCAAAAAACCGGCAAAACGTTTTCGCAAATCAAGCTCAACCAGCAGCTCACAGAGGCGGCATATCTTCTCAACAACACCGAGCGCAGCGTGCAGTATGTAGCCCGAAAAGTCGGCATCTCCAACATGTCATTCTTTTACTCAAAATTCAAAGAAGCATTCGGCGAAACGCCAGGTGTATTCAGGGCGCATCGGTCTAGTTAAAGTCATTGACAATCAGGCCGATCAGCTTCGCGTGGCGCAGGAATGCACGACCGGAGCAGCGAGCGCATCGCCTCTACCAGTACGAAACCGGCGATGGCAACCGTGACCGCCACGTCGAGCGGCGTGTTCACAAACCAGAGCAACGTCATGAGATACGACCCGGCATTAAAGGCAAAGTGCAGCAGGATCGTGTAGCGGAGCTTTCCGGTCGTCACGAGCACCCAACCAAAGATGAGGCCGGCGGCACCCGCGTAGCAACCCTGCACCCAATTCATGTGCATAAAACCGAAAATTACCGCCTGCAGCACAATCGCCGCGGCGATACCCCACGTGCTTGGGGCCGCCCAGGGCACCATGGCGCCATCCTGCGCGCTCACACGACGCCGGCGCTTCCAAAGTGGGCGGCACTGCGGATTAAACGCTCGGAGCGAAAACTCAAAAATAATGCCGCGCACCAGCAGCTCTTCACAAAATGGGGCGCCGAGCACCGTAGTCAGGACGGCGAGATAGCTGGTGTCGCCCATGCCTGTTTCCTCGACAAGCTCGCTGTAGTCGGCCGCGGCATCGGGCAACAGCGACAGCGCGGCGTCGGTCACGTAGCCAACAACCACCTGCAGGGCCAGGCCGATCACGATAACGCAGGCGATGCGTTTCCACGCCCCACGCGCTCCCCCGCCGAGCGGGTGTTCGCTTTGTCGGCGTGCCATAAACGAACGCGGCCACAGATAACGCCACCACAGCAGCGCCATCAAAAACGATGCCGTCTGCGCGACGGCCTGCAGCAATTGAATGTCGAGGTCATCGATCGAAAAACCCATGAACACCGATGCGACGCCAAGGGCGGAAAACAAAACGACGCTCAGGGCAATATCGGCAGCGACGACGCCAAAACAGGCAAGCGCCCAAATCATCGCATTGAGCATGCCAACCTCCTCCCGACAGGTAGTCATTTAAGAACGTCCCCAACGACTAGTCATTGGGGACGTTCTTTAACGACTAGCTGTTGGGGACACTCTTTGCCAAAAGCCCCGTTGGGCGAGATGTCGAACGGGAAGGTGCCACAGCGATTGAACGCGGCGATAAACATGCGGATGGCGTTGGACGGCGTGGTGCCCACAAGCTGGGTTGCCGCCGCGAAGGCTGCCTTCTCCTCGGGCAAGACCTTCGCGACTACGGGGGTCATGTGTTCTGCCATGGCGCTTCCTTTTTGAAACGACGGTAGTGCGGATAGATGCGGGCCACGCGGCTGGGCGACGGGCTGTGAAGGCAACCCGATTGGCCCGCATCCGGAGTTTGTTTCTGCGGCGTTGGTATTACTTGGTAATCCTAAGTATTACCCCGCAGATAGAATACCACACCCGACCCCATGGGGACGGAGGAAAACGAATTATTTTGTTGCTGAGTTAGTTTTTAGAGCGTGATGATGTCCGAGATATCGAGGGCCTGAGCGTCGGCGGCGTCGTGCGTGGCAAGCAAGAGCGTGCGGCCGTCGAGCAGGTCGAGCACGACCTTGGTCGTCGCATCGCGCGCGGCGGCATCCAGGCCGGTAAAGGGCTCATCCAGAATGACGGCGCAGCCACCACACAGCAGGGCGCGGGCAATCTCGACACGGCGGCGCTGCCCGCCCGAAAGCTCGGCCACGCGCGAATGCACGTCGATTCCCGGCACCAACCGGCGCAGCAAGGCCGCAGCACTCGAGGCGTCCACACGCGCATCGGCGCACACCAGCACGTTATCCAGCGCCGAGGCGGACTCGGCCAAGCGTGCATCCTGAAACACCATCGAGCACGGCGAGCACTCCCCCGCTGCCAACGAAAGCAGCGTCGACTTGCCCATGCCCGAAGCACCCATCACACAGATGCGCCCACCCGCAGGCACGTTGAGCACCAGACCATCCAGCGCCGGCGCCCAGGGCGCGCGATCGCCCACGGCAAGCGCAAGCTCCGCTGCAGCCCCACCGCCAGCAGAGTCGCCCACACAACCGCGAGCGCCGCGCCCATGCGCCCGCACGGCCGCGCGCCACGCCACGGGTCCCGAAACCCGCAGCAGCCACACCAGCACGCGCTCACACGCCCACGAGGCGACAACGACCAGCATGGTCCACGCCAGCAGGTCAGCCGTCTCGATGAGCAGCTTCGCCTGATAGATGCGCTCGCCCACGGTGCCCACCGCCATGCCGATCAGCTCCGCCGCCACGCCGGCCTTCCAGCTCATGCCGATCACGGCGCGGGCGCACGAAAGCACAAACGGCAGCACCTCGCGCCAGGTGTGGGCACAAAACAGCCGCCAGCCGCGCACGCCATGCAGACGGAACATCTGCTCCAGCGGTTTATTCACCTGAGCCAGCCCCTCGGCCAGCGAAAAATACACGCCCGGCAGCGCCATCAAAAAGACGGCGGCGATGCTCACACGTGCCGACCCCAGCCAGATAAGCAACAGGACCACCACGCAGGCGACCGGCGTCGCCTTTACAAACGACAGCGCCGGAGCAACCAGGTGCGCAAACGCCCGCGAACGTGACGAAATGCCGGCAAGCACGCCACCACACACCGCGGCAAGCGCCAGCCCGCCCAGTATCCGCGCGCCCGAGCCCGCCAAAATCGCCCAGGTACCGCCATCGCACACCAGGCGCAGCAGCGCCAAGGCAACAGCACCCGGCCCCGGCAAGATCAGCGGCTGCGCCACCAGCGCCGCCACCAGCATCCACACGGCAAGCCAAAAGGCGGCAACGGCACCTGCTGCCGTCACCGCCTTCATACGCTCTGTCATTTGTCGAGCAAACGCACGCACGGGCTACTCCATGTAGTAGAAATCGTCAGCCGGGAGCTTGCCGCCCACGGCGCTCGCGTCCGCATCGGCCAGCACCTGCAGGTGCCCGCCGAGCGCCGTCTTCATATCCTTCCCCGTCTGGCACACAAGCATGCACCCGGGAATCGCCTTCTCGGCGATCTTGGCGTTGTCCACGATGCCGGCATCGACCACGGCCTGCGCCCAGTCTGCCGGCGCCGCATTGACGGCCTTAACGCTCGCCGCGTGACAGCTCAAGAACTCCGCCACAGCCTCGGGATGTTCCTCGGCAAACGCGCGGCGCACCACGGTCACGCCCGTCAGCAGGCGCGAACCCGTGTCACCCGCCAGCTCATCCCACACATCGGTCAGGCTTACCGGAGCCGACAGCTTGCCTTCGCTCTTTGCGATGGCAGCGGTCTTGAACGGCTCCGGCAGCACGCCCACGGCGGACGGGTCGGCAAGCAGGGCCGACAGCACCTCGGTGGGCTCACTCTTAAACTCGAGCGTAACCTGGCCGGTCAGGCCCGCGCGCTCCAGTAAGTAGTTCATGACGTACTCCGGCGTGGTGCCCTTGCCCGTCATGTAGACGGTATGGCCCGCCAGATCGCCAAACGAGGTCACACTCGCGTCGCCCGTCACCACGTTCAGCACGCCCAGCGTGTTGATGTCGATGACCTGCACCGCGCCCTCGGTCTTGTTGTAGAGTACGCTCGCCACGTTGGCGGGCACCAGGGCAATGTCGATATCGCCCTGAATGACCTTGGGCACAATCTCGTCGGCGGCAGTGTCGATCGCAAAGTCGAACTCATTGTCCGTCTCGCCGTTTGCGGCCTGATCCATAAACTGCACCAGGCCAATCGAGGTCGGCCCCTTGAGCGAGGCGACGTGCACCTCGACCGGCTCTGCGGCAGCACCGGCGCCGTCCGTGGCAGCCGAGCCCGCGGCGGACCCGGCACCGGCGGCCCCGCCGCCACAGCCCGCGAGCGCCTTGGTGATCTCCATCAGGCAAAGCCTCCTCGATAGACAA
>CAJKQY010000087.1:0-6991 GCA_905202145.1 uncultured Collinsella sp.
GATTTCACCTCGGTCGAATTTACGGCGAGCGACCTCCGCGATCATGGCTGCGTTGTCGGTACAGGCAGACAAGGGCGGCACCGTTACGCGAATCCCCTGACGTCCAAGCTTCTTGATCATCATCTCGCGCAGATGCGGATTGGCCGAGACGCCGCCGCCGATGCAGTATTCCTTGCATCCGGTGGCATGCAGCGCGTTCTTGGCCTTCTTGTACTGAACGTCAAAGACCGCAGCCTCAAACGAAGCCGCCAGATCGGGCAGGTGAATCGTACGCCCGGCTTTGGTCTCCTGCTCAATGTAGAGTGTCACGGCCGTCTTAAGGCCCGAAAGCGAGAATCGATAGTCTCCCCTACTATTGAGCGCACGGGGGAAGTCAATCGCACGGGGATTGCCCGTCTCGGCCAGTTTGGAAATGATGGGGCCGCCGGGATAGCCCAGACCCAGCGCCTTGGCCACCTTGTCGAAGGCCTCACCCACGGCATCGTCGAGCGTCTCGCCGAGCACCTCGTAGTCGCCCCATGCCTTGACGTGAACAAGCATGGTATGACCGCCCGAGACGAGCGTGAAGATAAACGGCGGCTTGAGATCGGGCTGCGCCAGCAGGTTGGCGAACAGATGACCCTCCAGATGGTTGACGCACACGAGCGGTTTACCGGCGGCATAGGCAAAGCCCTTGGCGAAGGCGACGCCCACCACCAGAGCACCCACCAGGCCCGGACCCTGTGTCACGCCAACGGCGGCGAGTTCGCTCGGCGCGATGGCCCCGCCCTCAAGACCAAGCGATGCTGCGGCATCCTCGAGCGCCGCGTCCACGACGCTCACGATCACCTCAACGTGCTTGCGCGAAGCGATCTCGGGCACTACGCCGCCAAAACGGGCATGAAAATCGATCTGCGTCGAAACCTGATTGGCCAGCATATTACCGTCCGCATCGATAATCGCCACTGCCGTCTCATCGCACGAACTCTCGATGGCAAGCACCAGGCGACGGCGCTCAATTTCGGCGCGCTCCTCAACGGTGCGCTCGGGTGCAGGTAGCGGCCATACACGCTGCTCAGCCGCCGTCGGCTCGGGCGAAGCGTTGTCAACCGGGAGCACCAAGGGCAGCGGCGCCGTCATGACGATGGCATCTTTGCCAACACCGTAGTAACCACGGCGGCGGCCCGCCTCGGTAAAGCCCAGGGAGGCATAGAGCGCAATAGCGCCCTCGTTGCCATCCTCAACCTCGAGCGAGGCGGTCGTACAGCCGAGCATCTGGGCATCGTAGCTCACGTGCGACAGCAGCTTGCGGGCAATGCCCTCGCGGCGATGTTTCGGGTCGACGGCAACATCAAGAATCTGCACGTCGCCGTCTACGACCATGCCACCGGCAAGTCCCAGCAGCTGACCGTCGTCGTGCGCCACCCACCAGCTGCGCGGCGCCGCAACATCCTCGCCCAGCTCGGACAGGAACATGCCCGGCGTCCACGCCTCGTGCCCAGCGCCTTCAAAGCAGGCAGCCTCCAGCGCACTCGCACCCTCGGCGTCCGCCGCACCCATGGGGCGGAATTGCAGATGGCGACCGGCGAGCTCATCGGCGACGCCCGTAATTTCGCTCTGCGCGCTCTCGGCAAGACCGAGGCGTTTACGCTCGTTTTCCTCGGCATCAGAAAGGCGCGTATAAATCGGTAGGACGCGGGCCGGATCGCCGTCACCCGCGGCATGCGCAAGGAGGAGGCCCTCGCCCGAAGGCCACCACAAGCCGCGCTCTACGCAGCGAGCGGCCTCATCCTCGCCCAGCAGCTTGCCATAGTGCACGAGACCGTCGCCAGTCAGCTGAACCTGATCCCAGTCCGCGGCTTGGCGCCACTCATCAAGCGCCACGGCAGCCTTGACCACGTGCTCGCGCTCAAACTGACGCTCGGGGCCCTCGTCGCCCAGCACATACAAAGCCGGATACACCTCGCCGCGCATGGCATCGGCCAGAATGCCGAGTTTGCCACGCACGCCAGCCTTCCACGCGGTCCATGCGCAGGCATCGAGCGTCGACACACCCAGCAGCGGCACGTTGGCACCGCGCGCCAAGCCCTTGGCGGTGGAAATGCCGATACGCACGCCGGTAAACGAACCCGGACCGCGACCGACGACGTAACTGCCCACGTCGGCACGGTCCATGCCAGCCTGAGCAAGCACGCTGTCGACGGTATTCACGAGCTCCACATTGGCATGGCGACGGCACATATGGTCGCCACTCACCAGCTTCGCCTCGCCCGTCTGCCCATCAATCCAGCTTGCCGCGCAGGCAAGCATATCGGTCGAAGTATCGAGCGCTACCACCAGCGCGTAATCGTTATGCAAGCTCATCTTGTACAGCCTTATCAATCAAATCGGAAAGCTCCGCTGCGCGTTCGCCGTGCGCCTCGAGCGTTATCGTTCGCACGTCGCTATCATTCTCATCACGCTTAAGCGTTACCGAAAGATACTCGTCTGTCAGTTCATCCTGAAACTGTTCGCCCCACTCCAACAGACAGGCACCCTCATAGCCCAGTACATCGAAAATGCCCGTATCCTCGAGCTCGTAAGCATGCTCCAGACGGTACAGGTCAAAGTGGAACAGCGGAATACGCCCCTGGTCATGAACAGCCATGAGTGCAAATGTGGGGCTCGTGACCATATGGCCGTCGCCCAGACCACGCGAAACGCCCTTGGTAAAGTGGGTTTTGCCCACACCCAAGCCGCCGGTCAAGATCAGCACATCACCATCTTCCAGGCACGGCGCAACCAGCTCGCCAAAATGCTCCGTATCGGCAGAGCAAGCCGTTTTATAAATACCTACCCCCAGGCGCTCCAGGGACATATATGCTCCTTATTATTCCGAGGCACCCTCTGGCGCGGGATGCCGCTCCAGATAGTCGCCCAGCATCTTAAAGTCTTCCTCCAGCAGCTCCTGCCACGCCGGATTACGCAGCGCCGCCGCCGGATGGAACGTGGGCATCACCACAAAATGCCCCATTTGATGGAACCTGCCGCGCAGCTTGGTGATGCCGATCTCGGTCTTAAGCACAAAGTGCGTCGCGGGGTTACCGAGCGTCACGATGATATCGGGCCAAATGCTTCGAATCTGCTCACGCAAAAACGGTGAACAGGCCAGCACTTCCTCGGGCCGAGGATTGCGATTTCCCGGTGGGCGACACTTAAGCACGTTGGCAATGTAGACGTCTTCGCGCTTGAGGCCAGCCAGCGACAGGATGCCGTTGAGATCCTCGCCCGCCGCCCCCACAAACGGTTCGCCCTGCAGATCCTCGTTACGCCCCGGCGCCTCACCGATAAACATTACGCGGGCGTGGGGGTTTCCCACGCCAAACACGATGTTATGGCGCGACTGATAGAGCTGGCAGAGATGGCAGTCGCCTAAAACAGCCTCAATCTCCTCGAGCGCAACCTCGCGCGGCGCCTGATGACTATGTCCGGGGATGTGCATGACACCCATAGCGGCTCCTACACGTAGACCTTGTCGAGACGCATGCCAAAGCCGCAAGCAACCTCGTAGTTAATCGTGCCGCGCAGGCGAGCCATCTCGTCCATGGTAATCTCGGCATCACCATCGCGGCCGACAATGATTATCTCGTCGCCATGCTCGGCCTCGGGAATCTCATGCGCCGGATTGGACTGGATGGCGACCATAAACTGGTCCATGCAGATGTTACCCACCTGACGAATGCGTTCACCGCGATACAGCACGTCCATACGATTGGAGAGCGTACGCGAAAGACCATCGGCATATCCGATCGGCAGTGTGCAGATCTGAACGCGTGTGCGCGGTACGCGGTAGGTAAAACCGTAGCCCACGCCTTCGCCCATTGCAGGATGTGCCACACGCGTCACGCGCGCGTGAACGCTCATAACGGGATCCAGCTGCATCACGCGGCTGCTCAGCTCGCATGGCTGCATGCCGTACAAGCCAACACCGGCGCGAATCATATCGAAATGCATCGAGGGATCGAGCATCGAGGACGGCGTGTTGGCACAGTGCACGATACCGCACTCAAAACCCGCGTCCTTAATGGCTTGAACGGCCTCGGTAAAGCGTTGGCACTGCAGTTTGTAGTCCCAACCCGAAGGTTCATCGGCCGTGGCGAAGTGCGTAAATACGCCATCACACTGGATACCGCGATGGAAGCTAATGCCACGAACAAAGTCGAGCACCTGCGTGTAGTGAACACCGATGCGGTTCATACCCGTCTCGATGGCTAGATGGTACTTGCCCACCTTGCCTGCCGCGACAGCGCACTCGCCATAGGCAAGGGCGAAATCGGACGTATAGACCGAAGGCATAATGTCAAACTCAAGCAGTGTGGGAATAGCCTCGATAGGCGGCTCGCTTAGGATCAGGATGGGTTTTGTGATACCGCCCTGTCGAAGCTCAACGCCTTCACTAACCGTCGCCACGGCAAACATGTCGGCACCGGCCGAATACATGATTTTGGCGCACTCGACGGCACCATGGCCATAGGCATCGGCCTTGACCACGCAGCACAGTCGCTGACGTGGATCGAGCAGGTTCTTGTAAGCCCTCGTGTTGCGGCGAAGCGCCCCTCGGTCAATCTCAACCCAGGACCAGCGCGTCAAATCGGCTTTATTCATGATTAGTCATCCGACCCTTCGTCCATGATTCCCAGATCATCGAGTGCATCCTTTGCCGCCAATTCCATGGCAGGACCGATCAAGTCGATCAGATCGGTTGCAATAACACTCTTCTCACCATACTCCGTCGCCGCGGCAAAACCCGCGTAACTGTGAAGCGCAACGGCATACGAATACAGCAGCTCCCAGCGATCCATCTCATCACGCATGGTAGCCAGTGTGCCAGCCAAAATGCCCGCAAGAACATCGCCCGAACCGGCAGTCGCCAACGACGCCGGACCCGAGAGCGGCAAAAGCACGCGCTCAACGCCACAGATAGCCGTCGTCGGCCCCTTGGCAATAACCACGAGATTGTCGGAGCCAGCAGCCCAGACAACCTTCTGTGCGGCCGCGATTGCAGTCCCCAGATCGTTAACCTCGTCACCGGCAACCAAGCGCGAAAGCTCTCGATAGTGCGGCGTCATGACGAGCGGCTGCTCGCGGCGGTACATCTCAGGGTTGCTATCGATACCGTCGATGGCAATCTTAGAAAGGCAGTTGAGCGCATCGGCATCAAGGATCAGCGGCACATCAAGCTCCAACAAGCCCGAAACCACCTGCATGGCACCGGCAGACGTCGTCATGCCGGGACCGCACAGTACGCAGCTGTACTTCTTTGCAATCTCGCACACGGTCATACGGGCAGCGGCACCAAAAGAGCCGCGGGAATCGGACGGAATAGCAAAAACCGGAATCGAGGGAAGTGCCATACGAATAAGATTGGCACACGCATCGGGCGTCGCGACAGCCACATAGCCGGCACCCGCACGGGCAGCAGACTTGGCGGCCATAATGGCAGCGCCAGGATACTGCGCCGAGCCGGCAACAATAAGGACGGACCCGCGAGAATACTTATCGATATTCGTGGGCAGCGGAGCAAAGAAATCCACCAGGTCACCGGGCTCGACAATCTCGGCGGCATGGTCGACATCATCGATAACCTCATCTAGGCGATCATAGAGGCTACCGCACACCAGATCACCGGCGTACTCTGGGCCATCAGCGCTGTAGAGGCCAATCTTGGGCGTGATCATCGTGACCGTACGCTCGGCACGGATGCAGTCGTCGTCGACAACACCGGTCTCGGCATTCAGACCCGAAGGAACATCGATGGACACCACATGGTCGGCGCAGTCGTTAACTGTCGGAATCCAGATGGAAAACGGTGCACGCAGGTCACCGTGGAAACCGGTACCAAAAATAGCGTCAACAACAACGTCGGCCTTATCGATCAAAACCTCAAGCTCATCTCGTGAGGGACCGACGCACACATGTACGTCACGACCGGCAGTACGGCGGGCAACATGGCGAGCCAGAGCAGCAGGAATCTCATCCGGCTCAACCGGAGACACGATATCCACGTCAACGCCCTTATGACTCAAGATATCAGCCGCGACCCAGCCGTCGCCACCGTTGTTGCCAAAACCGACCAGAACAAGGACGCGATCGGGATTGAGTTTTAGAATTTCAGTAGCAGCAAACTCACCCGCCAGCTCCATAAGCTCGGCCTTCGAAGTTCCTTCGCGTTCGATAATATCCTCGAGACGAACGACTTCCTCGGTACTCAAAACCGGTTTCATCTATGCTCCCAGCGTATCTCGCGAAGCATCGCCCAGGTGCTCCGTTAAAGCCGAATTTTGCAGTTGCTCAAGCTCATCTAAAACCGAGCGAGCCTCTTTATACGTTTGTGCAACGCGTTCCTTGGTGCTCACCTTTTCTTCCTTAGGCTTAGGTCGAGCATCCTCGGTGATCGCAATGGCATTGGCTACGGCCAAATCACCCGTCAAGGTAATGGAAAGCGCAACTTCAACGACACCCAACTCTTGAGCAATCTCGAGCGCTCGACCTGAAAGCACTGCTTTAGGCTTTCCGAGCTTATCGTGCGTTACCGAGACGTCTTTGCGGCCGACGCCCTGACTAAAACCCGTACCAAGAGCCTTGAGAACCGCTTCACGAGAAGCAAAACGGCTCGCATAGTGCGCCGCAGGACGCGATGAAGCGTCGCAATATGCGCACTCTTCTTCGGTAAACACACGCCGAGCAAACGACGGCGTCTTTTCAAGGATTGATTTCATGCGGGAAATCTCGACGATATCAACGCCGATACCAGCTTCAGCCATGTTCACCTCCATATTGCACAGACTAAGTTATTGTAGCCCGTTAACGGAAGATGCGACAAACGAGGGTCATAAAACACAGCGAGTTTGTTAGATCTGGCTTTAACGCAAAAAAGGGGGAGGCCGCGAGGCCTCCCCCTTCTTCAGTTCAAGCGCACGGCTCGGTGCCGTCCACCGGTCAGCGGCGCCCTGGCCTCCCACGGGCTGACCCC
>CAJKQY010000088.1:0-6920 GCA_905202145.1 uncultured Collinsella sp.
CCGCTGCCCGTGCCGCCGATAATGCCGAGCGTTTTGCCCAGCGGGAGTTCCAGCGTCACATCGTTGACAGCATTGGCCGCGCCGGCGCCAAACGAGAAGCTCGCATGGCTCAAGCTCAGCGCGGGGACCGGAGCAGCGTTGCCCATCGCGCTCGGCTCGAGTAGCGCAACCGGCTGGGTGCCCTCGTCGGTGATGCTCGGCTCGCAATTGAGCACCTCGTTGATACGCGACGCGCTGGCGCTCGCCTTGGTAAAGACCACGACCAGGTTGGCGACATACACGATGGAGGTCAGGGTCTGCGTCATGTAGTTGACGAACGCCATGACCTGGCCCTGCGTGAGCTCGCCCACGTTGACCTGGATGCCGCCCACCCACAGGATGGCGCACACGCCCAGGTTCATCACAAGAAACGTGACGGGGTTGAGGATCGACGAGAGCTTGCCCACCGCGATTGCGACACGCGCCTGGTCATCGGCCGCCTGGGCAAAACGCTCACGTTCGTGACCCTCGCGCACAAACGCCCGGACCACGCGGGCGCCCGAAAGCCCCTCGCGGCAAATGAGCGCGATGCGGTCGAGCTTTGCCTGCAGCTGCTTGTAGTACGGGATGCAGCGCGCCATGACAAACCAAAACACCAAGCCAATGGCGGGCGTGCAAATCAAAAAGATGATGCCGAGCTTAAGGTCGATGGCAAGGGCCGCGCACATGGAGCCCACCGCCAAGAAGGGCCAGCGGATGAGCATGCGCACGCCCAGCGCCACGGCAAGCTGCACCTGGTTGACGTCGTTGGTGATGCGCGTGATGAGCGACGGCGTGCCAAAGCGGTCGAGCTCGGCGTAGCTCAGCTTGTTGATGTGCTCGTAAAGCGCGCCGCGAATGTCGGTGCCCATGCCCTGCGAGGTCAGTGCCGCCATCTTTTGGCAGACAAGCGTAAACGAGATGCCGATCACGGCCATGGCGGCAAGCAATATACCGTAGTGGACGACAGCGTTCACATCGTGCACGCCGATGCCCCTATCAATCATCTGGGCAATCACCAGCGGCGTAAGCAGGTCAAAGATTACTTCGATCAACTTGCACGCAGGACCAATCACCATATACCGGCGAAACTTACCACCAAAACGCCTGAGCAGCTCAATCATGTATAGGCGCTCCCTATCATCATCTCTCTTCAATCTGATTCATGATAGTACGGAGAACCCTGGAGATGCGTAAGCAACTCGTTACAGATGTTAAGGCGAAGCAAGCACAAAAGTCACTAGTGCCCAAGGCATGTAGCAGCCGATGTTTTGGCAACGCCAGCGAGCGGCATAACGCTAGGAATTCAATTATCAGATAAATGCGCCTCTACGGGTGATTTTTGGACGACAGGGCCCGGCCGGCGGCGAGGTATTTGGTAGTCGAGCGATCCCGCAGGCGCAGCCGAGGACCAGCGAGACACCAAATACCTCGCCGCCGGCCGGGCCATATCGCGGCACCAAAAAGCGCCCGTGCGCTCGATGGATCCGGATGCCCGACAGAGGCTCCTTATGGCTGCTTCCTTCCGGACCTGACCAGATTCGGAACATGTCGTCATCCGAACCCATCGAACGCGCTAGGTGCTCGATATATATTACCCGCTCCCGCCCGATGGGGCAAGGTGGCTAATTTGGGACGGGGCTTTTTTGACTACTTGGGCAATCAGATCGACAAGCAGTCAAATAAGCCCCATCCCAATTAGACTGGTCTGACGCCGTGCCACGAAAGGGGCCTATCTACTACGTTTAAGCCGCGGGGGTCAAGCATAGCCGGCTTTTTCAAAAATCGGCAAGCCGTCTACCTGCGGTTTTATTTTCGTATATCCCGGAATGGTCAAGGGTGCTCGGCTAAACGTAGTAGATGGCCGCATTTCATGGCGGACGGTCCGACCCAAGGCCCAAGGCGGCCAGCCTCGGATAGCCATTCTCGAAGTTGCGGTGAAATAGTTCCTGTTTTCCGGCTCAAACAGCAAAAACAGGAACTATTCCACCGCAACTTATCGAGGGGATGGGTTTTAGAGGCGGGCGAGGTCGTAGGATCGGGCGGCGGCTTCACCGGCGCAGATGAGGTTGGTTGTGGCTTCCTGGGGGTCGAGCGCTTGGTCAAGAGGCATGGGCCTGCGGCAGACCGGCAGAACCAAGTCGATGCCCTGACCATACACCGCATCCAAATTATCCGCACGACCGCCCACGACGGCGAGCACCGGCTTGCCATATCGCTTCGCACGACGGGCCACGCCCACCGGCGCCTTACCGGCAGCGGATTGTTCGTCCATATTGCCCTCGCCCGTTATGACTAGGTCGGCATCGCGCACGCGCTCGTCAAACCCAATCAGATCGAGCACCGTCTCCACGCCCGAGCGCAACTCGGCACCAAGTGCCAACAACGCGGCGCCCAGGCCGCCAGCGGCACCGGCGCCGGGCACGCCGAGCACCGAGCCAAACGTCCGCGCACCCTCGGGCACGCACAGTAACCCCCGAGCCCGAGCCTCGGCAATCGCCGCGTCGAGCAGGCGACCGTAACCGACCATCCAGCTGTCGTATCTACGCAGTGCGTCGGCATCATTCGTCGGCAGGCCCTTTTGCCCGCCAAACACCGCAAGTGCCCCGCGACGCCCCACGAGCGGATTCTCGACATCGGAAAGCACCACGACACGCGTGCCATTCAGTGCCCGAAGCGCCGGTGCCAAATCGATATTCGCCACGTGTTCAAGGCCCGCGAGACCGGGGGCGATATTGCAGCCACACCCATCGACAAGGTGGGCGCCCAGCGCCTGCAGCATGCCGGCGCCACCGTCGTTGGTGGCGCTGCCGCCCAGACCAATATAGATCGTCTTTGCCCCAGCACGGACCGCGCGAAGCATGGGCTCGCCCACGCCATAGGTCGAAGCCGCAAGCGCCGCCGATTCCGTGCAGGGCGAATACCCAATACCCGCCGCCTCGGCCATCTCAATTACAGCCGACTCGCGCTGACCGTCCACCAGCATCCGGGCAGACACGCGGTCGCCCAAGGGGCCTGCGACTTCACATGCCACGACCTCACCGCCGCACGCGGCGATGGCGTCGAGCGTTCCCTCGCCGCCATCCGCCAGCGGCAACGCGCTTACCTGGGCATCAGGCCACACACGGCGCACACCTTCGGCAACGGCACCCTCCGCCTGCGAGCTCGACACGCTGCATTTAAAGGAGTCGATCGCCAACAGCACGCGGCGGGACCGGCGCTGCACGGGGCCAAAGTCGAGCGTCTCGCCAGCGAGATCCCCAACTCCCGCAAGCGCCTCGGCGTGGGCGGCATGTGCCTCAAGATCGGCCCCACAACCGCAGCCAGCACCATCGGTGCCACGCAGCCCACTAAAATAGCCGCTCAACACCTCACGACACTCATCCGCCAGCACGCCGGCATGTACGTTAAACCGATGATTCAGGCGCGAATCGGCATTCAGGTCGTATAGCGACCCCAGAGCGCCCGCTTTAGCATCGGACGCGCCGTACACGCAGCGCCCCACGCGCGCGTTAACCATAAGCCCCGCGCACATGCAGCAGGGCTCGAGCGTTACGTAGACCGTGCAATCGGAAAGGCGCCAACGACCGAGCGACCGAGCGGCGGCGCATAGGGCCGCAAACTCGGCATGCGCCGAAGGGTCCTGGTCGAGCTCGCGGCGATTATGCGCCCGCGCGACGATCTCACCCGCGCGCACCACTACGGCGCCGATCGGCACCTCGCCCACCGCCGCGGCGGTACGCGCCTCCGCCAGCGCCTCGCGCATGAACTTCTCATCGATTCCGGTGCTCGTCATCGTTCGCCTTCCCTGTTGCAAACCCAAAACGATGCTATCATTACGACTCACGGAGAGATGGCAGAGCGGTTGAATGCGGCGGTCTTGAAAACCGTTGAGCGCGAGAGCGTTCCGGGGGTTCGAATCCCCCTCTCTCCGCCACTCTTAGTGACTCACCGGCGTCATGGTCCGCTCGAACAGCGCATCGACCACGTCGGCGATTTCGGATCGGCGCTCTAGTACGTGGCCCGATTCCCACCACTTGGTAAAGAGCCGAATAATGCCGCCGGCGACAAACTCAGACGTCGTCTCGAGCGATACGGGCGCGAGCGCGTCCTCGTCAAGCGCACTCATCACGCGCCCGTGTATGGAGCGTGCGATGCGGTCGCAAATCATGCTGGTCAGCATACCCGACATACTGCTCGCCAAAATGTTATCCATGAGCTGCTCATGCGCCAGAATCAGATCCATAGCATCGGCGAACACTTCGTGGCGAAGCGCGCGTACGTCCTCGGCGCCCTCCGCGCCATCCGCATCGGCCCGCTTTTGCGGCAGGCCCGACATGAGTTCATCGATATAGAAGGCAAAGTAATCGTTTTTGTCGCGGAAGTGCTTGTAGAACGTCGTCCGACGAATCATAGCGCGGTCGCACAGCATGGCAACCGTCACGTCCTCAAACCGATGCTCTTCGAGCAGCTCGGTAAAGGCCTCGAACAGGGCCCGATAGGTTTTCTTGATGCGAAGGTCCATATATATCGCCCTCCTCAAGGAAAAGACAGCACTCACTAATCTGTCGCATATCTTACACCTGTATCACCCACTCCCTGGCGAATGGCCTTACCTTGGTGGAAACATAACGCTTACCGGAAAGTTCGGTATCGCCAAAGGTTGCGGGTATACTAGTAGCGTTACACCAACGGCAGCCGGCGGAAGACGCCGCGGCCATTCGAAACGGAGACACCATGATTCCCGTCATCATCGGTATCGTTGTTGTCGTTGTGATTGTCTGCGCCATCGCCGGCATCTACAACAACATGGTCACCAAGCGCAATCGCATTGATAACGCCTGGCAGAACATCGACACGCAGCTGCAGCGCCGCAACGACCTGATCCCTAACCTGGTCGAGACCGTCAAGGGCTACGCCAAGCACGAGCAGGACACGCTTGCCGCCGTGGTCAACGCGCGCAACGCCGCCGTGAGCGCCACCACACCCGAGGCCAAGATGGAAGCGGACAATGTGCTGACCGGTGCGCTGCGCCAGCTCTTCGCCGTAGCCGAGGCTTACCCCGATCTTAAGGCGAACACCAACTTTACGCAGCTCCAAGCCACGCTCGAGGACACCGAGAACAAGGTGAGCTACGCGCGCCAGAGCTACAACGATTGCGTGCTCAGCTACAACAACGCCATCCAGACGTTCCCGGCCGTCATCTTTGCCGGCATCTTCCAGTTTAAGGAGCGCCAGGGCTTCGAGGCCGCCGAGGCCGCCCGCCAGGCACCGACCGTCAAGTTCTAACCGGTTGGCACGTATCCCAATTCGGCTATATGCATAAACCGCCCCGTCGAATGCATACTTCGACGGGGCGGTTTCCTTTGTCGCGAAGGTCCCCCTCAAGGCGCCGTGCATTTTTGGGAGTATTCAGCATAACCAAGGGCTTCGGGCGCCACGATAAATGCCAAAGACCGCGAATATCCCTGCAAATCAAACGCTGTCAGCCCATAACCCCGCCCATCATTCGTAGAAAACATCGAGAAATCCCGATTTTTCGCCCGAGGCCGGTATGCAGGGGTCTTCGATTGCAGAATACTCGCAAAAATGCACGTCGCCACCACCCCCACATGGCGCGAACCAAAACAAAAGCGCGGCCAAAAGGCCGCGCGCCATCTTTATTCAGATTAATTATTGCCCGCTGTGGCAACGCCGAGCCCGCAGGGCGGAGAGCAAGTCCCCTCCCGGCGCATTCCGCAGGACGCAAGAAGCCCTCGCCGCACGAAGTGCGCAGCGAGGGCTTCTTGCATGTCCGAGGACGCGCCGAGAGGGGACTTGCTCTCCGCCCGGGCAGGTAAGACGAATTACGCGACGGTGTAAACCCAGTTGTGCTTATCCTCAACAGCACCAGACTGGATGCCCGTCAGGGTCTCGCGGAGCTTCTTCATCACAGGACCGATCTCGGTGTAGCCAGCCGGGAAGGTCACAGTCTCGTCGGCACCGTAGACCTTGTTGTCGATCTCGCCGACCGGGGAGATAACGGCAGCGGTGCCGCACAAACCGCACTCAACAAAGGTGCCGGCCTTGACCTCGGCCCACTCGACGGGACGCTGGTCGACGGTCATGCCCAGGTCCTGAGCAACCTGAACGAGCGAACGGCGGGTGATGGAGGGCAGGATGGAGTCGGTGTGCGACTGCGGGACGACAAGCGTGCCGTCCTCCTTCACGAACAGGACGTTGGCGCCACCGGTCTCCTCGACATAGGTGCGGGACTCGGAGTCGAGATACAGGTTCTCGGCATAGCCCTCGCGGTGAGCCTCCATCGTGGGCTTCAGGGACATGGCGTAGTTCAGGCCGGCCTTGATGTTGCCGGTGCCGTGCGGTGCGGCGCGGTCGTACTCGGAAACACGCAGCTTGACAGGCTTGAGGCCACCCTTAAAGTACGGACCGACCGGGGTCACGAGAATGCGGAACGTGTACTCAGGAGCGGGAGCCACGCCGATTACGTCACCGGAGCCGATCATAAACGGACGCACATACAGGGTTGCACCGGAACCGAAAGGCGGAACCCAGGCGGCGTTGGCAGAGACGACCTGCTTGACGGCCTCGACAAACTTGTCCTTGGGGAACGGGGGCATCTCGAGGCGCTGCGCGGAGTTATACATACGCTCGGCGTTCATGTCGGGACGGAAGCAGACGATGCTGCCGTCCTCGGCGGTGTAGGCCTTCAGGCCCTCAAAGACCTCCTGGCAGTAATGGAAGATGCCGCCGCACTCGGAGACATGCAGGGTGTGGTCGGTGGTCAGGCCGCCCTCGTCCCACTCGCCATCCTTCCAATGGGCCTCGTAGCTGTAATCGGTCTTCGTGTAGCCAAAGCCGAGGCTACCCCAATCGATATCCTTCTTCTCGACAGTCATATG
>CAJKQY010000089.1:0-6853 GCA_905202145.1 uncultured Collinsella sp.
GATTTCGCGGATTCATTCAGGCGGCGGCGACGCTCGTCACCAACATTCACCTGCCGAACTTTGCCAAAGGCGGTATCTATCAGGGCGCGGGAAAAACAGTCTGCGTACCTGGACTTAATTGCTATTCGTGCCCCGCGGCATCGGGTGCGTGCCCCATCGGGTCGTTCCAGTCGGTGGTAGGTTCATCCAAGTTCAACTTTTCTTACTATGTTACCGGTACGCTCATTTTGCTTGGCGTGCTGCTGGGACGCTTTGTATGCGGCTTTCTGTGCCCGTTTGGCTGGCTGCAGGAGCTGCTTCATAAGATTCCCGGCAAAAAGTTCTCCACGAAAAGGCTCAAGCCGCTCACGTACATCAAGTACGTCGTGCTGCTGTTTGCCGTGGTGCTGCTGCCCGTCTTGGTGGTTAACGACGTGGGCATGGGAGACCCGTTCTTTTGTAAGTACATCTGTCCGCAGGGCGTGCTCGAGGGCGCCATTCCGCTGGCCATTGCCAATGCCGGCATTCGATCTGCGTTGGGACAGCTCTTTACTTGGAAACTTGCCGTTCTCATTGCCGTGGTAGTGCTGAGCGTTTTGTTCTACCGCCCCTTCTGCAAATGGATTTGTCCACTCGGCGCATTCTATGCGCTCATGAATAAGGTGTCCCTACTGGGGATCCGGGTCGATGCATGCAAATGTGTCTCGTGCGGCAAGTGCTCAAAGGTTTGCCAGATGGACGTTGATGTGGTCCGCGCGCCCAATCATGCCGAATGCATCCGGTGCGGAAAGTGCATCGGGGCCTGTCCCGTCGATGCCATCAGCTATCGCTATGGCCTGGATGTGTCGGCGGAAAAGCTCCCCTTGACCGCCGATAAAAAGTAAACAAGCTTCGACAAAACGGAGGAATGACTATGAAGCTTTCTAAGATTGCGGCCCTGTTTATGGTGCCGGTATTGGCCTTGTGCCTTGTGGCATGTTCGGCGCCCGGTGGCAATGCGAGCGAATCTGCGAGCTCCGATCCTAAGATCGCAGAACTCACTGCGCAGAAGCCG
The DNA here is from genome assembly GCA_905202145.1 of uncultured Collinsella sp. Lineage (GTDB taxonomy): Bacteria > Actinomycetota > Coriobacteriia > Coriobacteriales > Coriobacteriaceae > Collinsella. Next base: position 1,034 of record CAJKQY010000089.1, read on the forward strand.
GCCAATGCCGACGAGGCCGCCGAGCTGTATGCGAAGCTCATGCAGAAGGAGAACGAGATCTTTTCGAGTGATAACGCGCTGTGGGAAAAGGTATTCAATGCGGCAAATAAAGACTCGGCAATGATTGAGGATGGCAGCAATTACGGCGATTTTCTGCTCAAGACCATCGACGGCGCCAAGGATGAGTTCACGGCGGATGAGCTTAAGACACTCAAGGCCGGTGCACAGCAGATCAAGGAGATCGAGGACAAGCTCGAGAGCCTGGAGAAGGAGTTCCCCGGCTGTGGAAGCACGCCGAGCGCAGGCGAGAGCGTCGACGCTTCGACCGCTGGCATGACGGCTGGTGCCAATGCTTCGAGCGAGGCGACGAAGTTCCCCAGCTTTACGGGCAAGGATCTGGATGGCAACGACATGAACAGCGACGAGCTGTTCTCTAAGAACAAGGTCACCGTCATGAACTTCTGGTTCACTACTTGCAAGCCGTGCGTGGGCGAGCTGGGCGATCTTGAGAAACTGAATCAGGAGCTTGCCGAGAAGGGCGGCCAGGTCGTGGGCGTCAATTCCTTTACGCTCGATGGCAACAAGGGCGAGATTGCAGATGCCAAGGACGTGCTGAGCAAGAAGGGCGTGACATATAAGAACATCTGGTTCAAGTCGGATAGCGAGGCCGGTAAGTTTACGTCAGATTTGTTCTCGTTCCCGACAACGTATGTCATCGATCAGAATGGCAACATCGTAGGGGATCCAATCGTGGGAGCCATCAGCTCCGCTGAGCAGCGCGCAGCACTCAACAAGCTTATCGACCAGGCGATTGCGAATAGCGAGCAGTAGAAAACGCGTAAAGCATATCGAGGATCGTGTGTCGCTGTGCGAAGTAGTCCGCTACCTTTCAAGATAAGCTCCACCATATAGAGGTCCCGCTCGGGACCTCTTCTTTTAGGCACCGTCCCGTTCGTTTTTTGGCGCGGTTCGTTAGATTCCTCACTGGTTCCGGCAAAAAATGGGGATAGAGTAGGACAAACGCGTCGAATACGAACGGCGGAGGAGAGCGGGCAGGGTGCCTGCGCAGGAGAGGTTGCCGTCCATGCTGGAGCTCAAAGGAATTTGCAAAAGGTACGTTACGCAGTCGTTTACGCAGGTGGCACTCGACAACGTAAGCCTGTCTTTTCGCGATAACGAGTTCGTGGCCATTCTGGGCCCCTCGGGCTCGGGCAAGACCACGATGCTCAACGTTATTGGCGGACTCGACCACTTTGACTCGGGCGACTTGCTGATCGACGGTATTTCGACCAAGGACTTTCACGATCGCGATTGGGATGCCTACCGCAACAACCGCATCGGCTTTGTGTTCCAAAGCTATAACCTCATTCCGCATCAGACCATTTTGGAAAACGTGGAGCTGGCGCTCACGCTCACGGGCGTGGGGCATGCCGAGCGCCGCCAGCGTGCGCGCGAGGCGTTGGAGAAAGTCGGCCTGGGCGAGCACGTTAACAAGCGCCCGAGCCAGCTATCGGGCGGACAGATGCAGCGCGTGGCCATCGCCCGCGCCCTGATTAATGATCCCGAGATTGTGCTGGCAGACGAGCCGACCGGCGCCTTGGATTCAACGACATCCGTACAGGTCATGGATCTACTCAAGGACGTGGCGCGCGACCGTCTGGTTATTATGGTCACGCACAATCCCGAGCTGGCGTACCAGTACGCCACGCGCATCGTCAACCTGGCGGACGGCAAGATCACCGACGATTCCGACCCCTTTGATGTAGCAAAGGCCGCGCGTCGCGAGGCTAAGCCTACGCGCAAAACCTCGATGAGCTTTGTGACGGCGCTGGGGCTTTCTGCCCGAAACCTCATGACCAAGAAAGGCCGTACGGCCATGACTGCCTTTGCGGGCTCGATTGGCATTATCGGTATCGCGGCGATTCTGGCGCTGTCCAACGGCGTGAACAATTACATCAAAAAGGTCGAGGAGGATACGCTCTCGAGTTACCCGCTTACGATCTCCAAGCAGGACTACGACCTGTCGTCCATGATGGGTGGGCAGAGGGCTACCGATGAGGAGGCATCCAAGGGCGAGGGCTCGTCCGATGACGCCATCGGTGGCAAGGCTAAGGGGACCGATAAGATTCCCGTGGTCACAGCCGTAAAGGATATGTTCGCAAGTGTTAAATCTAACGATATGACGAGCTTTAAGGCATGGCTTGACGGCGGCGGCGACGGCATCGATAAAGAAGTCAACGCTATCCAGTACGGCTACGGCGTGACGCCGGTTGTCTATCGTGCGGGCAAGGGCGACGAGAAGCCCGTCCGGCTTGTTCCCAACGCTATGACCGAGGCCATGAGCGGAGGCGCGAGCTCGGCGGCAACGGTGAGCATGGAATCCATGGGAACCTCGGTCTTTAACGAGATGATTGACGACCAGAGCTTGCTCGACAGCCAGTACGATGTCGTCGCCGGTCATTGGCCCACGTCTGCCAACGAAGCCGTGATGGTGCTTTCGAGTCGTGGCACGGTGGGCGACTATACGCTCTACAGCATCGGTGCGCTGGATATCGATGAGCTCAACGATTTGGTAAACAGCGCTATGACGGCTGACGGTGGGGTCGAAACGCCCGAGACCGGCACCGACTTTACCTATGACGATGCGCTGTCCACGACGTTTAAGGTGCTGTCGCCGGCCGATGCCTATCGCAAAAACGAAGAGACTGGCATGTGGGCTGACATGTCTGGCGACGCCGACTTTATGGCCGCCAAGGTTGCCGACGGTATCGACGTGCACATTGTGGGCGTGGTACGACCTAACGAGACGGCCAATGCGAGCGCATTGACCCCGGGCATTGCCTACACGCATGCGCTGACTCGCCAGCTTATGGAGCGCGCCGCCGATTCGCAGATTGTGCAGGAGCAACTCGCCCACCCCGAGACGGATGTCTTTACGGGCAAGTCTTTCGATGAACTGCAGGGCGAGGCCAAGCAAGGCGTGGATTTGGGCAGCATGTTCAGTGTGGACGAGGCGGCGCTCAAGAGCGCGTTCTCGTTCGATGCGTCTGCGCTCTCGGGTGCAGCCGGCGGTATGGACCTTTCTGGTATCGATTTGTCCGGGCTGGACATTGACCTTTCGGGTGTTGGGAAGAACATCGACTTCAGCGACATCATGGCAAAAGCGCCGGCTCCAGATTTCTCGGGTATCTTTGACGGTCTGGAACTCACGCCCGAGCAAATGCAGCAGGTGGGAACGCTTGCCAACCAGCTGTTTGAGGGCTTTTTGCAGTCTGATCAGTTTAAGGCGCTGACACCCGATGATCTTAAGGACGCGTCAAAGCTCGCTGCCGCATTCTCGACGTATCTTGAGAATGATGCCACAGCCCAGCAATGCCTGGCTCAGCTCAAGGCCCTCGGCGGCGATGCCCTGGCAGAGCGTCTGCAGCGGGCGATGACCGACTATGTGCAAAAGCAGCTGGCTCCGTATCTGCAGCAGGCTATGGACCAGGTGATGAAGACAATCAGCGACCAGATTGCGACAACGGTATCGTCCCAGCTTAAAGCAGGCGCGGCGGGGCTCATGGGACAGATGGCGACGCAGATGTCTTCGAGTTTTGCCAGCCTGGCGAGCGCCATGCACGTGGATGCGAGCGCCTTTGCCAATGCCGTTCACTTCAACATGGACGCCGAGGACCTGAGTTCGCTCATGATGAGCTATGCCAAGGCGTCGAAGCTCACCTACGACAACAATCTGACCACACTGGGCTATGCGGACGAGGCCGACCCCATCTCGGTCAAGATTTTCCCGCGCGACTTTGAGGCCAAGGAGCGCGTGCTCGATCACATCGACGCGTACAACAAGCAGGTCAAAGCCGCCGGCCACGATGAGCAGGCAATCTCGTACACCGACTACATGGGTATCATCATGGGTTCGGTGACCGACATCGTGAACACCATCAGCTTGGTGCTCATCGCATTCGTGAGCATCAGTCTGGTGGTGAGCTCCATCATGATCGGCATCATCACCTACATCAGCGTACTGGAGCGCAAAAAGGAGATTGGCATCCTGCGCGCGATCGGCGCGTCAAAGCGTAACGTGGCCAACGTATTCAATGCCGAGACCTTTATCGAGGGCCTCATTGCCGGCGTCTTTGCTGTTGTCGTCGTGGTGGCCGTGAGCTTCCCGGTCAATGCTTGGGCGCTTGCGGTCAAACAGGTCCCCAACCTAATGAGTCTGCCCGTGCAGGATGCGCTGGTGCTCATTGCAATTTCGGTGTTACTGACGGTTGTTGCCGGCCTGCTGCCGGCCCGTAGCGCATCCAAGAAGGACCCCGTCGAAGCCCTGCGCTCCGAATAATGTGACAAAGGGACAGTCCTTTTGTCACATTGAGACCCTTGCGAAAACGGGGTCTAATTACCGTTCGGCAGGTTAAGAACTCCCTCTCCCCGCTTAATGCTTGACGAAGAGTCCTCTGGTTTATATACCTATCGGTAGGCATATAGGATGTATTGCCGATAGAAATGGAGCAACCATGACTCTCACCACACCAGCCAAAAAAGATTGTCTCCGTGAAAGCGGCGCATTTGCTTGGGTCGTCGTTATTGCGCTCGGCTTAATGTCCGCCGGAACAACTGGCACATATAGCATTATTGCCGGCTCATTCGTTGCTCCAGTATGTGAAGATCTGGGCTTTGACTACACTTCTTTTTCTTTCTATTTCACCGCGATTCTTCTTGGCCTTGCGCTTGGGCTTCCGCTTTTGAGTCGCTTCATTCCAAAAGTAATCGGCAAGCCATGGCATATTTGCATTGAACTCGTCCTTATTGCCGCCGGCGCCGCAATGGCGTTCTACACCGAGGTCTGGATGTTCACCGTCTCCGCCGCAGTGATCGGCATCTGCTTTTCGTTTACAACGGGCGTCTGCATGTCCGATGTCATTGACCAATGGTTCAGCAAATCGTCCGGTCTCGCCATCGGCCTCGCTTGGGGCGTTAATTCTCTCTGCACGCTGTTATTGAGTCCTGTCATTACACTGGTCATCGAGCAGCAAGGCTGGCGTACGGGATACATCGTGCTTGCGGCCGTTTCTGCAGCTATGATTTTGCCTGCAAGCGCATTTATCATTCGCCTTAACCCCTCTGATCGCAATATGCTTCCGTACGGAGAGACCGCCTCCGAAACCCATGAGAGCTGCAGCGCCGATGAGCAGGAAGATGTCCTTTCGGGCATGGCACTCCGCGATGCCGCGAAAACGCCGTCTTTTATTCTCTGTGTCCTCTTGCTTTGCGTGGCGCAGCTCACCTGCTGCATGAACCAGCTGTTTCCAACCTATGCAAGCGAGGTCGGTTTCAATCCTATCGTAGGAAGCTTAATGGTCTCGGCAGCTTCACTCTCCGATATCTTCCTAAATCCCTTCGTGGGCAAAACATGCGACAAGCTTGGCGCTATTAAAGCAACGGTCGCATGGACAGGTGTCAGCATTCTTTCATTCCTGCTTCTTATCATTGGCGGAAGCAATGAGACCGTTTCCATCATTGCAGCTGGTGTAAACGATGTCATGTTCGCCATCGTCGGAACCGCAATACCGATGCTTCTCCTCTCGCTCTTTGGATCACGCGATTTTGGAAGGATCTATTCGATCGTTTGCTCAGCGGGCTATGTCGTCGGTGCTTTTGGAATGCCGGTCATGATGAAGGTTTACGGCATGGCAGGGTCATTCCAGGGAGTATTTATCTTCTGCATTGCCTGCAACCTTATGATTGCTGCGTTTGCTATCGTTTCCGGCTTTCTCAATAAGGCTGCTGAAAAGTAATAAGCGCCGATTTGCATCGGCATAG
>CAJKQY010000090.1:0-6728 GCA_905202145.1 uncultured Collinsella sp.
GACTGCTCGATCGCCTGCTGCTGACGCCCGAGCGCGTTGAGGGCATGGCCGCCGGCCTGGAAAAGCTCGCCGAGCTGCCCGATCCCGTGGGCCGCGTGCTCGACCACCGCGTGCTTGCAAGCGGCGTGGACCTGACCCGTGTGAGTGTGCCGCTGGGCCTGGTCGCTATGGTCTACGAGGCGCGCCCCAACGTGACGGCCGACGCCGCAGGTATCTGCATCCGTACCGGCAACGCCTGCATTCTGCGCGGCGGCTCGCTGGCCTATCACTCGTGTGCCATGATCGCCGAGCTGCTGGCCGATGCGCTCGAGGCCAAGGGCTTCCCGCGCGAGGCCGTGTCGATGATCGAGTCCACCGACCGCGAGGCCACTGGCGAGCTCATGAAGCTCCGCGGTATCGTCGACGTACTCATTCCGCGCGGCGGTGCAGGCCTGATCCAGCGCTGCGTGCGCGAGTCGCTTGTGCCGGTGATCGAGACGGGCACTGGCAACTGCCACATCTACGTGCATGAATCCGCCGACTTTGATAAGGCACTCAACATTATCGTCAATGCCAAGACCCAGCGCGTGGGCGTGTGCAATGCCGCCGAGTCGCTGCTGGTCGATCGTGCCGTGGCAGATTCGTTTTTGCCGGCGGTCGTGGCCGTGCTGCACGACCACGGTGTGCTGATTCACGGCGACGAGGCCACGTGCGCCGCATGCGCCGACGCCGGTCTTGCCGAGGGCGACGACTACGTGGCCGCGACCGAGGAGGATTGGGGTCGCGAGTACCTGGCGCTCGAGATGAGCGTGAAGGTCGTTGCGAACGAGGACGAGGCCATCGCGCACATCAACCGCTATGGCACCATGCATTCCGAGTCCATCATCGCCGAGGACGTGGACGCCTGCGAGCGCTTCCTGGACGCAATCGATGCTTCGGCTGTGTACGCCAACGCCAGCACGCGCTTCACCGACGGCGGCGAGTTTGGACTGGGTGCCGAGATCGGCATCTCGACCCAAAAGCTCCACGCCCGCGGCCCCTTCGCCGCCGAGGCCCTCACCACCTACAAATACAAGCTCCGCGGCACCGGCCAGGTCCGCCCCTAAACTCCTCGTAAACGAAAACCACCACAAAGGGGACAGGCACCTTTGTGGTGGTTATAGGCGGCGTGGGCGGTTAGGCCTGGAAGGTGTCGCGATCGGGGGCGAAGGACTGCATGGCCGCGATGGTGCGGTCGAAGAGCTCGGGGAGCTCCCAGTCCAACATCTCGGCGCCCTGCGAAATCACGTCGCGCGAGCAGCCGGCGGCAAAGCGCTTGTCCTTGAACTTCTTCTTGAGCGACTTGGTCGTAAAGTCCATGACGCTCTTGCTCGGACGCATGATCACAGCAGCACCGATCAGGCCGGTGAGCTCGTCGCAGGCAAACAGGATCTTTTCCATCTGCAACTCGGGCTTGGGCAGCGAGGTGTTGAAGTCCGAGGTATGCGTCTGAATGGCACGGATGAGCTCTGGAGATGCACCCTCGCCCTCAAGGATCTCGGCTGCATAGATGGTGTGGTTCACAGGGTCGTCCTCATGTTCCTCCCAATCCAAGTCGTGCAGCAGGCCGACGATGCCCCAAAACTCCTCGTTCTCGGGGTCGAACTCGCGCGCAAAGTAACGCATGGTGCCCTCGACCGTCTCGCCGTGGGTGATGTGGAACGGATCTTTGTTGTGCTCGTTGAGCAGTTCGAATGCACGGTCGCGGGTGATTCCGGCGGTAAGCAGCTCTGCCATGACAGACTCCTTGTGCTCGTAGGTATCGATAAGAATGAATACTACTAGAACAAGAAAACCACCACAAAGGTGCCTGTCCCCTTTGTGGTGGTTTTGGCAGGTTAGTTAAGGGCGGCTTGGGCTAGGCGGGCTTCGGCGTCCTCCTCGGTGACGCCCAGGGCCACAGCGAATTCCTCGATGGAGCGACGCTTGGCTTCCTTGAGTACGCGCATGTAGTAAGAGCTGGGCTTTTTATCTGCTTCCTCGGCCTGGCGAATACGGTGCATCATGGTTTTTGCCACGCGGACCGTCTCGGGCGCACCTAGCTTGAGCTGCTGCTTAAAGTGTGTCTCCTCAAGTGAGCTGTTGCGCTCGGTAAAGGTGTCGCACTCCAGCTCGTCGTAGTGGCTCAGCAGGTGCTCTGCATCTTGCTGGGAGATGGCGGCGTGCAAACGATCGGCCTGCGCCACGGGGTACATGAGGATCGTCTGCGCGTGTCCCTGCTTGGTCTCGAGCAACAGCATGGGCTGCGGCGTGTCGTCCCTAAAACCGACGACGGTGCAGACTCCCTGACCCGGATGAATGACGTGTTGACCGATTGAGAACATGCTACCTCCAACTTATACGAATTTACGTATGTTAAGAATACCACGCTGACGTGCGCAAACCATTACTTTATGCAGGAAAAGCACACAACTCCGATAGGTTAGAGTATTCGATACTCTGAGCGGTTCATGCATATGTTTATGCATTTCTAGAACGTGTATAAACTGCAGGCAAACCGCCAACTTTGTATCGCCGCGCGAGAGCTGTAGTCATTTTTGTGCATATGCAATATCTATGAGCTTTACCCTGCGACAGTAGCTACCGCTTGTGATAGAGTGCTACAAACTCTGGCTTTTGCCCTACGAGTGACCAAGAGCTCGGGGGCTTTAACACAAGGAGGATCTATGCCCGAGAAGATTGAAGAGCTGGTACGCGCTGCGCTTGCTGCGGCCCAGGAGGCCGGCGACCTTTCCGCATTTGAACTTGACGATTGCGCCATCGAGCGACCGGCTGACACTTCTCATGGCGAGTGGACCTCCACCATGGCCCTGAAGTCCGCCAAGCTGGCCCACTGCGCCCCGCGCAAGATCGCCGAGGCCGTCGTTGCCCATATGCCCGAGGACCCCGCGATCGAGAAGGTCGAGATCGCCGGCCCTGGCTTCATCAACTTCTACCTCTCCGTCGCCGTCAAGAACGCCATCTTTGGCGAGGCCCGCGAGAAGGGCATGGACTTCGCTAAGTCCAACGTCGGTGGCGGCCTGAAGACCCAGGTCGAGTTTGTCTCCGCAAACCCCGTCGGCCCCATGCACATCGGCCATGGCCGCTGGGCCGCTCTGGGCGACTCCCTCTGCCGCGTTATGGACCACGCCGGTTACGATATCCAGCGTGAGTTCTACATCAATGACCACGGCTCTCAGATGAACACCTTCGGCAACTCTATCAGCACGCGCTATATGCAGCTTGCCGACATCATCGCCAAGCAGGGCGTGGATATCGACGAGGCTCACAAGCTGCTGATCGCCGACCGCGATGCCTTTGTCGCCGACGAGAACGACGAGCACCCCGAGACCCATCCGTATCAGGATAACTTTGCCGAGACTCTGGGCAAGGACTCCTACGGCGGCGACTACATCATCGACGAGGCCGCCGAGTTCTGGCGCACCGACGGCGACAAGTGGGTCGAGGCCGATCCGCAGGAGCGCATGGAGAGCTTCCGTGAGCGCGGTTACGTGAAGATGATCGACAACATGCGCGAACTCTGCCACGCCGTCAACTGCGACTTCGATCGTTGGTTCTCCGAGCGCTCGCTGTATGTGAAGGACACCGAGGGCGAGACCGCCGGCACCTCCGCCGTCGATCGCGCTTTCGAGAAGCTCGACAAGATGGGCTATCTTTACACCAAGGACGGCGCCCTGTGGTTCCGCTCCACCGATCTGGGCGACGACAAGGACCGCGTTCTGATCAAGTCCGACGGCGAGTACACCTACTTCGCCTCCGACGTTGCCTATCACTGGGACAAGTTCCAGCGCGTCGACCACGTCATCGACATCTGGGGCGCCGACCACCACGGCTACATCGAGCGCGTCCGCTGCGTCTGCGACGCTCTCGGTTACCCCGGCAAGTTCGAGGTTCTGCTGGGCCAGCTCGTCAACCTGCTGCGCAACGGCAAGCCCGTCCGTATGTCCAAGCGCAAGGGCACCATGGTGACCCTGCAGGAGCTCGTCGACGAGGTCGGCTCCGACGCCGCTCGTTACACGCTCATCTCCAAGAGCTCCAACCAGATGGTCGACTTCGATATCGAGGCCGTCAAGAAGCGCGACAACTCCAACCCGGTGTACTACGTGCAGTACGCTCACGCCCGCGTGTGCTCCATCCTGCGTCGCGCCGCTGACGTTACGCCCGAGCAGGCTGACGAGATGGGCATGAAGGCCGTCGCCGCCAAGGCTATCGGTGAGAACGTCGATTACTCGCTGCTGACCGACCCGACCGAGCTCGCCCTTTCGCGTAAGCTCAACGAGCTCACCGACCTGATCGCCAGCTGCGCTCGCGACCGCGCTCCGTTCCGTCTGACGCACTTTGCCGAGGAGCTCGCCGGCGACTTCCACAGCTTCTATGCTGCCTGCCAGGTGCTGCCGAGCGAGGGCCGTCCCGTCGACCCCGAGCTCTCGCGCGCCCGTCTGGCCGCTTGCGACGCCGTCCGCGTGACGCTCGCCCTGGTGCTCACCCTCGTTGGCGTTTCCGCACCCGAGCAGATGTAATCTACGGGTCGTTTGACCGTGTAGGTTCGGCTTCGCTGAGCCCTATAAGCCCGATTTCCATGCGGAGGTCGGGCTTTTTGCGTTTGGCGGGGCTTTTTGGCGTGTTGGAAAATGCTACAAAAACGCAACTATACCGGTTTACGGGGCTGAATCGCCAACTGGCGATCATGGCGCCAATAGCGAAATTAAAACCGCAGGTAGACGCTTTATAGTTTCTTGAAAATGCGGGGTATGGTTGGCTTGCGCCGTTCTTGCACCGTAATCCGCGATCGTTTTGAAAACGACCCCTTGGGGACGGAGGAAAACGGATCATTTTTGTCCGGGGGGGGGAGCGGTGCGAAACCGTCCGCCACGAATCGGGGTTATCTACTACGTTTAGTCGCATACCCCGAAGCATGTCGCAAGGTGCGATATTAAAACTGCAGGTAGCTGGCTTGCGATTTTAGGAAGATCGGGGGAATGGTCAGGGGTCGCGGGTCAAACGTAGTAGATAGGCGCGATTCGTGGCGAGCCGATCCTGGGACCGACGATCTTGCTTTCGTGCCTCGTGGTCACTAGGATCTTTGGGGGCTCGGCTGGCCTCTCCATGTAAGTTGCGGTGGAATAGTTCCTGTTTGATAGATGTTGGCCGGGATTTGTGAACTATTTCACCGCAACTTATGAGAGGGGGACATCGCCGCCCGTGGCTTTGTAAAGAGTGTCCCTTGTGGCTAGTCGTTTAAGAACGTCCCCGATGACTAAGTTGCAGGTGGTGGCGGTTGTGCTACACTAACGCTGCGTATATGACGCAATCATCTCGATACAGATCAATGATGTCCGTCGTTTTTGTACGGAGCTAGACTGTTTAGCCGCCCTGAAGGTATATGCAGGGAGCATGTGATCACAGGGCTTGAAAAGAAAGTTGAGCAAACACTGTGTCTGATCAACAGCAAGAAAACGAAATAACGACGGCGCAAACCGCTCCCGCTGCACCGGTTGCGTCGGACCAGGCCGCGATGCCCGCGCCGGTGCAGGCTTCGGTTCCTGAGGCCCCCAAGGCCGCTTCGACGCCTGCGCCCGCATCGGCTGAGAAGGTCGCGCCTGCCGCTGGCGAGGGAGTTGCCCCTACCGCCGAAGATGATGCCGTGCCCGTAAAGCCCAAGCGTACACGCCGTGCGCCTAAGTCCGCCGCTGACGGCGAGGAGGCTGCCAAGCCCAAGCGTCGCACGACGCGCACCACGCGCGCGAAGCGGCCCACTGCCGCCGATGCTTCGACCCCCATTTCCGATGAGGTCGCGCAGGCCCGTGCGCTGGCGCAGATTAGCGAGGCTCAGGTTGTGCGCGCCCGTCGCCGTGCTGCCGAGCGCGAGGCCGCAGCGCTGACCGAGCTTGCAGCGCCGGTCGTCTCCGAGGCGCCTGAGGCCATCGGGGCCCCTGTCGCGGGGCAGCCGACCGAGAAGCCGGCTCCGCGCACGCGTCGTCGTGCGGCCAAGTCTCAGCAGGATGCTGAGCAGGTGGCTCAAGAGTCCGGTGAAGCTCTGACTCGTTCTGCAGTAGGGGAGGGTGCGCAGCCCTCTGAGTCTGCAACACCTGTCGAGGCCAACGAGGTTCCCGTTGTCGATCCCGCTCTTCGCCCGCACCGTCGCGGCCGCAAGCCCAAGGCCTTCGTCGAGGCCGAGAAAGCTGCCGCCGCCGCTGCAGCAGCCGCAGCTCAGGACGCCGCGATGACCGCTGCGCCCGCGCCTGTCGCCGACGCTCCTGCCCAGGACGCTGCAGCCACCGAGTCCGCTGCCGAGGGCGAGTCGGTCGATGTCCGCCCTGGTCGTAGCCGTCGTACCGCTTCCAAGCGCTCATCCAAGGCCAAGGGTGCAAAAAAGGACGCGTCCGAGGATGCCGCCAATGAGGTCGCCGAGGCAACCTCTGACGTCGCTCCCGAGACCGAGAACGCCGATCAGCCGGTAACCGATAAACCCAAGCGTACGCGCAAGAAGTCTGCAAAGGCTAAGGCCGTCGAGCGGCAGGCCGATGCTGAGCCCAATGCCGATGCCGATACCAAGGCCGATAACGAAGTCCCGGCCGGCACCGACGCCGCAACACCGGCGGCCGAGGGCGCCACGACCGCCGAGACCGACGAGAACGCCCGCCCCAACCGCCGTCAGCACAAGCGCAACGACGAGCGTAACGAGCGCAAAGACGAGCGCAACAACGACC
>CAJKQY010000091.1:0-6700 GCA_905202145.1 uncultured Collinsella sp.
ATCTCCTGCCAAATGGCGTACTTGTTCTCGAGGGAGAAGATGTGTCCCATCTCCGGGCGGGTATAGCGATCGATCATAGCGGCTCCTTTTTGGTTATTGGCACGTTGGTCGTAACCCAACCATTGTACCGTGCGCGGGTGCAAGTAACGATAACGGGCATTAACCTAACATTTTGTAGCATAGAGCGGCCATGAGGGCGTCCGCGTATTTGCGAAGCAAATTCGCACCGGCTGCGGGCGGCATGCCACGGTCGGCGCGCATGCACGGGAAAGCGGGTTGAATCCGATGTTCCCGAGGCCTCCCATGCTCGATGGAGCGGGCAACGGGACGTCCGCGTATTTGCTTCGCAAATCCGCACCGGCTTCAGGCGCCTTCCGGCGCCTTCGCCTGCTCGCTACAAACGCTTCGCGTTTGCTTTACGCTCGCACCCTGGCGGGTTCGAGTCCCGGCACTTTATTGAAAAAGGCACGGTAACGAAACGTTACCGTGCCTGAAATTCGAATGGAGCGGGCAACGGGACTCGAACCCGCGAGTGTCAGCTTGGGAAGCTGATGCCTTACCACTTGGCGATGCCCGCAATTGCGCATTGGGATAAATGAAATGCTTGGATAGTATATACCGAGCATTTCAAGGGGGCAATATGAATGCGGCGTGTTATCACTATGCAATCGCGTACCGCGCACTGCGGCACAAAAGCCTACGAAACGCGTTCCAACTGGTTCCTTGCATCAGAAAGCGCGTGTTCTACCCCGTTTTGCACCTCAGTGTCAAAACGATACGCAGGGACCGAAACGCTTAAACCATAGAGACGCCCGCCTTTTTGTATGGGAACGGCGATGCACTCAACCCCTTCTGCCATCTCCTGATGGTCATATGCAAAACCACACCGTCGGACCTCCTCGAGCTGCCGCATCAGGTCATCTATGTGCTTTACCGCATGCTCAGTCGTTTTTTCGAATGGGACAGGAAGCAGCGAGCGAACCGACTCCTCATCCCATCGAGATAGAATCGCCTTTCCAATCGCCGTGCAGTGCGCAGGAAGGGTCTTACCGATTTCCGATGAAAGACGGATGTGCTGCGGGGAATCAACGCGCGAAATATAGAGGACACGACCGTGGTCGAGCACACCGAGCTGACAGGTCTCTCCGCACGATGCGACAACCTTTCGCATGGCTGTCTCAAAAGAGGACAATCCCCCACTCTCACGATCGAATGCCTTGCCCAGCAGATACGTCTTAAGCCCAATCGAATACCTACCGGTAGTCTCGTCATAACTAACGTAATCTGAATCGGCCATGGTGTGCAAAATCGAGAAGAGACTGCTTTTTGGAGCGCCTACAATGCGGCATATCTCCGCCATGGTAAGTCCGCTCTTTGTAGCCGAAAGGGCCTCAAAGATTGATAGAACCCGCAAGGTAGAGCGGTGGCCAGCAGGATTATATCGCGAGGACATGGCAACTCTCCTTGTTCATTAACGCCCAAACTTTCCCCGTAAGTATAGCGGCATGCCCCTTCAAGCAACCGTTCACCGGCCAACCAAAACCATTCGCGGCGGGACCGCGTGAGATCTTCAGCATTTCATATATATTGTTCCGTATAACGAATAACGTTCGTAAATACGAACGTTATTCAAGTGGACATAGGGAGGAAACATGTCAGACGTTGTAAGCCAAGGCCAAAACGCCGTTGTCATCGATCAGAGGGACAACGTCGCCGTCGCCACCTACCAACTGGAGGCGGGCGCCGAGGCCCGCTATCCCATGCCGGACGGCACGCTGGCGAGCGTTACCGTGACCGACGACATCCCGCTGTTCCACAAGATTGCCCTCGTGGACATCCCCAAGGGTGAGAAGGTCGTCAAGTATGGCGAGTTCATCGGTGTGGCCACCACGGACATCAAGCGCGGGCAGCATGTTCATACGCACAACTGCGCCAGCTCCGACGACCTGAAGGACTCCGTCGTCACCGACACCGACTCCGTCGCCTCCAAGACCTCCTCGTCCGCGGAGGGCACGCGCACCTTCATGGGCTACCGTCGCCCGGACGGTCGTATCGGCATCCGCAACCACGTCCTGATCCTTCCCACGAGCATCTGTGCCTCCGACACCACGGAGAGGATCGCGAACGCGGTTGAGGGCTGCGTCTCCTTCCACAACCAGAATGGCTGTTCGCAGGTCGACTGCGACCAGAAGGTGACTATTGCTGCCTTGGCAGGCTACGCTGCGAACCCGAACATCTATGGCGTCGTTTGCGTCTCCCTGGGCTGCGAGGGCTGCCAGAACGACATCGTGGTCGACGCGATTCGCGAGCGCACCAACAAGCCCGTCGAGACCCTGGTCATCCAAAAGGTCGGCGGCTCCATCAGGGCAATCGAGGAGGGCACGCGCCTTGCACGCAAGATGGTCACCGAGGCGGACCGGTGCGTCCGTGAGCCCACTGACATCTCCGAGCTCATCTTCGGCACCAACTGCGGCGGCTCCGACCCCTCGAGCGGCCTTGGCTCCAATCCGCTGATCGGCGAGGTCTCCGACTGGCTCGTCAACCATGGTGCCACCTCCGTGCTGTGCGAGACGCCCGAGCTCTTTGGCGCCGAGCACATCCTCGCCCGCCGCGCGAAGGACAAGCAGGTTTCGGACGACATCCTCAAGATCGTCTACGACTACGAGAAATACGTCCAGATGTTTGGCGCCGAGATGCGAGAGGGCAACCCCAGCCCTGGAAATATGGCTGGCGGACTCACGACCCTCGAGGAGAAGTCTCTCGGCTGCGTGCACAAGGGAGGCCACAGCCCCCTCAACGCCGTCTATCCGTACGCGGCGCAGCTCAATCCGCACGAGGGCCTCGTCGTGATGGACACCCCCGGCAACGACCCCTCCAGCGTGGGCGGCATCATCGCCGGCGGCTGCCAGCTCGTGGTCTTCTCGACCGGTCTTGGCACCCCCACCGGAAACGCTATCGCGCCCGTGTATCGCCTGACTGCCAACAAGCGCACCTACGAGGCCATGAGGGACAACACCGACCTCGATGCGAGCCCGACGATCTACGGCCCCGAGTCCATGGAGGAGATGCGCGACAGGATGCTCGACGACATCATCGCCGTCTGCAACGGCCGCAAGGTCTGCGCCGAGGCCCTTGGCTATACCGAGACCGCCCTTCCGCACATCTGCAACTATATGTAGGCCAGCGTCTGACAGGACGCTTCAGAAAGGAGAGAAACCGTGACAACCACGCAAGCCCCAGAAAAGACGCCCAACGCGTTCCAACGCGGCGTCAACGCGGTCATCGACCTACTGTCCTCGTTCTTCCTCCCGATTATCAACCTGCTCGTCTCCGTCGGCATCCTCAAGGGCATCCTGACGCTTCTGCAGGTCTCGGGCATGGTCACCGACGACTCGACCACGTATGCGATCCTCAACGCGATGGCCGACTCGCTGTTCTACTTCATCCCGGTGTTTCTTGCTTACACCTCGTCAAAGCGCTTCGATGTTGACACGGTGACCGCCGTCCTTCTCGGCTGCATCCTGGTGTATCCGTCCATCACCACCATCATGGCGGCGGACGCGCCCGTCTACCTGTTTGGCCTCGAGCTCTCGAAGGCGACGTACTCCAGCTCCGTCATCCCCATCCTTCTTGCCATCTACTGCGCGAGCTGGGTCCAGAAGGCCTGCTACAAGATCATCCCCGAGACCTTCCGCGGCCTGTTCACGCCGCCTATCACGATCATCGTTATCGTCCCGCTCACCCTGGCCGTCTTCGGCCCCCTCGGCACCATCGTGGGCGGTTGGCTCGCGCAGGGCTACGAGGCCGTCTACAACCTCTCGCCGCTCGTCGCCGGCGCGCTGATCGGCGCGTTCCAGCCGTTCCTCGTCATCCTCGGCCTGCACTGGGCCCTGTTCCCCATTGCCATGAACAACGTCGCGGTCTACGGCTTCGACACCATCATGGCCCTGTTCGGCGGCGCGATCTTCGCCCAGGGCGGTGCCGCGCTCGCCGTCGCCCTCAAGACTAAGAACAAGAAGTTCCGCTCCCAGGCGATCTCCGCCTCGCTCACCACGCTGCTGGGCATCACCGAGCCCGCAATGTACGGCGTGAACCTGCGCCTCAAGAAGCCCATGGTCTGCGCATGCGTCGCCGGCGGCATTGGCTCCGCCGTGGCAGGCCTGTTCGGTTGCGCCGGCACCGCCTTCGCTTTGC
Source organism: uncultured Collinsella sp. (assembly GCA_905202145.1). Classification (GTDB taxonomy): domain Bacteria; phylum Actinomycetota; class Coriobacteriia; order Coriobacteriales; family Coriobacteriaceae; genus Collinsella. The sequence goes on from CAJKQY010000091.1 coordinate 4,195, forward strand.
CCGCGCTCACCACGCTGCCCGTCTTCATGAGCCGCGCGTTCGTTCCCTTCTGCATCTCGCTGGCGCTCGCCTTTGGCCTCGCCTTCCTGTTCACGCTCTTCGTCCCGATCGACGACGTGACCGAGGAGGAGATGGAGGCCGAGGAGCAGTCCGCCTAGCGTCCGGATTGCAAGGCCACTCTATGTCCCGCGCCTGCGGGTTCGACTGGAGGTGGTGCCCACCTGGCAGCAAAGCGTATCCGTCACTGACCATATATCCATTAGACATTGTTTGACGTAAGGAGAACAAAATGAAGAAGATCGACGCACACGCCCACGTCTTTGACCACATCGGCTCCATGGGCAAGGCCGGAGAGCTGCGCCCCCTGGGCAACGGCAACTGTCGCTGGGCCACCGGCGAAGAGTTCCGTATCATCCCCGAGGGCAAGGGAGACAAGGAGTACCTCGTTGAGACCTTCATGGACGTCATGGACGAGAACGACGTCGAGAAGGCCATCCTGCTGCAGGGCGTCCTGTACGGCCTGCAGAACGAGTACGCCATGGAATGCGCCGAGAAGTACCCTGACCGCTTCAAAGCCGCGGTCATGCTCGACCCCTTCTGCCGTTGCGCCCAGCAGATCCTCGAGCACTTCATCAACGATCTGCACGCCCACGTCTTCAAGTTCGAGGTCTCTGTGGGCGGCGGCCTTTCCGGCTACCACCGTGATTTCGCGGTCGACGGCCCCGAGATGACGGTCCTCATCGACAGGATCGCCCAGGTCGAGGACGCCACTCTGGTGCTCGACATCGGCAGCCCCAACCAGTCCAGCTGCCAGCCCGAGGCCGTATATCGCCTGGCCAAGAAGTACCCCAGCCTGCACATTGTCGTCTGCCACCTGCTCGCCCCGTCCCTTGAGGATGGCGACGTCCTCAAGTGCGCGCTTCCGTACCTCGCCCACGATAACGTCTGGGTCGATCTCTCCGCGCTGCCCTGGAACGTCGCTCCCGAGGCCTACCCGTATCCCACCGCGCTCGAGTACATCGCGATGGCGAAGGACGTCCTGGGCGCCGACAAGATCATCTGGGGCACCGACTCCCCCTGTGTCCTCACCAAGTTCGACTACAAGGACCTCTATAGCTTCATCGAGGACTCCGACGTCTTCACCGACGCCGAGAAGCAGGGTGTCTTCTACGATAACGCCGTCAAGGCCTACTACCTCTAGGTCCTTCTCGGCAGTGCAGGGATTCGTGGGGGTGTGACCCCGGAAAGCGAGTGACACATGTTTGAGGGAGTCTTCTGCCCCTCCATCACCATCACCGACGATGATGGAAAGATCGATTACGAGCTGTGGGGCAGGCACCTGGACCACCTGGCCGACGCGGGCATCAACGGCGTGCTGCTGTTTGGCAGCATCGGCGAGTTCTACAGCGTGAGCCTCGAGGACAAGAAGTCGGTCATCGACTTTGCCGTCGAGCGGGTCGCCGGCCGCATGAAGGTCTTCGTCGGCGTGGGTGACACCACCTACGACAACGTCCTCGAACTCACGCGCTATGCCCAGAAGGCCGGTGCCGACGCAGTTCTGGCGGTCTCGCCGTACTACTTCGGGCCCACCGACGACGCTGCCGAAAAGTACTTTGGTGGCATCGCAGACACCACCAACCTGCCCGTCGTGCTATACAACTTTCCGGCGCGCACCGGCACCGACCTGTCGCCCGAGCTCGTGGCCAGGCTCGCCGCCGCCCATCCGAATATCTGCGGCATCAAGGACACGGTCGACACCATCAGTCACACGCGCAAGGTCATCCGCGCCGTCCGCAAGGTCAACCCCGAGTTCTCGGTCCTTTCCGGCTTCGACGAGTACTACCTGGTCAACCGCGCGAGCGGCGGCAACGGCGTTCTGTGTGGCCTCACCAACGTGGAGCCCGAGCTCTTTGTGAGGCTGCACGGCGCCTACCAGGCAGGCGACTTCGCGACCGCCATCGAGTGCGCCAAGCGCATCTCGTCGCTCATGGCCGTCTACGACGCCTGCGATCTGTTTATTTCTGCCATCAAGGTAGCGGTCAATATAAAGGGTCTTCCAATCTCGACCGCGATCTTTGATCCCGCCATACAGGCCAGCGATGACCAAAAGGCAACAATCGAACAGCTCCTGTCATAGACTTGTATTTGGATCGATGTGAGATTACCGTCTTCACATCGATCCAAATATCTTTTTTCTTGTTTAATATATGAATTTATTTCCATAAGTTCATAAATATATGGAGACAAGGACCCGTGGGGGTCCTTTTTCATTTATTTCTACCTGCGCTTTTATCTGATTGTTGTATTTGAGCTCGATTTGTCAGAAATCGGGCAAGCTTTTGGTCAGCTTCCGGTACTTACCCGCATGAACCATGGCGGTAGCCTCATCCCAAGCGCCGCGACCTCCCCGTGCGGCGCACGAGGGATAAGGAGCAGCCATGTCCAACGCACCCACGCACTCTGTCCACAGCGCAATCGCAACAGGTCCGCTGCTCCTGCTCCTCTT
>CAJKQY010000092.1:0-6657 GCA_905202145.1 uncultured Collinsella sp.
TGGGCATGGTGCTCAAGAAGATGGAGCTCATGGGTATCGACTGCGAGCGCGTCGAGGATGGCGTCCATGTGAGGCGTGCCGAGCGCATCAAGCCGGTCGACATCCAGACGCTCCCGTTCCCCGGTTTCCCCACGGACATGCAGGCGCAGATCATGGTGCTCTCCGCCCTGGCCGACGGCAGCTCCGTTATCACCGAGAATATCTTCGAGAATCGCTTTATGTTCGCATCCGAGCTGGTGCGCATGGGCGCCGATATTCGCATCGAGAGCCATCACGCTATGATTCACGGCGTCAAGGGCTTCTCTGGCGCTCAGGTAACCTCACCGGATCTTCGTGGTGGCGCGGCGCTCGTCGTTGCCGGCCTAATTGCCGACGGCACGACCGAGGTCTCGGCCATCCATCACATTAAGCGCGGCTACGAGCGGTTTGTTGAAAAGCTGCAGGCGCTTGGCGCTCATGTCGAGCACGCCACCGTTCCCGATCCCGTCATCTACTAATGCAGGTTGCCTATGTTTAAGAAAAAGCCCATTACGGAATCTCGAAGACCTTCGACCGGCGCTCAGGCAAAAATCTATAGCCGCGATAACGTTGCCCGCTATTCCGAGCGCGCCCGTCAGCGCCGTCGCGGTCATACGGTTCGCCGCGTCGCGCTCATTGCCGTGCTCGGTGTGCTGTTGAGCGCTACGACTGCCGCCGGCCTGTGGTTTGCCACCATTATGGGCAAGCTCGGCGATTCCAACGTCATTACCGACAACCTGCGCCAGATCCTGGTTGATACCGACGAGGCAAAGGACCCGTTCTACGTATTACTCCTTGGCACTGACGGTCGCCCGGGCGAGGATACATACCGCGCCGACTCGATTATCCTGGCGCGTATCGACCCCACGCAAAAGCAGGCGACGCTCATCTCCATTCCGCGCGATACCAAGGTCGTCTACAACGGCTCGACCATGAAGATCAACGCCTGCCATACCTACGGCGGCGCCGAAGCCATGGTCCAGGCGGTCAACGAGCTGTGCGGTGTCCAGATTTCCCACTATGCCGAGGTCAGCTTCGACGGCATGCAGTCGCTTATTGATTCGGTCGGCGGCATCGACATTAACGCAACCGACGATGTCGACGACCCCGAACATCTCGACATTAAGATCACCGCCGGTCAGCAGCACATGGATGGCGCGACCGCCCTTACCTATGCCCGTTGCCGCTACATCTATGCCGATGGCGACTACACACGCATGCGCCACCAGCGTCAGGTGCTCGGCGCCCTCGCCAACCAGATCCTCAACAACTTCGATGCCACCAAGGTCTTCGACCTCGTCAATTCGCTGTCCGACATGCTCGTGACCGATATGAGCGTTCAGGACATCGTCTCTACGGTCAATGCCATGCGCGGCATGGATGTTGACGGCATCTATTCGGCCAACTTGCCTTCGTATGCCGATGCCAGCACCATGATTGATGGCGTGAGCTACGTCTTTGTCTACGAGGACGAGCTTAAGGAAATGATGGAGCGCGTCGACGCTGGTAAGGATCCCAAGGGCCCCAATACCATGGGCCAGTCCGATGGTACCAGCTCCACGATTGGCGACCTCAACAGCAACACGTCCGACGACTACGCCAACGGTACCGCAACCTCGTCGGTCAGCTCTGACGATTCCGATGACTCAAGCGATTCGAGCGATTCGGACTACTACGAAGAGCCCACCGGCGACGGCAACGGCTACTCCTACTAGTTCCGCCGTTCTACCGAACGGCGGACCGGCCGACGCTGCGCACCGCCCAAGGCGACAATTTGTCACTCAAAAGGCAGGGCATGACCAGAAGGTCAATGCCCTGCCTTTTTCATGCCAACTTGTCCGCCTTGGGCGGCGCTCGCTGACGTTGGCTCAACCTGCGATGCTGTGTAGTGATAGTCATTGGGGACGTTCTTTAACGACTAGTCAAAGGGGACACTCTTGCGGCACTTGGCACTTGGGGACGTTCCTTATGTGCCGGCAGTTTGGGACACTTCTTACGCCAAGAGGCTGGTGCACATCTACCTGTCCTCAGTGCACCAAAAATAATCGCCCCGTTCTCTGGTGAGGACGGGGCGATTTCTCTATTAGGCTTGTGCAGCCAGGCTTATGCGAAGCGGGCGACGAGTTCCTGGAGAACGTCAGTCATCTTGACGAGCGAGCTGACCGGGACAAACTCGTTAACGCCGTGGTAGCAGTAGCCGCCTGTGGAAAGGTTGGGGCAGGGCAGGCCGCGGAACGACAGCTGCGCACCGTCGGTACCACCGCGAATCGGCAGCACCTGGGGCTCAATGTCGCAGGCAAGGTAGGCTTCCTTGGCGACATCGATAAGCTCGGGGTAGTCACGCACGATCTCGGCCATGTTGCGGTACTGCTGCTTGATCTCGACCGTCACGCGCTCTTCGCCCAGGCGCTGGTTGAGCAGGGCTGCGGCGGCATCCATCAGCTTGAGCTTCTGCTGGAACTTGGCGGCATCGTGATCACGGACGATATAGCGCGCCGTGGCGTGGTCGACGGTTGCAGACACGCCCTCAAGATGATAGAAGCCCTCGTAGCCCTCGGTGTATTCCGGGCGCTGCACATAAGGGAGCAGCGCGTTAAAGTCGCAGAACAGATTGCCCGCGTTGACCATGCGGCCCTTGGCGTCACCGGGATGGATGGATTGGCCCTCAAAGTGAACGGTTGCCTCGGCGGCGTTAAAGCACTCCCACTCCAGCTCGCCAATGGGACCGCCGTCGACAGTGTAGGCGTACTTGCAGCCAAAGGCCTCGATGTCCAACAGCTCGGCGCCGTGACCGATCTCTTCGTCCGGGCAAAAACAAATGCCGAGTGCGGGGTGGGGCAGCGAGGGGTCCTGAGCGATACGCGCGACAAGCGCCATGATCTCGGCGACGCCGGCCTTGTCGTCGGCGCCCAGCAGCGTGGTGCCGTCACTGCAGACCAAGTCCTCACCCACAAGGTCGTTCATGGCGGGAAGCTTGGCGGTGCTCATGGCCACGGGCTTGCCGTCAACGGTACCGCAGACCAGATCGCCGCCTTCGTAGCGCACAATGTGCGGCTTCACGCCGGCGCCCGGCGCAACCTCGGTGGTGTCGAGGTGTGCGATCAGACCCAGGGCGGGCTTGTCCTCCGCACTCGCGCTCGCAGGAATATGCGCGCAGACGTAGGCATGTTCGGTCACATGGGCATCGGCCGCGCCGAGCTCGCGCAGCTCCTCGGCCAGTACGTTGGCAAGGTCAAACTGAACGGTGCTCGAAGGCACCTGGTCGCAGTTTGCATCCTCGGATTGCGTGTTGATTTGGACGTAGCGCAAAAAGCGCTCAAGGACGTCGGGGTTCGTGGTGTTGTTTTCCATAAAGACTGCTCCAATCTTGGTCGTCGTGTGCAACAAGAACTCTAGCACGGTATGCCACAGCATACCGCGACGGGCGGATGGGGTAGAATCAGCCTTTGAACGCAGAAGGGACGGAAGGTCATGGATACGACAAATAGCTCGCGCGAGCTGCACCTAACAGTGGCGAACGAAGACTACTTGGAGTGCATGGTTCGCATCGAAAACGAAGAAGGAGAGACCAATGGCGTGCGATCGGTCGACATCGCGCAGCGTCTTGGTGTCTCCAAGGCATCGGTCAATAAGGCGGTTTCGGCGCTTAAGGCGTCCGAGCTTGTCGAGCAATCGCATTACGGCAAGGTCATCCTGACCGACCGTGGTCGCGAGGTCGGCACGGCTATCTGGTATCGTCATCGCCTTATCCGTACGTTTTTGGTCCAGGAGCTCGGCGTCGATTTTGAGCGGGCCGATTCCGAGGCGTGCATGATGGAACATGCGCTTTCCGAGGACACGATGAGCCGCTGGCTCGCCTATCTCGAAAAACAGGGAATCAGCGTCGAGGAATAGCGAAACACATATATGGATACGAGTTATTACAACCGTCCCGGCGGCGAGGAACTTATGCGCCGCATGTCGAGCGAGACCCTGTTGACGCAGGGCCCCATGGGCAGCGTGCTGATGAGTGAATACGATGCCGCCGACATCCCACCGGCGTTTTGGAACCTTGCCGAGCCGCAGACTGTTTCTCGTATCCATCGCCTGTATGTCGCCGCCGGTGCGCAGGTGCTCATTACCAATACCTTTCAGGCATCAAGCTATGCCCTCAAGCAAGATCAGACTACGCCGTCCGTGGCTGAGGTCAATCGCGGTGCCGTCGATGATGCGCGCCAGGCGCACCCTCAGCTGCTGCTGGGCTCGATGGGCCCGATTGGCATTGAGTGGTTTGCCGAAGACTCTGCCGAGTATCGCGAAATCCGAGGCATTTCGCGAGAGCAGGCATACGCCCTGCTCAATGCTGGTGTTGACGGTCTGCTGATCGAGACGGTGACGTCTATCCGTAATCTGCAGCCCATGCTTGCCGGCGCCCAGGATGCCGCCGATGGCATGCCTGTTTTGGTAAGTTTTGTCGTTGACGATAAAGGCGACCTGCTAGGCGATGGCCTCAACATCGAGGCTGCCGTTTTGTACGCCGAAAAGCACGGCGCAAACTCGGTTGGCGTTAACTGCTGTTCACTTGCGGCCGCGAGCGTGGCAGTGCCCAGGATGGTTGCATCGGCGACTACGCCCGTCACGGTACGTCCCAACGTGGGCGATCCGGTCCAAACTCAGGATGGCCCTGTGTGGCGCGAGAACCCCGAAGCCTTCGCGCGCGCTTGCATCGAATGGAAGCATGCCGGTGCCGCAATGGTGGGCAGTTGCTGTGGAACCACGGCGATCACCACGGCGGCGATGGCCGAGGCACTCGATATATAAAGGTCGAAACCGCTCCATACGGGGCGGTTTTTTATTGCCTGCACATCGTCGGTAGCGTTTGCCCAAATGGTGAATGACGATTTTGGCAGGTTGCTAGGTGTGCGTTGCGGGTATACCCCATGCGTACCATGATCCAAACACTGTGAGGTGTCTGCGCGTGTGCGCGATAATTCATTTTGGAACTGATGGTTGGCGCGCTCGCGTCGATGAGGACTTCACTGCCGATAACGTTGCCCGTATCGCCGATGCCGTCGGCGAGTTGTGGCAAAAGACCAATCCGGGCAAAACGGTATATATAGGGTTCGATACCCGGCCCCTGGCGCGCGAGTTCGCTGAGCTTGCGGCGGGCGTGCTAGCGGCGCACGGGCTAGACGCCGTGCTCGCTTCGCGACCTGTCCCGACCCCTGCCCTTACGTGGGCGGCGGCTTATGACGGTGAGGCGTGCGGCGCGCTCATGGTGACGGGGTCCCATCATCCGCAGGGCTATCTGTGCCTCAAGATTCGCATGGGTGACGGCTCGACCGCCAACCAGGATGTCATCGAAGAGCTCGAAGAGACCATGGCTCCCGAGCCAACGGGGATTGAGGGGCAATATCGCACCGCGGATATCATTCCTGACTATATGCAGACGGTGGCATCGTTTGTCGATGCCGAAGCCATCCGCGCCGCGCACCTGCGCGTGGTTGTCGATCCCATGGGCGGCGCAGCCCAGGGCTATCTAGCCGACTTGCTGCGCGAGCTTGGCGTTGAGGTGCACGAGATTCACGCCGGGCAGGCGTCTGACCAAGAAGATATCTGCCCCGACCCCGTTGAGCCGTGGGTGGACGCTTGCGAGCGCACGGTTATCGAGGACGGAGCTTGCGCTGGCCTGGTGACCGACGGCGACGCTGACCGTATCGGCGCGGTTGACGAGCGCGGCAGATATATACATCCGCATCAGATCATGGCGCTCGTTTTGGGCGACTTGGTTCAATTTCGTAATTTGAAGGGGCGCGTCGTCGTCAATCTTTCATGCTCGACGCTCGTGCGCCGCATTGCCGATGCGCTTGGCTGCCGCGTGACCGTCAAACCAGTCGGTTTCAAATATATAGCGGCAGAGATGAAGAAGGGCGGCGTCCTCATGGGCGGCGAAGAAGCCGGTGGTATCGGCATCGCCGCGCATATGCCCGAGCGCGATGGAATCCTCGCCTGTCTGATTCTGTGTGAGCTTATGGCAAAGACGGACGCGCCTTTGGGCGTTCTGGTCGACCAACTCGAGGACAGTTTTGGTAAGACGAGTTACGGTCGACGCGATTTGCGCCTTGAGGCCGAAGATGCCGAAACGTTACGAACCCTGCTGCCGGGCGTAAACCCCAAGTCGATTTGTGGCAAGGTGCCGCAAAACGTTAGTCATATGGATGGCTTGCGTTTGGCATTCGAGGATGACACGTGGCTGCTGGTCCGTCCTAGCGGGACCGAACCGGTGGTGCGCGTCTACGCCGAGGGGTTCTCGGTGGAAGAACGTGACGAGTTGCTCGATGCTGGCTGTGCTTTAGCTAGGGGAACGTATCCGCTTTAACCATGAGGCTGCCTTATATAAAGAGATGCTCGGCGAGCGGTAGGTAACGGCTGGCAAACGTTAGTCGGATCTTAAATTGTGTAGGAAATGTGTACGCCCAGATTCCCGCCCCCGGCGCCCCTCCGGTCTGGCAATATATCTCCTTGCCGCGCGGCCCGGTCGAACCGGGAACCAGCGCAGGCGTGCACCTTGAGAACCGGATACTGCGAGGATGGACACACCAGATGTGTCGCATCCGGGCAGACATCGAACCATTTGAAATGGTCTAACTTGGATTTGTT
>CAJKQY010000093.1:0-6566 GCA_905202145.1 uncultured Collinsella sp.
CCTCCCCCTCCATGGAGATGACGTAGTACACGGCGTAACGGCCGCACAGGCTGCGCTCATCGTTGCCGATGATCACGGGAATCCAGCCGTAGCGCTCGTAGTACAGGTAGTGGACGGCCTCGGGCAGCTTGTCCTGCTTGACGGTAATCGTCAGCTGGTCCTCGCACTGCCACTCGACCTTCTCGATAGCGCCCGGCACTGCAGCACGCAGGGCCTCGACGTGGCTTTCGCAGCGACGAGCGTAGTCCTTCTTTTCAGGTTCTGCCATGGTGCTAATTCACCTCACTTGTCTTGGTCTGGGAACTGAACACCATGCGGTAGAGAGGGGCCTCGTGGAGCTCTTCGACGCTCTGGTTCAAAACGACGGACGTTGCATCCTCGACGCCGCTCGTGATGGCGACCGGGGTGGCGATACCGAACCACATGACCACGATCGCGAGGGCGATCTCGGGGATGATCATGAGGGCGGGCACCTCGTGGCGCTTCATGCCCTCGGGCGCCTTGCCGAAGATGGACTTGAGCGCGATGCCGGTAAGGGCGAAGTACACGCCGGTGAGGCCGATGGCCACGAGCACGACCACCCAGATGGGACCGGACTGAACGCCGGCCACGAAGGTGAGGAACTCGGAGATGAACAGGGCGAACGGCGGGAAGGCGGCGAGCGCGAGCAGGGCGATGATGGTGAGCGCTGCCGTGACGGGAGCGATCTCGACGACGCCCTTGATCTTGTTCAGGTCGCGGGTGTGGTAGATGTGCTGGATGTTACCGGCCATGCAGAAGGCGAGCGCCTTCGTGAAGCCGTGGAAGATGCAGTGCAGCAGGCAGGCGGCGATACCGAGCGGGCCACCGATACCCAGGCACAGCGCGACCACGCCGACGTTGTCGACGGAGGAGTACGCGAAGCGGCGCTTGATATCGTCCTGCTTGAAGATGCACAGGGCAGCCACCAGGATGGACAGCGTACCCAGGATGAGCAGGAGCGTTCGCGGATAGGTGTCGCCCACCGTGATGATGGACAGGGAGTAGAAGCGGATGATCACCAGCATGGCGCACTTGAGCAGCACGCCCGAGAGCAGCGCGGAGACCGGGCTCGGAGCCTGGGAGTGCGCGTCGGGCAGCCAGGTGTGCATGGGGAACAGGCCCGCCTTGGTGCCGAAGCCGATGACGATGAACGCGAACGCGAGGCGCACGAGCATCGGGTCGAACTGGTCGGCGTAGGGCATGATGGAGGTGAGGAAGGCGGCCTCATGCGCGTTGGGCATGATATCGGCGGCGTTCGCGTAGATGAGCAGCGTGCCGAACAGGCCGAAGGCCACACCGGCGGTGCAGACCATCGCGTACTTCCAAGACGCCTCGAGCGCCTGCTTGTTCTTGTAGATGCCCACGAGGAACACGGTCGACAGCGTAGTGGCCTCGACCGCCGCCCAGGTGAGGATGATGTTGTTGGACAGGCAGGCGAGCAGCATCGTGAAGACGAACAGGCTGAACAGCGCGTAGTACTGCTTGGTGCGCTCGGCCGGCATGGTCTTCTCCTCGATATCGATCTTGATATAGGAGATGGAGTACACGCCGGTGATGAACCCGATGATGCCTACCAGAAGGACGAAGATCGACGAGAGCGAATCGAGATGGAGCCACAGGCCCAAAGCGTCGATATTCTGCCCGCTCGAGAGCATGGTTCCCGCGGTGACGACCGAAAGGACAAGGGTCGCCGCGACGGAGATGGTGTTGAGCCCCGCGAAGACGTTGTAGGACGTCGTCTTGGGGAGCGCAGCCATAATCAGGGAGAACACGAGAGGACAAGCGAGCAGGGCGACCGTCAGCATTGAAACATCCATGGCCTACCCCTTCAATTCGGTCAGGTCGTGGGAGTCGAGCGACTTGGTGTCGTTCCAAATCCTCACGACGACGGCGGACATGATGATGACGGCGAAGATGGCGTCGGTGGCGATGCCGATCTCGATGATCTCGGGGGCCGTGGGCGCGAGCAGAGCGAGCGTCACGTGGCCACCGTTCTCCATAAGGCAGTACCCGAAGATCTGCTTGAGGATGTTGCGCTGGGAGATGATGCACGTGAGGCCGACGAAGAAGTGCGCGAAGCTGATGGCGAGGGCCGGAGTGGCCACCTCGGCGGTGGGCAGGCTCAGGCGCGTGACCACCGCGAAGCAGACGGCCACCTCCAGACCGGTGAGGATGATGGTCCAGGCCGGCTTGATGGAGGAGGTCAGCGTGCTATCGGCAGGCGAACCCATCTTCTTGTAGGCACGGTTGAGAATGAACGGAACGAGGATCACCTTGGTGACGAAGGCCGACGCGGCCCACATGAGAAGCTCGGTGGCACCGGTGGTGAGGCCCAGGGTGAGCAGCACGCCCACCAGGACAACCGACTGGATCGCGTACCACTTGATGGCGGACGGGATGGTCTTCGAGACGACCACCATGGTGGAGGTCACGATCAGAAGACCGCCCAGGATATTGACTAACGAATAACCCATGTCCTACCTCCTAACCCATCCAACTAGAGGACAGAGGACCGGCGACGACGACCATGATCATGAGGACGACGAACACGAACGCCATGGCGCGCGGAAGGGGCTGGCCGGCGGCCACGGTCTCGCTCGGCTCACCGGGCAGGACCTTACCCATCCAACGCAGGAACCATGCGAAGGTGGCGACGGTCTCGACGACCATGACGCACACGAGGACAAAGATGACCGTGTTGGTAGCACCAACCGCGAAGCCACCGGAAATGATCTGGAACTTGGAAAAGAACGTGCTCATGGGGGGCACGCCGGCGATAGCGGTCGCGGCGACCGCAAAGCCCACGCCCGTGACCGGGTACTTCTTCATGAGGCCCTGGATCTTGGGCAGCATACGGGTTCCCAGCGTGAAGCTGAGAGAGCCAGCGATGAGGAAGAACAGGGTCTTGGTGAACGCGTGGTTGAAGATGTGCTCGACGGCGCCGTTAAACGCCATCTGGCTTCCGAACACGGAGAGGCCCAGGCCAAAGAACACGTAGGCGAGCTGCGCGATCGTCGAGAAGGCGAGCAGGCGCTTCATATCCTTCTGGGGCAGGTACATGAGGAAGCCGAAGAGCATGGTCACGACGGCGTCGATGATGGCGACCCAACCGACGATCTCGGGGATATCGCCGGCGCTCGCAAGAGCGCGGGCGAACACGCACACGCCGACCTTAACCATGGACGCGCCATGAAGGTAGGCGGAAACGGGCGTGGGGGCCTCCATTGCGGAGGGCAGCCACATGTAGAGCGGGAACTGGGCGGACTTGGCCCAAGCAGCGAACAGGATGAGCAGCAGCACGACGGTCTTCATACCGGAATCGAGCTGGGAGATCGCGCTCAGCGCGAACGTGCCGGTTCCGGCGAACAGGAAGGCCGCGCCGATGTAGAGTCCCAGAGCGCCGATATGGGTGATGATGAGCGCCTTCATACCGGCCTTCTTGGCCGTGGGCGTCATGTAGTAGCTGATGAGGCCCCAGGAGCACACACCGGTGATCTCGAAGAAAACGAGCTGGCCGACGATGGTGGAGCTGTAGGCGAGACCGGCCATGGCGCCGATGAACGTGGAGAAGTACACGTAGAAGCGACGACGGGGCGCGTCGGGATGCTCCTTATTCTTATCGCTCATGTACGGGAACGAATAGATGACGACGAGCAGGCCGATAGCGACGAACGCGGGTGCGAGCAGCGTGCTCATCCGGTCGAATATGAAGCCCATGACCAAGGTCTGGCCCATACTCGCCCAGGTTACATCGACCGCGTTCATGCCGTTTCCGGCAAACGTCGCAGCCAAGCCAACGGAAGCGACCGTGGCGATGCCGCCGGCAAAGGCGCAGATCCATTTAGCGTAGGGACGCGGCAGCATGACGATGAGCAGGGAGCCCAGCATGGGGACGGCGATCGCCACCATGGCAAAGAGGGACAAGCTCGATTCGATTGACATAGTTTCTCCCTTCTCCCTACACGCCTACGACGACGAAGACGAACGCGAGGACCGCGATGCCGACGACGGCCCAGGTCTGGTTACCGAGCACCTTGAAGCGCGAACGGGAAACGGAGTTCTCGAGCACGCCGCAGACGACGAAATCGACCAGGCACTTGACGAGGAAGACGACGGCGCCCACGAGAGCGGTGACGCCGATGGTCGCGGGCTCTCCCCAGGGGATGAAGATGGAGGTGAACCAAGCGACGACCACGACCTGCTTCATGCCCATGGCGAGCTTCATCATGGCCAGGGACGGGCCGGAGAGCTCGGCGAGCGGGCCCTCCTGGAGCTCCTGCTCGGCTTCGGCCTGATCGAACGGAAGCTTGCCGAGCTCCATGTAACAGGCGGCCGCGAAGGCGACGCCGGCGAGGATAACGGCGACGACGCTCGAGACGTTGCCCGTAACGATGTGCTGACCCATGGTCGCAATGTCCGTGGAGCCGCACACGATGGCGACGGTGAACAGCGCGATGAGCATGGACGGCTCGATGAGCACGCTCATGAGGAGCTCGCGGATACCGCCGAAGCCCGCGTAGGCGTTGGAGGAATCCACGCCGGACAGCGCGAAGAAGAAGCGGGACAGCGCGAGCGCGTACATGATGGTGATGGCGTCACCAAAGACGGGCATGGGGCTCTGGAGCGTGAACATGGGCAGGCCCATGGCGAGCATAAACGACACCGCGAGGAACAGCGGCGGCATGATGCGCAGCACGAAGCTCGAGTCGGAACTCACGGACTCGGGACGCGCCATGAGCTTCGCGAGGTCCCGGTAATCCTGAAGGATGGACGGACCGCGGCGATTGTGCATCTTCGCGCGAATCACACGGGCGAGGCCGGAGAAGAAGGGCGCGACCAGCATGACCACGAGGCCCTGCGCCATCGCAAGAACGATGTTCATAATATCCTCTCCCCTCTCTAGACCATGACCACGGCGAGCACGAGGAAGACCACGAGCGCCGCGACGATGTAGCAGATGTATACGGAGTAGTTGCCGCCCTCGATCTTGGAGGCGAAGCCGGCCAGCTTGTCGGCACCCTCGCTCGGTGCATCGACCAGGAAACGGTCGGGCAGGGGCTCGACGCCCTGGGCGACACCAGTGAGCTTCTGGAACACGTGCGCGATGGACCAGCAGATCTTGGTGCATACCTCGCGCAGGGTGTAGAGCGGGCCCATGAAGAGTTCGACGTCGGACGCGAAGCTCGTGGCGACGACGGGCATGTGCTCGTTGGGCTCGTAGCCGCACGCCCAAGGGTCGGTCTTCTTAGCGGGGGCCTTGGCGCCGAGGCAGGACCTCAACACGAACGCGAGGCCGGTGAGGACCACGAGCGCGATGGCGATCGCGGGGGTGGAGGTGGCGGCACCGGAAATCTCGTTCACGAGAGACACGCCCGAGGTGGCTGTGATGGCGGAGCCGGCAAGCACGCTCTGGGCGACGTCGCCCAGAACCGGGGCGATGACCGGGGAGCCGATTCCCAGTACCACGCAGATGGCCGCGAGGAGCATCTGCGAGAACAACATCGGAGCCGGGGACTCCTTGGCGTTCGCGGCCTCCTGGGAACGAGGGCTGCTCGCGAACGAGACGCCGTAGGCCTTCACGAAGCACGTGACGGCCAGGGCACCGGTGATGGCGAGGGCGGCCGCGGAGGCGACGGCGAACACCATGACGACCGGGTCGGAGAGCGTCGAGATGTTGAACAGGGACTGGTAGGTGAACCACTCGGAAACGAAGCCGTTGAGCGGCGGGATGGCCGAGATGGCAAGGGCACCGATGAGGAAGCAGACGGCCGTGACCGGCATGCGGCGGAACAGACCGCCCATCTTCTCCATGTTGCGCGTACCCGTGGCATAGAGCAGGGAGCCCGCGCCGAGGAACAGCTCGCCCTTGAACATGGCGTGGTTGAGCGTGTGGTAGAGGGCGGCCATGAGCGCGATCGTCGCGATGACGTCGTTGCCCAGGGCGTGCGCCGTCATGGACGCGCCGACACCGAGCAAGATGATGCCGATGTTCTCGACGGAGTGATAGGCAAGCAGGCGCTTGATGTCGTGCTCGTGGAGGGCGTAGACGACACCCAGGACCGACGAGATGGATCCGAAGACCAGGACCATGAGGCCCCACCAGAGCTGGACGCCCGAACCCGCGAGCAGGTCGAGACCGACCTTGAGGATTCCCAGGATGCCGATCTTGATCATGCCGCCGGACATGAGGGCGGACACGTTGGACGGCGCCTCGGGGTGCGCCTGGGGCAGCCAGGAGTGCAGCGGAATGATACCGGCCTTCGCGCCAAATCCGAAGAACGCGAGGACGAAGCACGCGGAGGAGACGGCGGGTCCAAAGTCATGCGTACGGAAATCACTGAAGCTGAAGGAACCGCCCACGCCGTTGGTCATGAGCAGGAAGCTCGCCATGATGAGAACGAAGCCCACGTGCGCGATGACGAAGTAGAGCCAACCGCCCCTAATGGAGTTCTTGTTCTCCTCGATAACGACAAGGAAGTAGCTCGTAAGGGACATGAGCTCAAAGGCGACCAGGAACCAGAACACGTTGTCGGCGGTGATGACGA
>CAJKQY010000094.1:0-6528 GCA_905202145.1 uncultured Collinsella sp.
TTGCGGCCGACGGCATGACCATGGTCGTCGTCACGCACGAGATGGCCTTTGCCCGAACCGTGTCCGACCGCGTGGTCTTTATGGACAAGGGCGTGGTGCTCGAGGACGCCGCGCCGGCCGAGCTCTTCGGCAACCCCAAACACCAGCGCACTCGCGAGTTCCTCTCTCGCTATCTCGAGGACAAATAACCGACGCAAACGCTTGCGTGGCAGGGCCGCTCCCGTGGGGCGGCCTTTGTCGTCACAATCGAAAGGATGTCATGGCCGAGGTTTGGCGCTTCTTTGCGCATGAGGACGATTTTGCCGATATAGACGAGGCCGGTGCGTGCGAGCGCTTGGGTCGCGTGCTGTCGTTTCCGACCATCTCGAGCATGGATGCCGGGGCGGTGGACTGGCAGCCCTTCGACGACCTGTGCGCCTATATGCAGCAGGCCTGGCCGCGCGTGTTTGCGGCGGGCGAGGTCAAGCTGATCGACCACTCGCTGTTGGTGACGCTTGGCGGCAGCGATCCGGCTCTTAAGCCCGTTATGCTCATGGGCCACATGGATGTGGTTCCCGTGGTGCCGGGTACCGAGGCCGACTGGACGCACGCCCCCTATAGCGGGCACGTGGACGACACCTACATCTGGGGCCGCGGCGCGATCGACATGAAGGACCAGGTCGCAGGTATTCTCGAGGCTGTCGAGTATGCGCTGGCGCACGGTTGGCAGCACGAGCGCACGCTGCTCCTGGCCTTTGGCCAGGACGAGGAGACGACGCAGTACGGCGCAGGCGCCATCGGCCGCGCGCTCGAGGAGCGCGGCATTGAGCTTGAGTACCTGATCGACGAGGGCGACTACCGCGTCGTTCCGGCTGCCGAGTACAGCGCGGGCAAGGGTTGGCTCATGCACGCCGACCTGGCTGAGAAAGGTTATGCCGACATTGTGCTCAAGACGAAGAGTGAGGGAGGGCATTCCTCCAACCCCTACGGCGGCACGTCGCTCGAGGTGCTCAGCCGCGCTATCGCCGCAATCTGCGATATCGAGTGGCCGACGCGCGTGACCGACTTGCTTGCCGCACAGCTCGTCGAGCTGGGGCTTTACACGGCCGACGAGATTGCCTCCAACAAGGACGCCATCGTTCGCGAGTGCCTCGCTAGCAAGAAGCTCTATCCGCTGGTGACGACCACCTGCGCGCCCACGCAGATCGAGGGTGGCAGCACCGGCGCCAACGTAATGCCGCAGGATATGTGGGCCAACATCAACTTCCGCATGCTTGAGGGCACGAGCGTGGCCGACGTTGTGACGCGCTGCCGTGAGGCGGTTGCCGGGGCGGACCTTGCCGGTCGTGTCGAAGTGGAGCTGGGCCCCGGCAGCTCCGAACCCTCGCCGTCCCCGCGCATCGGTGGTCCCGGCCTCGAGGCGGTTCGCTCCATCGCCGCCCGTTATTTCCGTGATCCAAAGGGGACGGAGGAAAACGGATCATTCGAGCCAGTGGCAATTGTGCTCTCGACCGTGATCGGTGCGACCGACGCTGCCAACTACCAGCACATTTGCCCTGAGTGCATTCGCTTCTCGGCCTTTGTGGTTGATGACGACGAGTGTGATCGCGGCGTCCACGGCACCAACGAGCGCATCACCCGCCGCGCCTACCTCCAAGGCATCCGCTTCCTCGTCGCTCTACTCCAAACGCTCTAGCCAAAAAGCAAGCTCTTGGTGCAATGGGGTCAGGTTTGTTTGCAGCAATCCGTGCGGGTTATATGCAGGTTTGCCTGCGCACGCTATCATGTATGGGTTAGACCGCAACTATGTACCCCATACGCGAAGGGATGCGCATGTATCTGAAGATCGACATGTTCTAGCCGGGCTTACCCCCGCAGTGGCGCCGCGCGCCCCATCAACTCTGCCGATTTTCACCTTCACGCATATAAAGGAGTCCCGCCATGCGCGACAAGCTCGAAAAGATTATCAAGGCCTACGAGGAGCTCGAGAAGAAGCTCTCCGACCCGGCCGTCGCCTCCGATATTAAGGAGTTCACGCGTCTCAACAAGGAGTACGCGCACCAGTCCGACCTCATCGCCGCCTCGCGCGAGTACATCGGCGCGCTCGATGACATCGAGGCCGCCAAGGAAATGCTCCACGATACCACCGATGCCGATGAGAAAGAGATGCTCCAGATGGACATCTCCGAAAACGAGGCCAAGCTTCCCCAGCTCGAGGAAGACATTAAGTACATGCTCATCCCGAGCGACCCCAACGACGACAAGAACACCATCGTCGAGATTCGCTCTGCCGCCGGTGGCGACGAGGCGGCCATCTTCGCCGGCGACCTGTACAAGATGTACCAGCGCTTCTGCGAGTCGCGCGGCTGGAAGACCACCGTGCTCGACTCCAGCCCCAGCGAGGCCGGTGGCTTTAAGTCCATCGAGTTCAAGGTCGAGGGCGACCGCGTCTACTCCGTCATGAAGTACGAGTCCGGCGTGCATCGCGTCCAGCGCGTCCCCAAGACCGAGTCCCAGGGTCGCATCCAGACCTCTACGGCAACCGTCGCCGTGCTTCCCGAGGCCGAGGAGATCGACGTTCAGATCAACCAGTCCGACCTGCGCATCGATACCTACTGCGCCTCCGGCCCTGGCGGTCAGTGCGTTAACACCACCTACTCCGCCGTGCGCATCACCCACCTGCCCACCAACACCGTGGTGCAGTCGCAGGAGCAGCGTTCCCAGATCCAGAACCGTGAGGTCTGCATGCAGATGCTGCGTGCCCGTCTGTACGAGATGGAGCTCGAGAAGCAGCAGGCCGAGCTCGGCGCCGAGCGCCAGAGCCAGATTGGCCACGGCAACCGTTCCGAGAAGATCCGTACTTACAACCAGCCCCAGGACCGCGTGACCGATCACCGTATCGGCTTCAACTCCACCTACAACGGCGTCCTTCTGGGCGATCAGCTCGGCACCGTCATCGAGGCGCTTGCCGCCGCCGAGCGAGCCGAGAAGCTGGCACAAGCAGTTTAAGTTACGGCGTTTTACCAAACGCCGTAACGGCTCGACGCTGCGCCCTTAGGTTCCGCCGTTCTAACGAACGGCGGACCAGCTGACGCTGCGCGCCGCCCAGAGCGACAATTTGTCATTCAAAAGGCAAGGCATGACCAGAAGGTCTATGCCTTGCCTTTTTCATGCCAACTTGTTCGCTCTGGACGTCGCTCGCTGTCCGCTTTCTACCTGCGGCGTTCTCTTGGGTAGTCATTGGGGACGTTCTTAAATGACTAGTCAAAAGGGACATTCTTGCGGCACTTGGCAGTTGGGGACGCTCCTTTTGTGCCGGCGGTTGGGGACTGTCCCTAAAGGCCGGCAGATGGGGACGGTCCTTTGTGGCTGCCTGCGAAGACTGTCCCTGACAGCTAGTCGTTTAAGAACGTCCCCAATGACTAGGTCGGGCACATTGCTTTGTGAGTTTATTCAATCTTCTTTAATAGCAATTAAGTTGTTTACCTGCTTAAATTTACTTATCATTTTTAAAAATAATGCTCGAAAAATCGTTCAAGAAGTCACGGGGCGATTTTTGATGCGTCGCGCGTCAAGTGATTTGGCAAGTTCTTGGTTAGATATTGGTCAGTTTTGGGGCAACCTTGCCAAAAGCTTGACGGATGCAGATTTAGACGTCGACGAATGAACACTCTAGGCAGGCTCCAAGCAAAATTCTGGGCTGATTCTCGATAATCGCTTCCAATCGTCCCTTGCCGCGTGCCACCCTCGCGTACAATCTGCTCCGACATTCGCGCGCCGCTCGGCGCTTAAGAGGGGAGGACCCCATGGCAAACGAGATTTGGACCATCAAGCGTTGTCTCGAGTGGACCAAGGAGTACCTGGCCGAGCGCGGCGAGGAGCATCCCCGTCTTTCTGCCGAGTGGTTGCTGTGCGCGGCAACGGGCCTGGCGCGTATCGACTTGTATATGCGCATGGACGAGACGCTCGACGCAGCGCAGCTCGAGACCATGCACGCGGCGGTCGTCCGTCGCGCGAAGGGCGAGCCGCTGCAATACATCACCGGTAGCACGCAGTTTCGCATGATCGACGTCGCGTGCGCCCCCGGCGTGCTCATCCCGCGCCCCGAGACCGAGATGCTCGTCGAGGAAGTCCTGAACTATCTGGATGCCGAGGTACTGAGCCCCGAGGCCGCTGCCCGCCAGCGCGTGGAGCTGCCTTGGAACGATGAGGTCGAGCAGGCTCGCAAAGCCGAGGCCGCGCTGGCAGACGAACGCGCGACCGCCGAGCGCCGTGCCGCTAACCTGACGGCTGCCGATGAGGCGGCGCTAGGCGGCGACGTACTGGGCAGCCGTGCCTATGCCGAGGAACTGGCCGACCGCGAGGCCGAGGAAGCCGCCGCGCGGGCAGCAGAAGCCGAAGCCGCGGAAGCCGCCGAGCCCGAGCTCGACGAATACGGCATCGCCATTGAGGGCAACGACCAACAGACGACTCTCGTGCAAGATGCCGCCGAGGCCAACGTACCTGCCCCAGCCGAGCCCCGCACTGCCCGCGTTCTCGAGGTCGGCTGCGGCACGGGCTGCATCTCACTCTCGCTTGCCTGGGAGCGTCGCGGCCACGTCACCTGCACTGCTACCGATATCGAGCCGCGTGCCATCGACCTTGCTACCAAAAACCGCGATGCACTTGGCCTCACGTCCGACGAGGTCGCCTTTAGCCTCACGAACCTGGTGAGCTCCATTTCCCGCGAAGAGTGGGGCACCTTTGACGTACTCGTCTCCAACCCGCCCTACATCCCCACCGATGTCATGCGCTCGCTGCCGCACGAGGTCAAGGACTTTGAGCCCGATCTGGCGCTCGAGGGCGGTGCCGACGGCCTCGATATCTTCCGCCGCCTGCTCAACGCGGCGCCCTACATGTTGCGCGCCGGCGGCCTGTTTGCCTGCGAGCTCTACGAGGGCGCCCTCGATGCCGCGGCCGAGCTCTGTCGCCAGGCAGGCCTTTCGGACGTGCGTATCGTCCACGACCTCACCGATCGTCCCCGTATCGTCCGAGGCATCGTCACCGAGCCCAAACAGCGCCAGTAATATTTATTAACTGGTTAGCAAAAATTATAAAGTAGTTTATAATTAGGACGGCTGAAAGAGGTCGGCCCATGCAACCTCCTACCTTTCGGGAAATCATTGCCCTACTCAAGCACGATGGATTCGTGAAGGTCGCGCAAGTCGGTAGTCATGCTAAGTATGTTTCTGGTGACCGTGCTGTCACCGTGAACGGCTCTGGTGGTGATCGACCAAAGAAGGGCACGTGGGCAAGTATTCGTCGCCAAGCTGGATGGTAGTTGGAGGCAAAATGAGGCAGCGATTTACCTATGACTGCGTTCTCATAAAAGAAGACGACGGTTACTGCGCCAGCTTCCCGCAGATTCCCGGCGCCTTTGCCGATGGCGATACGCGCGAAGAAGCGATTGCCCATGCCACCGAGGCGCTGATGGCGTTTTTGGCCGACGACCTCAACAACGGTTTGACTCCGGCAGGTTACGAACGCTCGGCCGAGGTCGTGGCCCTTTCAGTCGAAATCGACCACGAGGACGCTCGGGAAGCGGCGTGCCGAACATTTAAAGACGCAGCGCTGGACCTCAAAGTCTCCGCTCCGCGGATTACCGCGCTGGTCAAAGCCGGAAAGCTCGATGTTGAACTCGTCGATGGCCGTCGGATGATAACGATAGACAGCATCGAGCGTTACGCCGCCCAAGAACGTCACGCCGGAAGACCCAAGAAGTTCGTAGCCGTCCAATAACCCCCTCACTTTCACCGACTACTAGAGCCGCTCACCAAACCAACATGCGCTCAGGGCAAATAGGTTGAACGTTTCGTGCGAGAATGCCCCACAGTAAACAAACTTGCACCAGAGCGTAAGGGGCTGGCATACACATGCAGACGGTCTATCGGGTATACGAGGGAGCGCGCGAGCCGCATCGGCTTGCAGTCGAGCGCACGGCCGAGCTACTCGGTCGCGGCGGCTTGGCGCTTATTCCAACCGAGACGGTCTACGGTGTCGCCGTGGCGGTCAATGCCTTCTCGGACGCCGTGCCCCAAGATACAAGCGAATTCCCATCGTGGCCGCGCGATCCGCAGGCCACCGTCAACGGCGCCGCGGTCCCCGCACTCGGTACCGGCTATCGTCGTATCTTTACCCTCAAGCAGCGCGAGCTCACGCAAACGGTTGCCTGGCTGGTTGATGATGCCGAGGCACTCGATCGCTATGGCGTGGATATCCCTCATGAGGCCCGCGTGCTCGCCCGACGATGCTGGCCGGGTGCCCTGACTATCGTGGTCAAGGCGGCCCCCTGCGTGCCGACCTTTATGCGCGCCGCCGACGACACGGTGGCACTTCGCGCTTCGGCCTCGCCCGTGGTGCAAGCGCTCATCCGCGCCTGCGGCAGCCCTCTTGCCTGCACCAGCGCCAACACGCACGGCGCGCCCGCGCCGGCAAGTTTTGTCACGGTGGAGGAGCGCATCCTGGAGGGGGTCGATGTGGCCGTCGACGCCGGTGAGACCCCGTGTCGCG
>CAJKQY010000095.1:0-6463 GCA_905202145.1 uncultured Collinsella sp.
GGAGGCCACTTAATGTGGCCTCCGTCGTGAGCAGGACTGTAGAGCAGGAAACTTAGCCCGTGCCGGGGCCGCTGAGCCCTGACCGGCGGGATACACAGGTTCAGATGGGGCTTTGATGCATGGGTGGTCTGTTGTTGTGCAAATGGGTATCATACTGTGGTTATTGCATCGACTCTGTGATGCATGTTTGTACGTTCCCGGCGGTCGGTTTGCCAGAAGCGCCCCGTCGGTTGTTTCAGACCCGTTTCGAAGAAAGGAAACCACACTAACCTATGGCAGCTAAAAAATCATCTCCCTTGAAGATCATTCCGCTCGGAGGCCTTGACGGCATCGGTAAGAACATGACGGTCTTCGAGTGCGGCGACGACATGGTGCTCGTCGACGCCGGTCTCATGTTCCCGGATGACTCCCAGCCCGGTATCGACCTGGTTCTTCCCGACTACACCTATGTTCTGGAGAACGAGGAGAAGCTCCGCGGTATCGTCGTCACCCACGGCCACGAGGACCACACCGGTTCGCTTCCGTATCTGCTGCAGGACCTCAACAATAAGGTGCCCATCTTCTCGAGCAAGCTGACGCTTGGCTTTATCGAGGGCAAGCTTTCTGAGTTCCGCATCCGCGCACCCAAGTTCCGCGAGGTCAAGGGCGGCAGCCATGTCAACCTCGGCGGCATCTCGCTCGACTTCTTCTCGATGACGCACTCCATTCCCGGCGCTCTGGGCGTGTTCATCCGTACCAATCAGGGCACCGTTATGCACACCGGCGACTTTAAGCTCGACCAGACGCCCATCGACGGCGTCACGCCCGACTATGCCGCTATCAGCCGCTTTGCCAAGCAGGGCATCGACCTGTTGCTTTCCGATTCCACTAATGCCACGGTTCCCGGCTTTACCAAGTCCGAGGCCGAGGTCGGTCCCAACCTGCTGCACGCCATCAAGAACGCCCCGGGCCGCGTGTTCGTCGCGTCGTTCTCGAGCCATATCCATCGCCTGCAGCAGATCTGCGACGCCGCCCGCAAGTGCGGCCGCAAGGTTGTCGTGACCGGACGCTCCATGCTCACCAATACCCGCGTGGCGCGCGAGCTTGGCTACCTCAACATCGACGATGCCGATATTATCGATGCCTTTGATATCGATAACCTGCCTGACGATAAGATTGTCGTCATGTGCACCGGTTCGCAGGGCGAGCCGCTGTCGGCGCTGTCCCGCATGGCCAACGGTGAGCACAAGACGCTCTCTATTCACGAGGGCGATACCGTCATCCTCTCGGCAACTCCCGTTCCTGGCAACGAGAAGGCCGTCCAGCAGGTCGTCAACAGCCTGGCCAAGCTCGGCTGCGACGTGTGGGATAAGAACCGCGCTCTCGTCCACGTCTCCGGTCACGGTAGCCAGGAGGAGCTCAAGCTCCTGATGGCCATGGCCAAGCCCACCTACTTTATGCCGGTTCACGGTGAGGCCGTGCATCTGCGCGCCCATGCCCAGCTGGCCCGCAAGATGGGCATCAAGGACGATCATATCTTTATCCTCGATAACGGCGACACGCTCGAGATGCGCGGCGGTATCGTCAAGCGCGGTACGCCCGTCGAGTCCGGCGTCGTCTACGTCGACGGCCTGCGTATCGGCGATACCGACCCCATCGTCCTGCGCGATCGTCAGAAGCTCGCCAACGACGGTATGGTTACCGCTGTTGCCATCGTCTCGCTCAAGCACAAGAAGATTGAGGCCATCGAGTTCTCGGGCCGCGGCGTCTCGTTTGCCATCGACGACCAGTTCTCCGAGGATGCCTCCGCGTCCATCATGAAGACGATCGAGAAAGGCAAGTTCAGCTTTACGAGCAGCGGTTCCGATGCCATTCGCAAGGCCGTGCGCGATTCGCTCTCTAACTTTATCTGGAGCCGTACGCGCACCCGTCCGATGATCATCCCGGTCGTCATGGAGGTTTAGTTTGGCGCGCGGATCTGCACAAAACGCCAAAGGCAATAAGGCCAATAACCAACCGGCATCTGCTAAGGGTGCCGGTTCCCATCTGCGTGCCAATAAGGGCCACGAGGCGGACTTCGATGAGTTCGAGCCCCTGGTCGAGCCTTCGGCCAACCGCGATATTGCCGGCGTGGTCATCGCCGTTTTGGCGATTGCGTCCTTCATTGCCGTGATTTCGCCGGCGACCGCACCCGTTACGGCTGCGGTTGCCGGTTTCTACCACCTGGGCTTTGGTCTGGGCGCCTATGTGCTGCCGATCGTCATTTTGCTGTTTGCCGCCACGCTCTTTTTAGGCGAGGACTCGCCGCTCAACGTGCGCTCTGTTGCGGGCGGCGCCGTGGTCTTTATCGCCGTCGTTTCCATTCTTTCGCTGATGGTGCCGGGTACGAGTGTCTCGTGTGACCTTATGTTCACGCCGCAAAATTTGTCCGCCTCGGGTGGCTACATCGGTGCGTTTATTGCGAGTGCGCTGCAGAATGCCCTGGGTAAGCCTATCGCGATGGTAGTCCTGTTGGGCCTTGTCGTCGTGGGCTTGGTCATCATCGGCTTTTCGGTTGGCGGCGTGCTGCGCTCTGCTCGCGACCGTGCGGCCGATTTTGCCGAGCGCCGTCGTGCCGATGTTAACGCGAGTCCGTGGGGTGACGACGAAGCCCTGTCGGTGCCCGGCGTTGCCCGTCCGCACCTGAGCATTCTTCGTCAAAAGGGCTCCGATGCTGCAGTGACCACGGTCATGGGCAACGATGTGGACCCGGTTTTGGACAATGACGACGAGGACGAGGATCCGTTTGTCGACGTATCCGATGCCGTGGAGGCCGAGCGCGCTAAGACGACGCTGCTGCCGCGCCGCCATGCCAAGAAGGGCAAGGCTGCGCCTAAGCTCAATACGAGTGAGCCCGACCCGTCTTGGTCCGATAGCGAGATTGAGCTCACTGAGGGCGATGACGAGGACGACGAGGCGCCGATTGAGACCGCAAAGACAACTTTGCTGCCGAGTCGCCATGCCAAGCGCGAACAGGTAACCGGCCAGCTTTCGATGGAAGACGACCCCGATAAGATTGACGAGTCCGAGCCGCCGTTTGCCGTGAATCCTGTCTCGGCAGCACCTCAGATTCCCGACTTCTTGAAGCATCCCAAGGTTGCCGATGCGCCTGCCTCGAGTGCTGTCGGATCGGCTGCGGCTAGGGATGGGGGAGCGGACGGCGGCGCCGCAGATAACGAGGGCGAAGAAGAGGATGGCCTTAAGCTTCCGCCACTCGAAATCCTGCATGCCAACCCGCAGTCGGCGTCCTCCGCGTCTTCTGACAAGGAGCTGGAACAGACTGTCGAGTCGCTTCAGTCCACGTTGCTTGAGTTTGGCCGCAGTGCCCGCGTGGTCGGCTGGATCGCCGGCCCCACGGTGACGACCTTTAAGCTGCAACCTGGCGAGGGCGAGCGCGTGAGCAAGATTTCGAGCCTCGAGGACGATATCGCGCTTTCGCTCGCTGCTCAGTCGGTGCGCATCTTTGCCCCGATCCCCGGTACCTCGCTTGTGGGTATCGAGATCCCCAATCGCAAGCGCCAGAACGTCAACCTGGGCGACGTGCTGCCCTATGTGAAGGGCGGTCCGCTCGAGCTGGCCATCGGTCGCGATGCCGAGGGTACGCCGGTCGTCGCCGACCTCGCCAAGATGCCCCACCTGCTGATCGCCGGTACCACGGGTTCCGGTAAGTCGGTCATGATCAACTCCATCATCACGACCTTGCTCATGCGCGCCCTTCCCGAGGACGTTCGCCTGATCATGGTCGACCCCAAGCGCGTCGAGCTTGCGGGCTATAACGGTCTGCCGCATCTTTACGTGCCCGTGGTGACCGAGCCCAAGCAGGCCGCGAGCGCTCTGCAATGGGCCGTGTCCGAGATGGAGCGTCGCCTGAAGGTCTTCGAGCGTCTCAACGTGCGTAAGATCTCGACCTACAACGAAAAGCAGGCCGCCGGCGAGTTTGAGCATTACGATAACCCGCCGCAAAAGATGCCCTACCTGGTCATCATCATCGACGAGCTCTCGGACCTGATGATGGTCGCCGGTAAGGATGTCGAGGCCTCGATCGTGCGTATTGCTCAGCTGGGCCGTGCCGCCGGTATCCACCTTATCGTGGCCACGCAGCGCCCGAGCTCCAACGTGGTGACGGGCCTTATCAAGGCTAACATCACCAACCGCATCGCCTTTAACGTCGCCACGGGTATCGACTCGCGCGTCATCATTGATCAGATGGGCGCCGAAAAGCTCACTGGTTTGGGCGACATGCTGTTCTCGAAGGTCGACTGGGGCAAGCCTCGCCGTATCCAGGGCTGCTTTGTCTCGGATGACGAAATCAATGAGATTGTCGAGTTCGTCAAGTCGCAGAGCGAGCCCGACTACCACGAGGAGATCCTGTCTGCCGTGGCGCCCGCTTCCATGTCCATGGCGGGTGGCGGCGGCATTGTCCGCACCGGAGTCGCCGAGCCGCAAGACGATGATCCTCTCATTTGGGAAGCCGCCCATATTGTGGTGGAATCGCAGCTTGGCTCCACATCTGGCCTGCAACGTCGTCTGAAGGTTGGCTATGCGCGCGCCGGGCGTATTATGGACATGCTGGAAGAAAAGGGTGTCGTCGGTCCGCCCGACGGTTCCAAGCCGCGCGAGGTCCTGCTGGACGAGGAGGGGCTTGCCGCGCTGGAATCTGTCGACGCCGAGATGGCACGTGAAGATCGTGAGTTTGGAGGATTCTGATGGCTGCACGCTTTGGTGACATGCTGCTCGAGCAGCGTCGCCGAATGGGCCTTTCCATTCAGCAGGTCGCCAACACCATCAAAATCAGGCCGCAGATCATCGAGTTTTTCGAGACCGGTAACTTTGCTTCGATGCCGCCGCGCGGCTATGCGCAGGGCATGATTTCGAGCTATGCTCGCTTTTTGGGCCTCAATCCGCGCGAGGTCGTCAATGCCTACTTTGACGATCTGATGGCATATGAGCGCGAGACGTCGCAGCAGGGCGGTCGTTTTCAGGAAGCCGCTGGCTACGTCAATTCGCGTTCCTCGGTCGATAACGGGCGCTTCCTGATGGTTCAGGGCGGTCGTTCGACGCGTTATGGACAGCGTCCTCAGCAGGCCGGTTATATTACCGAGACGGGTTCGGGCGAGGAGATTCGTTCGCAGCGTGACCGGTTCCGCAGTACGCCGATGCCCGAGGACCGTGCACTTCCCGCTGCCCGCGGCGTGGCTCGTGACCCTCGTGCCGGCTACGGCGACGGCGGCTATTCCGATCGCGGTTACCGTGGGGTCTCTTCTGGTCGCTCTCGCGGTGGCTATGCGGATGCCGATACCACGCAGGTGACGCCGCGTCTTCGCTCTCAATCACAGCCGTATGGCCAGCGCTCTTCGGCTCCGCGTTCGGGCCAGCGTGGCTATCAAGGCCGCGGTGAACTTGCGCCCCGCTCGGGTCAGCGCAGCCTTCAGGGCCAGGGTGGCTATCGCGGCCGTTCCGATAGCAATCGTGGTCGTATGCCTCAGGGAGGCGGCCGCAGCAGTTCCAATCGTGGACGCGGCGGATCACGTACTCCTCAAAACAACGGGCTCGATCCGCGTATCGTCTACGCCGGCATCGGTGCCGTTGCGCTGCTGTTGATTGTGCTCATCGTGGTGCTTCTGCGCGGCTGCGCATCTTCGACGCCCGAGACCACGCCTGAGACGCCCGCTGTTACCAAGACGACGACCAAGAAGTCTTCTAAGAAGTCCGAAACGGTCGACGAGGACGAAGACACCGATGAGGCGACGGATGAGTCGGCTGATTCGGACGCTACCAAGACGACGGCAAAGAAGGAAGAGAACGAGGTCACGAAGGTCAAGGTCTCGGTTGCCAAGGGAAAGACCGCGTGGATTGAGGTCAAGGTCGACGGCAAGTCGGTCTATGGCGCCCAGGCGACCGGCCCCTTTGAGCAGGAATACACGCCCGAGTCCTCGATTGAGATCACCACGTCCAAGCCTTCCGATGTCACCGTTACCAAGAACGGCGAAAAGGTCCGCTACGACACTAAGACGTCGGGCGTGGCACGTGTGACGATCACTGTTCCCAAGAAGGAGACGACCGAGTCCAAGGACGGCGAGAGCATTGACGGCACCGATGGCACCGAAAGTACCGACGGAACTGATGGAACCGATGCCCAGTCCACTGACGGCACTGATGCCGCCACCGACGGGCAGACTACGCCCTATTCAGACGATTATTCGTACGACAGCTACTAAGCCGCTCGTAAGCGAAAGGATTAACCATGGCTAAAGATTCCAGCTTCGATGTCGTGTCCGAGGTTAATATGCAGGAGGTCGACAATGCCTTCCAGCAGACCACGCGCGAGATTTCCCAGCGCTATGACCTGAAGGACTCCGGCGCCACCATCGAGCTTTCGAAGGGCGACATGCTCTTTACGATCAACGCCCCGGCCGACTTTGTCTCCAAACAGATTGTTGACGTG
>CAJKQY010000096.1:0-6340 GCA_905202145.1 uncultured Collinsella sp.
CGGGCAAAGGCCATCTCGTGCGTGACGACGACCATGGTCATGCCGTCGGCCGCAAGCTTGCGCATGACCTCGAGCACCTCGCCCACGATCTCGGGGTCGAGCGCGGAGGTCGGCTCGTCGAACAGCATGATCTGCGGATTCATGCACAGGGCGCGGGCGATGGCCACGCGCTGCTTTTGGCCGCCGGACAGGCGACCCACGGCGGCGTGCGCGAACTTTTCGAGCCCCACACTCGTCAAATGCTCCATCGCGACCTTCTCGGCCTCGGCCTTGCTCATCTTTTTGAGCGTGACGGGCGCAAGCGTGCAGTTGTCGAGCACGTCCATGTTGTTGAACAGGTTAAAGCCCTGGAACACCATGCCGATGTCCTCGCGGAGTTTATTGATATTGCAGCGCTCGGCCGTAAGGTCCTGGCCGTGAAACCAGATATGGCCCGCGTCCGGAGTCTCGAGCAGGTTGAGGCAGCGCAGGAAGGTCGACTTGCCCGAGCCCGAGGCGCCGATAATGGTAACGACCTCGCCGGGGTTAACGGACAGGTCGATGCCCTTGAGCACCTCGAGCGAGCCAAAGCTCTTGCGCAGGCCCTCGACACGGATGAGCGGCTCATTGGTCTGTGCGGCGGCCGCGGTGCCGGTAGTGGCGATATCTGCCATGATGATTCTCCTCGTCTTGAGCCTAGTTGGAGCTGGGCAGCGTTGCCGGGGCCTCGGCGCCGAGCTTTTTGCCAAAGGCCTCGAGCAGGCGGCTCGCCACGAGCGTCAGGATCAGGTAGACCACGAGCGCCACGCAGTAGACCTCCATCTGGCGGTAGTACACGCCGGCGACGGTGGTGGTGGCGTACATGAGGTCGAATACGCCGATGACCGAAAGCACCGACGAGTCCTTGATGTTGATGATGAGCTCGTTGGTGAGTGCGGGGATCGCGTTTTTAATACCCTGGGGGAACACGACCTTGCGCATGGCCTGCCACTGCGACAGACCCAGCGAGCGCGCCGCCTCGGCCTGGCCGGGATCGATGGACTCGATACCGCCGCGCAGGACCTCCATCATGTAGGCGGTGGAGTTGAGCGAGATGGTGACAAGGCCGGCGGTGAAGGTACTCCAGATCTGGTTGGCCTGGGCGGTCTCGAAGCCCATGCCGCGCAAAACGGTGAAGCCCGCGTAATAGATGAGCAGGCCCTGGACCATCATGGGCGTGCCGCGCACGATGGTGGAGTAGACAGTCGCAAAGCCGCGGCCGATGCTTTTAAAGAAGCGCGTGAGATCGTTATCCACGCGATCGAACGTCTGAATACGCAGGAACACAAAGAGCAGCGCCAGGAAAAAGGCAATGACGGTACCGAAGGTCGCAAGCGCGATGGTGATCTCGATACCGCGGATAAAGAAGTCCCCGCTCTTGTAGGTCATGTAGACCAGGCTCGACAAAAAGTCGCTGGGGTTGGAGTCCGAGACAATGCTCACCTGCACCAGGTCGATAAATGACATGACGCAGCGGTCGATAAAGAAGATCGCCGCGATGGCGACCGCGACATAGCTGCCCAGGCGCGCGCCGCGGCGGAAGCGCTCGGATGCGAACGGCGACGTTTCGCGATAGTCGTTCCAGTGCATGAGTTTGGTGACGAGCGCCGCCGCCGACACGACGAGCCAGGCCCAAAGGAATGCCCAGAGGCAGTCTTGGAACACGCCCGTAGGCGCCAAGAAGCTCAGCGGCGTGGGGTTGCGTTGGCTAAACGCCAGGCCGAGCGCCGCGATAACGCTCGTGCCCAGGTACACATAACGGTGGTCGGCCTTGATAAAGGAGGCCAGGCGATTGACGGTTTTCATGCTGCCTCCCTATGCCGGCTGACGGTCGAGGCACGCGTCCCACATTTGGTCGCGCTCCTCTTGGCTAATGCCCTTGAGTGTCTTGTCGATGAGCTTAAGCAGCTTGTCCGAGCCCTTGCGGCAGCCGACATTTGCCGCGACCTCCTGCTTAAAGCCCTCGCCCTCGGCAAAATGGATGGGGACGATACCGGGATTTTGGGCCATATAGCCCTTCTCGTTCTCGGTGTTGTAGGTCACGGCGTCACAGGTACCCTGCAGCAGGTTCGAGAACACCGTGGGAACCGAATCGACCGGGTTCTTGTGGACAACGCCCGGGATCTCGTCGATGACGGTATCGAGCATGGTGTCCTTTTGGCCGAGTACCGTGGCACCGCTAAAGTCGCTGAGCTTGGTGGCGTTTTGGTAGGGGGAACCCTCTTTTACGAACAGGCCAAAGTAGCCAATGAAGTACGGGTCGGAGAAGCCGACCGACTCCTCGCGCTCGGGCGTGGCGCTCATGCCGGCGATGATGAGGTCGATCTGGCCGTTGTTGAGCGAATCGATAAGGCCCGAGAAGCTCTGCTTGACGGCAACGGGCTCGCCACCGAGGGCCTTGCAGACGATCTTGGCGATCTGCACGTCGTAGCCATCGGCATAGGCGCCCTGCACGTTGTCGATGGGGATGGTGTACTCACTGGCTTCGGAAACCTGCCAGTTGTACGGGGCGTAGGCCGCCTCCATGCCAATGCGGATCTTATCCTTGCCGATCACGGAATCGGACAGGTCGTCGCGACCGCCGCCCGTCGTGGGCTGAACCACCTTGAGCGTGGACGGGCGCTGACAGCCGGCAAGCGCGCCGGCGACGACGGAAGCGCTCGCAGCGAGAGCGCTACCCAAAAAGATGCGACGGCTGCATATCGGCTGGGCCTGCATGCCGCGCTGTTGGGGAGAATGCATAATCTGCCTTCCCTGTTGAATCGTATGCTGACGACTTAACAGGATACGCCAGCGACCAGCAGCGCAGCACAAGCTCGAAAAATTAATAGACACACGGTAGTCATTGGGAACGTCGATGTTTTGACAATGCCAGCGAGCGCCACCCAGAGCGAACAAGTTGGCATGAAAAAGGCACGGCATAGACCTTCTGGTCATGCCGTGCCTTTTGAATGACAAATTGTCGCTCTGGGTGGCGCGCAGCGTCGACCGGTCCGCCGTTCGTCAGAATGGCGGAACCTCTAGAGCAAAGTGACGCTAAAGCTGCGGACGTCCGTCTCGCCCGGCGCCAGCGTAATGGTGTTGACCTTGTGCTCAAAGACGTCGTCCTCGGTGTCCATGGTGGTGTGACCGGTCCAGGGCTCGAGCGCCACAAACGGGGCGTCGTTGGCGGCAGACCACACGCCGATGTACTTAAAGCCCTCAAAGTCGATCTTGACGCCGTGGCCCGACTTGCGGCCACGCAGCGTGAGCGTGGAGCCCGGGGTATCGGTGAACATGATGGCATCGTTATCGAAGCTGCGGTGCGTGATGGGCAGCACGTCCGAGTTATCGGGAGCCTTGTAGCTGCCCTCGAACGTCATGAGGCCATCGGGCGTGATGATGGGGGCCTCATTGGTCCAAGCCTCGGTAAATGCCAGCTCGTAATCCTCGAACGTCTCGTCCTCGGCAGCGGGGGCGGGCACGTTAAATGCAGGGTGACCGCCCACCGAGAACGGCAGGTCCACGTCGCCGGTGTTGGTGACGGCAAAGGTCTGCGTGAGCGTGGCGTCGCCGGTTAGGGCATAGGTCATGTTGAGCTTAAAGTGGAAGGGGAAAGCCTTGAGCGACTCAGGCGTGTCGGTGATCTCGTAGGTGACGGACGAGCCGTCCTCGGAGACCTCGACCAGCTTGTGCTCGACGATGCGCGCGAGGCCGTGGCGCGGCATCTCGCAGGCGCCAGCCGCAGACGTCGCCGTGTTGTTGCGCAGTGAGCCCACGATGGGGAACAGGATGGGCGCGTGTTTGCCCCAAAAGGCGGGGTCACCCTGCCACAGATACTCGTTGCCGTTGAGAGCAAGGCTCGTGAGCTGGGCACCCATGGAATCGATGGCCGCGGTAAGGCCGCCGCGCTTGATGGTAGTGACGGTGGACATGCTACTTCCTCCAAAAGTAAACAATAGTGTCGAGGGCTATTGTCCCACTCTTGGCGGCAAGGAGAAGCGGCAGGCGCAGTTATTGAGCGATTGCGTAAAGGTCGAATCCGCCCTGCGGCGTGCTGTCGACCGTATCGGGCGCCTGCGAGTTAAAGCTCACGGGAACCATGCGCTTTGAGGCACGGAAGCGCGTGCCGTCGGTGGCGACGGGCGGTTCGTCGACGGTGAGCTCGTAGTCGCCGGGCTTGAGCTCGATGCCGTCACCAGCGGAATTGACGTATTGATACTCGTCAATCGTCTGCCCTTTGAGCGTACGCCCCACGATGTGGATGAGCATTTGGCTGTCGCCACGCGCGGTGTCCCACATCGCGCCGTCCTTGACCTCGACCGACACATGTACCGAGCGCGTGCGGCTGAGCGATTGCTCGACAGACATCTCGACCTTGGCGGCGTCTTGACGCTGCTGCTCGACATGGCTCCAAACGCTACCGATTGCCGAGCAGGCGATAACGCCGGCCATGAAGGCGATGAGGATGGGGCCGAGCGGAGAACGGCGGCCCGCGTCTTCCTCACGAGCCAGGTCGGGGCGATGTGTGGGCGCAGGCGCCTGGGCGCCTTGCGCGGGCACGTCGAGAATGCTGAAGGATGCCGTGCTGTCGGGGTCGATGGTGTGACGCGGCTGCGGGATCTTTGCCGGCGAGATGGACATGTCCGCCGGCTCACCGAGTGTGGCCGTGGCATCGGCCTTAGCCTCATCGGCCTCGGCTTGGGCCCAAGCCTGCTCAAAGGTCAGGGGCTCGGCGGCATCGGAGGCGGCATCAGGCTCGACAGCGGCATCGTTGCCGGTCTCGTCCTCGTCGCTCGACACGTCACGCGGCGCGGGCTCGTCCCACTCCTCGTCCGGAGCCTCGCCCTCGCTATACCACCATTCAAAGTTATCGATATCCATACGGGGCGCCCCTTAGGCCTCGCAAATAAACACTTGCTAGCCTTATACCCTCAGACGGCACCGAAGCTCACCCGCGCCGGACACGAAAACCGTCACAACATTCGACGTTTTTCCTCGTTTTCGAGATTTTCATCGAATGTTGTGACGGTTTAGGCGGCAGCCACGCCGCGAATGTGACAAAGAGACTGTCCCTTTGTCACATTCTGTTAGAGTTGCAGGGATTGAATCCCGCTTATTCACGCGACATTGGAGTGACAACCTTGACCGCCGCAACCACGCCAAAAAGTAAGTCAACCGCCGCCGCGCTCTCCCCCGCGCGCACCAAGCTCTGCCTGGCGCTGCTCGTGTTGTTAGGCTTTTCGCTCGGCTGTTCGGAGTTCGTGGTCATCGGCATCGAAAGTGACTTGGCGACGGAACTCGGCGTATCGCTTGCCACCGCAGGCCAACTTATTAGCGTGTTCGCACTGATCTACGCTATCGCGACGCCGGTGCTCGCGCTCAGCACGGGGCGCTTCCGTCGTTACCAACTGCTCGTGTGCTATAGCATCGTCTTTGTGCTCGGCAATCTGGTCATGGCGCTGGCACCCAACTTTCAAGTGCTGTTCGCCTCGCGCATCATCTTGGGCTCCGTCTCGGGCGCACTGCTCGCCGTGGGCGTGACGTATATCCCCGAGCTGCTGTCCCCGCAGCAGACCTCACTCGCCATCTCGGTGGTGTACGGCGCGTTTTCCGTGGCAATGGTCTTTGTCACTTCGATCGGCAAGTTTGTGGCCGACACGCTCGACTGGCACGTGGCCATGTACGGCACGCTGACCTTTGCCGTTCTGATCTGCGGAGCGCTCGTGATGTTTATGCCGCGCGCTGGGCAAACCGACGAGCCCGCCACCTTTCGCGAGCAGGCGGGTCTGCTACGCGAGCCGAGCATCGTCACCGGCATGCTCATCTTTTTGTTTGGCGTGGGGTCGGTCTACGTTTTCTATGGCTACGTGACGCCTTATCTTGAGCAGGTGCTGGGCATGGGCACGGTCGAAGCCAGTACCACGCTCATGGCCTACGGCGTGTTCTGCCTGATCTCGAACATCCTGGGCGGATGGATCGATGCGCGCTTTGGCATGAAGGCGCTGCTTGTGACGTTCGTGCTGCAGGCTGCGGCGTTACTCGGGCTGTTTGCTGTGGGCGGCACCATGCCGCTCGCGCTGGCCTTTGTCTTTAGCTTGGCGCTGCTCATGTACTTGTTCTCGGTGTCGTGCATCACGCACTTCATGGACGTGGCACGCAGCCGCCATCCCAAGTCGATGGTACTCGCAAGTTCGGTTGAGCCCATGGCGTTTAACGTCGGCATCTCGTTTGGCACCGCAGTGGGCGGCGCCGTGGTAAGCAGCATTGGCATTGCGCACGTAGGCGCAGTGGGTGCCGCGTTCTCGCTTGTGGCCTGGGTGCTTACGCTGGTGACGATTAA
>CAJKQY010000097.1:0-6319 GCA_905202145.1 uncultured Collinsella sp.
TCGTCCCGCGCGCAGTTTCGCAGCGCAGCGAGAATGTTTGAGCACGGGATGATATATAGGGGCATCCCAGGGGCGAGCGGACATTACGACACTCCGTCCAACGAAGCAAAAGACTAAGCGACGCCGCTGGAGCCGAAGCCTCCGTTGCCTCGGTCGGTTTTATCCAGTTCGTCTACCTCTATGAGGTTGACCGTGGGGAATTCTTGGATGACGAGTTGGGCTATGCGGTCGCCTTTGTTGATTTGGATGTTGTTGGAGGGATCCAGGTTGATGAGGATAACCTTGAGTTCTCCTCGGTAGTGGGCGTCGATGAGGCCCGGCGTATTGACTATAGACAGGCCCTGCTTGATGGCCAAGCCGCTGCGGGGCTGGACGAAGCCGGCGTAGCCATCGGGCAGGGCGATGGCCAGCCCAGTAGAGACCAGACGGCGTTCGAAGGGCTTCAGGACGCAGTCCTCGTTGGAGCGCAGATCCAAGCCGGCATCGGTGGGATGGGCGTATTTGGGAAGTTCGACGGTGGGGTCGAGACGTTTTATGTTGACGGTAATGTTGGACATGGAATCACCTTAGCTTGTCGAGCTCTTGCAGAAACTCATCGACATCTTTGAAATCACGGTAGACCGAGGCAAAGCGGATGTAGGCCACTTTATCGATCTTGGCCAACCGCTTAAGAACCATATCGCCCAGCTCATGAGACGTAACGGCTGTGAGCGTACGGGAGCGGAGCTCAACCTCTATATCGTCAATAATCTCGTTGAGCTTTTTAGTATCGATATCTCGCTTGATCGTGGCGCGCATCAAACCGACCAGCAGTTTATTGCGATCGAACCGTTGCTTTGATCCGTCCGATTTAATGACCTCGATAGGGTCTTCACAACGCTCAAATGTCGTAAAGCGATAATTGCATGAGCAGCATTCGCGACGGCGCTTGATGGTGTTATTAGATTCCTGCATGCGGGAATCAACGACGCGGGTATGTGCCTTGCCGCATTTGGGACAGCGCATGGTACCTCCTCTAAAACGATTACAAGGGTACCATGCGACGGTACTTAAATCTTAGGAACGTGCGGGAACTTTAAGATGCGCACCGGCATCGAGCGAGCCATGCTCCAGGTGATTGACGTTGCGGATCATATCAGAGGTCTCCTGCGTGGAAAGACCCTCAATCGGATGCTCCTGGGCAAGCGACCACAAGGAATCGCCAGACTGAACACGGACGGTCTCATAGGTAACGTTGGATACCGACTCGGCATATGCGGCGTGACGAGCGCTGAAGATCGAGGTAGCAAGTACAAAGAAGAGCGTGAGTGCAACGGCCAGGGCGACAATCGTCGAGACCTTTAGGGCAACGGGGGCCGAAGTCGTGGCGACGCACTGGCTGCGGACGGGCTTGCCAGGCAGTGTTTGGAAACCTGATCGGCCGCCTTTGACAACCGTGAAAGCCGGCACCGCAGGCGTCTCGAGCTTAAGGGCAAGGTTTCCCTGGACCATATCCGTTGCGTTCATCATGTTCTCCTCTCGCGTGTTTTGCTGAGAACAGTTTTATCAAGCCGCGCGGACAAAAATGTCTAGCGCGAGAACGAATGTTCGGTTATTATTATCTTCGAACAGTTGTTCCTGTCAAGCAATAATCGAACATTTGTTTGACATTGGCAGAGAGGATCCCCTGATGGCTCGCAAAATTACCAAGCGTCAGCAGCAGATTTACGACTTCATCAAGGAATATCAGCAGGAGAAGGGCTACCCGCCCAGTGTGCGCGAGATGGCATCGGCCGTAGGCCTCTCCTCCCCCAGCACGGTGCATGCTCATCTCTCTGCCCTGGAGGCTCGAGGACTGCTCAAGCGCGATGCCACCAAGCCGCGCGCCCTAGAGCTCTTTGATGAGGACGGATCCTCTGTCTCGATTTCCAAATCCGATGAACCCACAGCGCCCCGCGGAACGGTCTCGCTGCCGCTCGTCGGTCGCGTCGCGGCTGGGATTCCCATTCTGGCCGAGCAAAACATCGAGGACACTTTTACCATCCCGACCGAAATCGCCACAGACCAGGGCTCCTTTATCCTTGAAGTGCACGGCAGCTCAATGATCAATGTCGGCATCTACAACGGTGACTACATTATCGTTCGCGAGCAAAAGAGCGCCATGAACGGCGAAATCGTCGTGGCCATGATCGATGGCTCGGCGACCGTCAAGACGTTCTACAAGGAGCAGGGGCGCGTGCGCCTGCAGCCCGAGAACGACACCATGGAGCCCATCTATGCGACGAACCCCGTTATTTTGGGTAAGGTTGTCGGTTTAATGCGCCGGTTCTCGTAATGCAAAAACGCATCACCATATTTGATACCGTCCGCGGGTTTACGATGCTGTCGATGGCAGGTTTTCACGCTTGCTACGATTTGGCCTACCTATATGGATGGGATATGCCATGGTTTACCGAAACGGTTTTCCAGGATATCTGGCGCGCTAGTATCAGCTGGGTATTTTTGTTTCTCGCCGGTTGGATGTGCACGCTCTCGCGTAATAACGTTAAGCGCGCCCTCAAATATGCAGCCGCAGCCTTGATCGTATGGATGGCAACTACACTGGTATCAGTCGACGATTCGGTAAACTTTGGCATCATTTATTGCATGGCGGCGTGCACCGCGGTGGTTGCACTCACCCGTCCGTTACTCCAAAAATTACCGGGCTCGTGGGGCATCGCAGCGTGCCTTGTTCTTTTTGCCCTAACCTGGGGCATTCCAAAAGCGGTCTACCCACTCCCCTACCTGGCATGGCTTGGATTCCCGGGCCCGGGTTTTGTTTCGGGAGATTACTATCCGCTCATTCCGTTTGTCTTTATGTACCTTACCGGCTTTTTTGCTGCCCAGGCGACACAAGCATCAAGCCTCGAAGCGCCAGCATGGGCGTACGCCAATCCCATCCCGGCGCTCGCAGTCCTCGGTCGGCATGCCTTACCGTTCTACCTACTTCATCAGCCTGTAATTCTAGGCGTGCTAGAGCTCGTTTATTCCGTACGATAGCGCTCAAGACGCGGCGCGATTCGGGCCGGCAACTTCGCCACAATGCGAACGCCGTCCTCGAGATATTCCTCATGCAGAAGGGTTCCCTGCTCATGCACCAGCGTGATGAGGGCGCCCTCGCGATACGGGATATCAGCGGAAAGCAACACATCGGTGGCAGCTGCCTCACGAGCAATGCGGTCGACGAGATCGTCGAGCCCCTCGCCCGTCTGGGCCGAGAACAGCACAGCCTCGGGATAGCGACGATGGAAACTCAAGCGATCGACGCTATCGAGTAGGTCGATTTTATTGAACACCGTAAGCGTCAAACGCTCGCCGGCACCGATCTCGTCAAGAACGCGATCGACTGCCTCGAGCTGACGCTCGTAGTCCTCGTCAGAGGCATCCACAACTTTAAGGATCAGATCGGCACCAAGGACCTCAGACAGCGTGGACTTAAAGGCGTCAACGAGACCATGCGGTAGCTTTTGAATAAAGCCAACCGTATCGGTAATGGTCATACCACGACCGCCGGGCAAGCGATACGAGCGCGTCGTCGGATCGAGCGTGGCAAACAATTTGTCCTGTGAAAGCACCGTAGACCCGGTCAGGCGATTGAGCAACGTCGACTTACCGGCATTGGTATAACCGGCTAAGGCAACGCGAAACGCCGGCGACTCGATACGGCTCTTTGACTGGACATCCCGGCGCTGTTCAACCTGCTTAAGCTCGCGACGAAGCGCGGCGATCTTGTTGCGAATCAAACGTCGGTCAACCTCGAGCTGGCTTTCGCCCTGACCAAAGCGCGAACCAATGCCACCGCGTGTCTGCTCTTTAGCAAGGTGGCTCCACATACCGCGCAAGCGGGGCAACAGATACTGCAATTGGGCTAGCTGCACCTGCAGGCGACCCTCACGAGTCTGAGCGTGCAGGCCAAAGATATCGAGAATCAACGCCGTACGGTCGATAATCTTAACCGGTTCGCCCACGGCTTTCTCAAGATACGACTGCTGAGAGGGCGTTAAATCATCGTCGAAGATAACAACATCAGCATCCATACGATGCACGAGCCCGCAAAGCTCCTCAACCTTACCGGAGCCGATAAACGATTTTGGATACGGCTTAACCAGACGCTGTGACAAACGCGCCACGCACTGAGCGCCAGCCGTATGGGCAAGGCGCTCAAGCTCGTCAAGCGAACGATCGAGCGGCCAGGCGTTATCGCGCCACTCAACTCCGACAAGAACGGCACGTTCGGGCTCAGGTGCTGTGGGAACAAGGGGAAACCGAGCCATTAGGCTGCCTCGATACGATGAAGGATATCCTCAACGACCTCATCGATCGTAAACACGTCCATATCAAACCACACAATGCGGTCATCGCGTTTAAACCACGAAAGCTGACGCTTGGCATAGCGACGCGAACGCGTCTTGATGAGTTCGCGAGCCTCATCCATAGAAATCACGCCGTTAAGGGCATCGATAATCTCTTTATAGCCAATCGCCTGCATCGAAGTCAGGGCATCTCCCAGCCCCTGGTCCATAAGACCGCGAACCTCATCAACAAGACCCTGCTCAAACATCAGGTCGACACGAAGGTTAATGCGCTCATAAAGCGCCTCGCGATTACGCATCAATCCAAACCACAGAGCGTGATAATGCTCGCGCGGAACACTAAACTGCGACTTTTGCTGCGCGTAGGACACACCATCATCGTGCATTTCAAGCGCGCGAATCACGCGACGAACATTATGGGGGTGGATGACCGCAGCGGACTCGGGGTCACGTTCGGCAAGCAGCGCGTGCAGCGCTTCCTCGCCTATGCGCTCGGCAAGCTCCTGATACTCCGCGCGACGATCGTCCTCAAGCTCGCCCGAGGGAAAATCCATTTCATCCAGGGCGGCCTTGAGATACAAGCCTGTACCCCCGCAAAACACCGGTAGGCGGCCCTCGCCCAGCAAGCGCTCAACATGCACACGAGCGTCTGTCTGATACAGCGCTGCAGAATATGCAACGCCCGGTTCATCAATATCGACCAGGCGTAGAGGCGCCGTGCACTCCTCGGGTGCCATCTTGGCAGTGCCGATATCCATACCACGATATATTTGCATCGCGTCACACGACAGCACTTCGGACGAAAGACGAGCCGCCAAACGATCTGCGACATCACTTTTGCCAACCGCGGTCGGACCGACAATCGCAACGGCGGAAAGGCCTGCCACGGAAGAAATCATTAGCGCGGCTCGCCCACAACGGATCCGGAAAGATACCAGGTCTTGGCAACGTCGACGTCAACATCGACAATCTTGCCAATCAACTGATCGATGCTGTAGCCCGCGGGAATCGGTGCATGAACGGTCTGATTCTTAGGACTCTTGCCCAGCAGCACAGCGTCATTCTTTTTGCTCGTACCCTCAATAAGCGCCGGCACAACGGTGTGGAGCTCACCTTGGTTATACTCGTGCGCTGTGGTCTCGATAACCTTTACCAGACGGTTGAAGCGCTCAAGAATCACCTCATGCGGCGTGGGATCGTCAATCTCGGCTGCCGGAGTACCGGCGCGCTTGGAATAGATAAACGTATAGGCCTGAGCATAACGGACCGTCTCGGCGAGCGAGAGCGTCTGCTCAAAGTCTTCCTCGGTCTCGCCGGGGAAGCCCACGATGATGTCGGTGGTCAGCGCGATGGAGGGGACGCTCGCCCGCAGGAAGTCGGCCAGCTGGCGGAACTCGTGGGCGTCGTAGGGGCGCGCCATCTCGCGCAGCACCCGGGACGAGCCGGACTGCAAGGGCAGATGAAGATGGCGGCAGATGCGGCCCTCAGCCTCGGCGAGGAGAGAGACGAACTCGCCGGTCACGTCCATAGGCTCGATGGAGCCGATGCGGAAGCGGCAGGGAGGCTCGCCCGCGCCGTGCAGATCGGCGGTGGCCGTTAGAAGGCGGCGACATAGGTCGGTCAGATCCGTCCCGCCGTCGTCGTAAGAGCCCAGGTTGATGCCGGTGAGTACGACCTCGCGGACGCCGGATTCAGCGAGGGCCACCGCCTCGGCCACCACCTCGTCGGCCGGTCGGCTCGTCGCGCGGCCGCGGGCCACGTGCACGATGCAGTAGGTGCAGGCGTTGTCGCAGCCGTCCTGCACTTTGATGCCGATGCGCGTGCGGCCATCGGCGGGCGATGCCGGGAAAGATT
Source organism: uncultured Collinsella sp. (assembly GCA_905202145.1). Taxonomy (GTDB): domain Bacteria; phylum Actinomycetota; class Coriobacteriia; order Coriobacteriales; family Coriobacteriaceae; genus Collinsella. Next base: position 6,186 of record CAJKQY010000097.1, read on the forward strand.
CAGGCGTTTCGCAAGGAGCTGTGCCGCTCATTTCCAACTCGCTGAGATAGAGATCCGCGCCTGCCTTGGGTACGACAACGACGCGATCATCCATAGCGGCGAAGGTCTCCGACGAGAGCTCGCTCGCGCATCCC
>CAJKQY010000098.1:0-6116 GCA_905202145.1 uncultured Collinsella sp.
CTGCGCAAGACGAAGGCCACATTAAGTGGCCTTCTTTGCGTGCGGAACTCGCGATCAATCAAATATATTGCGGGCGGGCACGCGGCCCTCTCGGGTTCGGGGCGCTGCACACCGGACTGGTTTATCTGAATTAAAGAAAGTGAAGGCCCCTTTCGGGGCCTTCTTTTTAGAGGAATTCTCCGATTCGGTGGACTTCGGGTTGTAGGTCTACTCCGAATTGGTCTTTGACGGTTGCTTGGATGTGGCGGATGAGTTCGTCGACGTCGGCGGCGGTGGCGTGGTTGGCGTTGACGATGAAGCCGCAGTGTTTTTCGCTCACCTGCGCGCCGCCGACAGCATGGCCGCGCAGACCGGCATCCATGATGAGCTTGCCGGCAAAGTGGCCCTCGGGGCGCTTGAAAGTGGAACCGGCGCTCGGCATGTCGAGCGGCTGCTTGTCCTCGCGGCGTTGGCGGTAGTCGTCCATGTCGGCCTTGATCATCGCGGCGTTGCCCGGGGCGAGGTTAAAGGTGGCAGAGAGCACGATAAAGCCGTCGTCGGCGATGCGGCTCTTGCGATAGCCCAGGTTAAGCTCGTCGACATCGAACTCAATGATATTGCCGCTGCCGCGGGTGCCGTCGTCGAGCGCGCGGGCGGGCTTATAGACGCGCACGGACTCCAAAACATCGGCCATGCAGGCGCCGTAGGCACCGGCGTTCATATAGCAGGCGCCGCCGACCGAGCCGGGGATGCCCGAGAGGGGCTCCATGCCGGTAAGATCAGCCTCGGCTGCTGCGGCCGCTACGTCCGAGAGCAGCGCGCCGGCTGCCGCCGTGACGTGCGTGCCGTCGACGGTGATGTCGGAGAGGCCCTCGCCCAGCGCTACGACGACGCCGCGGATGCCCTTGTCACCGACGAGTAAGTCGGAGCCGTTGCCCACGATGGTGAGCGGCAGGTCGCAGCGATAGCAGGTGTCGAGCGTGGCGACGAGGCCCTGCTCGGTATCGGGCGTGACAAAGACGTCGGCCGGGCCGCCGATCTTAAACGTGGTGTGCTCGCGCATGGGCTCGCTCATGAGCACGTTGTCCTCGCCGGCGACACCGGCGAGCGCGCAGAGCAGGTCCTCGTTAAAAAAATCGTTTTCGTGCATACGAATGTCCGCCTTACGGTGGTCGTTTTCATCAATCGAATGCAATATACCCTACCTGGATGGATTTGGTGCGCTGACGGCGATAATGATGCCGTTTACCGGATTGGTAAAGTGTTTATCACCGAGGTAGAGGGGCAGTCGCTATACTTTCAAGAGATTGCGCGTAAACCCGGAAGGAGCGAGATGGCCAACAAAGTCACCCTCAAGCAGATCGCCCAGGAGGTGGGGCTTTCCCCCTCGTCGGTCTCGCTTGTGCTCAATAATCGGCCCTGTCGCATCTCGGAAGAAAACCGCAAGCTCATCAAAGAGGTCGCGGCGCGCAACCACTATGTTCCCAACCAGATCGCGCGCAGCCTGGTCATGCGCGAGTCGCGCACCCTGGGCCTTATCGTCCCTAACATCGAGAGCCGCTTTTTTGCCTCGCTCGCCGGTAGCCTGGAAAAGCGCTGCCGCGAGGACGGCTATGCGCTCTTCATTACCAGCTCGGGCGGAAGCGCCGATGACGATCTGGAGCTGCTGCGCCAGCTGGTGACGCGCGGCGTTGATGGCGTCTTCCTGGTCGTGGGCGACGAGTTCTCCGACGACCGCGCCCTGCGCGAAGAAGTCAGTCACCTGCCCATCCCGGCCGTAATGGTCGACCGTGCCATTGAGGGACTCGAGTGCGACAAGGTGATGTTCGACCACGAGATGGGCGGCTACATGGCCACCCGCTATCTGATCGAGCAAGGCCACCGCCGTATTGCTTGCCTGGTTAACGCACGCCGCTCCAATACGGGTCGCAAACGACTTGCCGGCTATGAGCGCGCACTGCGCGAGGTTGGCTTGCCTATCGACGCGCGTTTGGAGTTTGAGAGCGAGTACTACATTCCAAGTGCATACGAGGCCTCGGAGGCGGTGCTCGCAACTGATGCCACCGCCGTGTTCGCAAGCTCGGATAACATTGCCCTTGGTTTGCTCAAGCGCCTGCACGAGATGGGGAAGAGCATCCCGGGCGATATTTCGGTCGTAAGCTATGACAACTCGGCGGCCGACGTTCTCTTTGAGCCGGCGCTGACCGCCATTGAGCAGGATCCTGGTGTCCTTGCGGAGCATGCTTTTGGCTGCATGTCCAAGCGTCTTGCCGGTAGGGGCGGTAGGCGTGCCGAAGAGGTCGTCCTGGAGCCGGCACTTATCGTTAAGGGCAGCGTGCTCGAGCTTACCGAATGTAGCTAAGCGTACTTGAATGTAGCTAAGCGTACTTGTTTGTTTGCATAGATTGCATGCGGAGTGTCCGCTATTTGCCGGCGGGGCCGGGGTGCCTGCCTTGTTTTGAGAAGTTCGCGGAGCCCACTTCTTAAAACAAGGCAGGCACCCCGGCCCTCGTCCGTTAACTCTTCCGCTGGGCGAGCCTTAGACGCCGCGCACCGATAGGGTAAGGCAGCGGCTTGAAATTGGTGCTATATTCAGCTTGAGTTGTTTAATGCTAGTACGGGAGGCTGATATGGGGCTGTTCAAGAAGAAAAACCCGCAGGATGCCTTTGATCCCGATGTGTTTACCATCACGGATACGATTTTGGACCCACCGCGGTTTACGTTTTTGCCGGCTATCTACCAGGATGCCACGCGCCGCAAGTGGGCCGTGCATCAGCGCGGCGGCGAGCCGAAGATTTTTGACTATGCGGACGTGTTGCAGTGCGAAGTAGCCGAGGCGGGCGATCCGGAGGCCGAGGAAGTGGCCTCAAAACAGGAATTTGCCCAGCGTATCCTGGCAAATCCTGCCAAGGCGGCGAAAATAAACGCTGCCAAGCGTAATATGTGTCTTGGTATGGGCGTTGTTGTGGCGGTTCAGACGGGAAAAGACGAGGTTTCCAAATTAGAGATTCCCGTTATGACCGACGAAGTCAAACGCGATTCAAGTCTATATAAGTCGTATCGGAATGTCGCCGAGAAGATCAAGGCCGAATTTGATGCCATGGGAGGGCTGGCCTAATTTTGGCGGCATACGTTTCTGAATGAGGAGTCTGTGCAATGGCAGGCGAATCTTATGCAATTCCCCCCAAAGATCGTGCTGTTGAGGGAATTCTTTGGTATATCCAGCACCATCAGCTTGCCGGCGGTGATCGCCTACCGGCCGAGCGCGTGCTGTGCGAAGAGATTGGCGTTTCGCGTACGGCGTTGCGCGCCGGTATCACGCGGCTCATCTCTTGTGGAACGCTCGAGAGCCGTCGCGGATCGGGTACGTATGTGTGTCCTCCCAAGCCGCTGAACATCTTCCAGGAAACGTATAACTTTTCCGATGCTGTGCGGACTGCCGGCCTGCACCCCTCTTCTCGTCTGGTTTCCACCGGGACCATCGAGGCGGATGAGGCGCTTGCCGACAAGCTTGGGGTGTCTGTAGGCGCTCCTTTGCTCCGCATACAGCGCGTTCGACTTATTGAGGGCGAGCCGGCGTCAATCGAGACGGCTCACGTTAACCTGTCCCTGTGCCCATCGCTTACCGAGCACGATTTTGAGTGCGAGAGCCTTTACGATGTCTTGCTCAAAGAAGGTGGCGTGCGTGTTGAGCATGGACGTGAGCATATCTCCATCTCGCGTTTGAACGCCGAAGAGGCCGAGCTGCTCCAGCAAGAAGAGGGAACGCCGGTGTTCTATGAGAGCTCGATCGAATTCGATAAGGACATGCGTTTTGTGGAGCATTGCAAATCGGTGATTTTGTCCACAAAGTTCCGCTTTGCCGATAACGGCGAAGAGAACGGCATGAGAAGCGTGGCAGGTGAACAATGGCTGAAACAGTAGATGCCACCCCGGTTTATATGCGCATTCGACGCCGCATCGAGGAACGTATCGAGCGCGGTATATATCCCACGGGTTCCATGATTCCGTCCGAAAAAGACCTCGCCGAGGAATTTGGTACGACACGCTTGACCATCCGAAGCGCTGTCGATGAGCTGGTTCGGCGCGGGCAGATTCGACGCGTCCGCGGAAAGGGCGCGTTTGTGGCGCAGAAAGTGCCTGCTTTTTTTGAACGCACGGTCGGTTTCCGTGAATCGGTCCGTGCTTCGGGCGGCGAGCCGTCCGTCCGTATTCTCGCGCGTTCCAAGCGTTATGCGGGGCCATATTACGCCGACCTGTTTGGCATCGCCGAGGACGACCTGCTCTATTCCGTTCGACGCCTGAACTGCATAAACGGTAGCCCCGTATCGATTGAGACGGCGCTGATTCCCTGCCTGCTGTTCCCAACCATCGAAGATATTGACGTGTCGGTCTTCAGTTTGTACGAGACCTATGAGATGCTGGGCCGAAAGCCAGCCATGGCACAGGAAAAGCTCGATATCGAAGCGCTGGGCGCACGAGATGCCGGCCTCCTTGGACTGGAACAGGGCGATCTTGTTTTGCTTTTGGAATGCGTGAGCTATGACGCGAGCGGTCAGGCTATCGAGTATGTAAAGTCCTTCAATCGTGGCGATACGGGCGGCTACACCTATACGTACTAGCTGGTATTTTGTGAATAACGGCTGGGAAACTAACCAGTTTTGATCGTTGGGTCAGCTGTATATACAACCTTACAGGGCTCAAAATCGACCGTTCGCCGATGGGGATAAATTAATCGACAAAGAGGTATCAAAAAGCCGTAACCTGTAACTGTGATTGGTATCAAATACTAATGATTTGTTACGAGGTGAGACGATGAAGATGCTCGATTACGTTCAGCTTGCCCATGTGCGTATGGGGGAGAACCTCGAGCGTTCGTCTGAGCTGGTAGCGCAGCTCGTTGATATTTTCCAGTCCGGTTCTTTTGACGCGCTGCGCATCGTTGCTTCGGGTTCGTCGCGCCATGCCGCCGATTGCGCCCGCGATTACCTGCAAGATGCCCTGCAAATGCAGGTGTCCGTTGTGACGCCCGAGGCCTTCGTCGATTTTGAACACACCTATCCGCAGCATGTGCTCAACATTGCCGTTTCGCAGAGTGGCTATTCGACCAATACGATTGCGGCGCTCGATTACATGCGCGCACACGATATGGCTGCAGTTGCGCTCACGGCAAACGTCGAGGCACCCATCAAGGAACACGCTGACATCGTTCTTGACTACGGTGTGGGCGTCGAGTCGGTGGACTTTGTGACTCTGGGCGTCGAGGTGCTCGTTGAGTACCTGGTGCTCTTTGGCATTTACGGCGGTCAGGCGCGCGGAACGATTGACGCCAAGGGCGTTGCCCAGCGTCTTGACGACCTGCGCGAGGCTATCCATGCCAATGCCGTGATGTGCAAGACCGCCGAGGCATATGTCCAAGACCACATGCTCGAGCTTTCTGAGCACACGCCCGCCATGGTCGTCGGCAACGGCCCCAACTATGGCGTTGCCGAAGAGGCGGCCCTCAAGCTGAGCGAGACCATCAAGATTCCTGCCATGCATCACGAAGGCGAGGAGTTCGTCCACGGTCCCGAGATGCAGATCGTTCCGGGCTATCTGGTGTTTATCGTCGACGATCCGCAGGGGTCGGAGCGTCTTGCGAATATCGCTGATGCGCTATCGAACGTTACGACAAAAACGGTGCTGCTCACGGCCCATCCCAAGGGTAGGGCTCACGAGGTTGCGGCGCCTCAGGTGGCTCCGCTGCTCAGCGCAATTCCCAATCTTGTGTTCTTCCAGACGATTGCGGCCATGATAGCCGAGCGTCTGAAGTCATGGGACGTGCACCCGTATCTTGATGCCGTCTCCAAGCAAATGGAGGTCAAGGCAGAGGGCTACGAAGAGTCAGTCAATGCGCTTAAGGCCAAAGCGGCCGAGTGTTACGGAATGTAAGCGGGTTTTGATGCCCGTTGGCATGGGGGATGTGGAAACAACCCCAGAAAGGAGAGACAAATGAAGGAAACCGAGAAGATCGAGATCATGCATTTCGACCAGGAGGGCTATCTCGAGGACGGCAAGGCGCTCTACGAGACCGGCAAGAAGATGACCGCGCTCGCCGACAAGGTTGCCGACGAGGGCTACGACGCCGTGTTCCTGA
>CAJKQY010000099.1:0-6086 GCA_905202145.1 uncultured Collinsella sp.
TGGCAGCACGTGCGGACAACGTTTCGCGTGTCGACCATGATGGAGTTACGTTGGTAGAGGGCGCGACGCTCGATGTTCGCTTTGCCTTTACCGAGCGCACCGGTGGCGTTTCCGAAGATGCGTACTCCTCGCTCAACCTGGGCTCGCATGTAGGCGATGACCCCTTTGCTGTTCAAGAAAATCGTCGTCGAGCGCTCGAAGCCATGGGCGCCGCTGAGTGCGAGCATAATCTGCTTGTTCCCAATCAGGTGCACGGCGACCATGTCGTGACGGTGACCTCGAACGGCGCCGACGATCTCGAGAACATTCGCGAACAGATTGCAGAGGGCTGCGATGCCATCGTCTGTACGGCCCATGAGGTGCCCGTGATGCTCTGCTTTGCCGATTGTGTTCCCGTGGTGCTGGTGGCTCCCAACGGCTTTGCCGTGGTGCATTCTGGCTGGAAGGGCACGATTGCGCGCATTTCCGCCAAGGCCAGCCAAGCACTCTGCGAGGCGGCTGACTGCACGCCGGAGGACATCTCTGCCTATATTGGGCCCCATATCCTGGGTGACGAGTATGAGGTGTCCCAAGAACTTATGGATCGCTTTGCCGCCGAGTTCGCGTGCATCGATGCTACCGCTTCCCGTATGCTCGATCTTTCCGCCGCCATTCGCGAGGCGCTGGTGGATGCCGGTGTCGATGTGAACGGCATTGTGGACACCAAACTTTCCACCGTGCGTCAAAACGACCGCTTTTATTCCTATCGCAACGAGGGCGGGACCTGTGGGCGCCATGCTGCGATCGGCGTGATGCTATGAGAAAGATCGCATCGGTCCTGAGCGCGGCAGTGCTCACGCTCACGCTGTGCGCCTGCTCCTCGGGATCTTCTACCTCTTCCATCACCGTTGCCGGCTCTACGACGTGCCTTCCCATTGCCGAGATCGCGGCCGAGGGCTTTAAAGAGGAGACCGGCACCGACGTGCTCGTCTCCGGCCTTGGCTCATCTGCTGGCATCGAAGCTGTTAGCGCCGGCACCGCCGATATCGCCAGCTCCTCTCGTGGCCTCAACGCCGATGAGCAAGACCTGGGTCTGACGCCTATCGTTATCGCGCACGACGGCATTGCAGTCATCGTGAACGACGACAACCCGGTCGATAATCTCTCGACCGAGCAGCTCCGCGATATTTACGCCGGCAAGATCACCAACTGGAAAGAAGTCGGCGGAGAGGACCTGAAGATTCAGGTTATCAACCGCGACGAGGCGTCCGGTACGCGCGAGGCCTTCCGCACTATCGTGATGGACGGCACGCCATTCGATCGCCGCTCGGCTGTTCTTTCGGGCACGGGCCAGGTGCGCGATGTCGTGTCTCGCTCGCGTGGCGCCATTGGCTACATCTCGCTGGGTTTTGTCGAGAGCCTCAATGCCAAGACCTCGGTTAAGGCCGTTTCGGTCAACCATGTCGAGGCATCCGAGAAGACGGTCGCAAGCGGCGGCTATCCCATCTCGCGTGACCTTTACTTCTTTGTGAAGGGTACGCCTTCGCAGCAGGCGCAGGACTACATTGACTATGTGACGTCCGAAAAGATGGACAAGCAGATTCGCGAGGCGGGCTTTATTCCCGTCACCAACGACGGAAAGGGGAGTGAGTAGCGTGGAAGCACAGGAAATCCCCCAGATTGAGCATGAGGCGCGGACGCCCAAAAAGCGTGAGTTGGCGTTGGTGTCACGCAGCACCTATCTCAAGGAGAAGGCGCTGCAGTGGATCTTCTTTGCCTGTGCGTTCTTGGCGGTCGTCACCGTCATCCTGATTTTTGTCTTTACCACGTACTCGGCGCTGCCGGTCTTTACCGACATTGGCCTGGCGGACTTCTTTAGCTTTACATGGGCGCCCTCTGAGGGTCACTACGGCATTATGTCGCTGCTGGCTGGCTCTGGCCTGGTGACGGTCGGTGCGCTCGCCATGGGCGTGCCCCTGGGTGTGGGTACGGCCGTGTATCTGGTCGAGATTGCCAGCAAGCGCGTGCGCAAGCTCATCAGCCCCGCCGTCGACCTGCTGGCGGGCATCCCCTCCATCATCTACGGCTTCTTTGGCATGGTCATCATCCGTCCGTTTATCGCGCAGCTGACCGGCGGTCTTGGCTTTGGCGCGCTGACGGCGTGGTTCGTGCTCGCCATCATGATCGTTCCCACCATCACCACGCTCACCATCGATGCCCTCAATTCCATTCCCATGGGCATTCGCGAGGCATCCTATGCCATGGGTGCCACCAAGTGGCAGACCATCTACAAGGTCGTGCTTCCTGCAGCCAAGCTGGGCATTGTCGATGCAATTGTCTTGGGTATGGGGCGTGCCATCGGTGAGACCATGGCCGTGCTCATGGTCGTGGGCAACGCCCCGGTCATTCCGGATAGCATCTCGAGCCCCATCTCGACGCTCACGAGTCAGATCGCGCTCGACATGAGTTATTCCTCGGGCCTGCACCGCTCGGCTCTGTTTGGCATGGGCGTTGTCCTGTTTATCATCTCCGCTGCACTGGTGGGTATCGTCCGCCTGATTTCCAAGAAGAGGGGGTAGGCTATGTCCGATTCCGTTGACACGACGGTCGATACGACCTCGTCGCGCGAGCGCATCAAGCGTGCCCTTTCCCATGGCAAGAAGGGCCGCATCAACAAGGACCTCTCCAACAAGATCATGCTCGGCGTGTTTCGCGCCGCGGCCTATATCACCACGCTGGTGCTGATCGCCATCATCGCCTACGTGGTCATCAACGGCCTGCCTCATATCTCGCTCGACTTTATCTTTGGCTGGCCGCAGGGCGTCAACGCCGAAGGCGGCATTTGGCCCACGATCGTCTCGACCATCTACGTGACGGCGCTCGCCATGCTCATCTGCACGCCGGTTGCCGTCCTGGCTGCAGTCTATCTGGCCGAGTACGCCAAGCAGGGCAAGGTCGTCGGCATTATTCGCTATGCTGCCGATGCCTTGGCCTCGGTACCCTCCATCGTTATGGGCCTCTTTGGCTACGCCTTGTTTGTCGAGGCTATGGGTCTGGGCCTTTCGATGGTCTCGGCCGCCCTGGCACTGGCACTTCTGATGCTGCCCATCGTCATGCGTACCACCGAGGAGGCAATCCGCGCTGTTCCGCGCTATATCCGTTGGGGTGCGTATGGCCTGGGCGCCACCAAGTGGCAGGTCGTCTCCAAGATCGTGCTTCCTTCGGCTTTTGGCCGCATCGCTACCGGCATCGTGCTTGCCATCGGCCGCGCCGTCGGCGAGACCGCCGTGGTGCTCTACACCATGGGTCAGGCCATCAACCTGCCTATTTCGCCGCTCGATTCCGGTCGTCCCATGACCGTTCACCTTTATCTGCTTGCCAATGACGGCATCAACATGAACGCAGCCTACGGCACTGCGCTTTTGCTGATGGCGATTATTCTGGCCTTCAACCTGTTTGCGCGTTATCTGTCGCGCAAGCGCCGCTAGTTAAGGAGTCCCATGTCCGTCTATCAGTCCGCTCCCACGCCGGAGCAAGCGGCCATCACGGCCAAGGATTTCAACTTTTGGTACGGTGACTTTCATGCGCTGACGGGGCTCGACCTCAACATCGCCAAAAACGCCATCACCTCGTTTATCGGCCCTTCGGGCTGCGGCAAATCGACGTTTTTGCGCTGCATCAACCGTATGAACGACCTTATCGAGGGCACTCGCGTCGAGGGCACCATGACGCTCGACGGCAACGATATCTATGCCGAGGGCGTCGACCCGGTCGATCTTCGCCGCCGCGTGGGCATGATTTTTCAGCAGCCCAACCCGTTCCCCAAATCCATCTACGAGAATGTCGCTTTTGGCCCTCGTCTGCAGGGCGTGACTAGCAAAAGCGACCTCGATGACATCGTGGAAGAATCGCTCAAGCGCGCCAACCTCTGGAAAGAGGTATCCAATCAGCTCAACAAGGATGGTTTGGCGCTCTCGGGCGGTCAGCAGCAGCGTCTGTGCATCGCGCGTGTGCTTGCGGTGCAGCCCGATGTCCTTCTGATGGACGAGCCCTGCTCCGCCATCGACCCCACGTCCGTCTCTAAGGTCGAGGATCTGATGGCCGAGCTGGCGCCCGAGATGACGATCATCATCGTCACGCATTCAATGCAGCAGGCAGCTCGTATTAGCGACTACACCGCCTTCTTCTTGCAGGAGGTTGCCGGCGAGCCCGCCACGCTCATCGAGTATGGTCAAACCGACGCGATCTTCACCAGCCCGGTGGATTCGCGGACGGAAGACTATATCACCGGCCGCTTTGGCTGATCGGTGCGACTAGTCCCAAGTCGATCGGACCTGGTCCGGTGTGTATTCACTGTGCGGGCGGCATGACCGCACCCAACTGATTGGAGTGAACCATGCGCAAACTGTTTTCCCGTCAGCTCGTCGAGGCCCGTCACGAGATGTTGAGCATCTACGAGGCTGTAGACTTGGCTCTTCACGACGCCGTGAAGGCCTATGTGACCGACGACCGCAAGCTCGCTACCAAGACCAAAAAGCGCACGCTTTCGATTGACGCGCGCTGCGGCAACTTGGAGGCCGTGTGCTACAACCTAATCGCTACGCAGTCGCCGGTTGCCTCCGACTTCCGCTTGCTGCAGACAATCATCTACGTCGACTTTAACCTGCAGCGCATGACCGATAAGGTTCGCCAGATCTGCCGCGCCACGCGTCACATGGTCAAGGCCGATATCTCGCTGCCCCAGGAGCTCGTCGGTACGGTTGAGGCCGAGGCCGAAGCCGTATACCAGGTGCTGGGCTCGTCGCTTTCAGCACTCGTCACCAACGACATGTCCATCATCTGCAACCTGGCCGTCGAGGACGAGCCGGTGCACGCTGCCTACGAGAAGTTCTTCCGCACCTTTAACCGCATGGACACGGGCGATTTTATGGACGACGACAGCAACTATGACGACCTGCGTCGCGCCATCATGGTTTCGCGCTACCTCGATCGCATCGCCTCGATTTCCATCGATGCCGCCTGTCGTCTGACCTTCCTTTTGACCGGCCAGCGCATGAACGTCGGCGATATCGCCCGCACGGACGAGGATGAGCTCGAGAGCATGCGCGTACCTTCGGGCGAGGGCGTCATCATGAGGCCTGCCGTCGATGCACGCTATGTTGCCAAAGTGCCCGCTCACGAGGTGAGCGAGGGTCTCCGCTACCTGCTCGAGCACCTCGAGGACGAGGATGACACCGAGGATGACGAGGAGTAGGGTAGCTTCGTTCGTCGAAAGATTGTAAATACCTAAGTGAGCGCGGCCTTGCACATGCAGGGCCGCGCTCTTGCGTTAGCATGGGACTACTTGTATGGCTGTCTGCGGAGGCGATTGGCAATGGATAACTATTTGGACTTGATGCGCGCTCGCCGCGAGCAGATTCTGGAGTGTTTTTATGCGGCACTCGATCGCGCGGGCCGTCCCCACGATGCTGCGCGCCTGATTGCCGTCTCCAAGACTGTTGGCGTCGATGAGACCGTTGCCGCTATTCAGGCGGGGTATCGCCATTTTGCCGAGAACCGCCCGCAGGAGCTCGTTCGCAAGCTTGCGGGCCTCGTAGAGCATCCGGAGCTACCCGAGGTGCGCTTCGATATGATCGGCAACCTGCAGACCAACAAGATCAATGCGGTTCTGGGCTCGGCCGAGCTGATTCATTCGGTAAGCTCGCTGCATTTGGCTCAGGCCATCTCGAGCCGTGCGGTTCGCAAGATTGAGGCGGGCGAGCTCTCCGGCCCCCAGCGTGTTCTGCTCGAGGTCAATGTGAGCGGCGAGGAGTCTAAGGGCGGTTTTTCGCCCGACGAGGTCCGAGACGCCGCAGGTGAGCTTGCGGAGCTTGAGGGAATTTGTGTGCAGGGCCTTATGACTATGGCACCCCGGGGGAATAAGGATGTGGCGCGCCGCACCTTTGCCGGACTTCGCGAGCTAAGGGATGAGCTTGAGGCGACGCACTCCGATCTGAGCCTGCCCGAACTATCCTGCGGCATGAGCGAGGACTTTGAGCCTGCCCTTGAGGAAGGCTCTACGCTCGTTCGCCTGGGCAGGGTAGTATTTAGCCCGGAGTTTGCAGTAA
>CAJKQY010000100.1:0-6044 GCA_905202145.1 uncultured Collinsella sp.
ACCGGGGTGCCGGCGGGGCACTTTGCCGAGTCCTCGCCCCAGCTTGCCAACACCTGCTTGCCGTCGGTAAAGCAGATGGCAGAGGCGATGGTCTCGGACAGGATAATTTTAGAGGCGCCCAGGGCCGCTTCGGGCGTAAGGCCGCGCGACGTGTAGGCGAATATTTTTGATGCGATGGCGAGCGTACGGTCGGTTGCGCTCGATGTGAGGTCGTCGGGGACCACAAAGACATACGAGAAAAAGAAGCACAGCATGACCATGCCGGCAATAACGACAACGCCCGGAACGGGATTGGGATTATCGGTTAAATCCCAGATAAGCAGCAGGATAAGCGCCGGAACGACAACACCGAGCAGGATGGCCTGGACCACATGCTGGGCCGTACGAAAGACCTTGGTAGAGTTGTAGCTCTTGCCCAGAATCAGCCTGTTTAAATCCACCGTCATCCCCTTTTGTCTATCGCACCCATAGCAATAAAGAGGGCCGCAAGCGACCCTCTCCATTGCATTATGCAATCAAATACTGTGTTTTACATCCAGTCGTCGATGAACGGTAGTTTAGGCGCTGTATTTGTTGGCCTCGCCAAAGGTGCCAGCCTCGACGATCCAGCCGTCCTTCATGATGACGTCCATGTTGTCGGTGTTGAGCACGTGGATGTCGGCGGCGACGTCACCGTTGACGACCAGCAGGTCGGCGCACTTGCCGGCCTCGATGGAACCGGTCTCGTCCTCGATGTGGCACATCTTGGCACCGTTGAGGGTGGCGCAGGTGATGGTCTCGACCGGGGTGAAGCCGATCTTGTCGACGAACTCGTACATCTCCTCGATGGAGCAGGTGCCGTACGGGGTGACGAAGGAGAAGGAGTCGGAGCCGATCGTCATGACGACGCCGCGCTTCTTGGCCTCGCGCAGGCAGTCGTAGTTGCGCTGCAGCTCCTTCTCGACCAGGGTGCCCTCGTACTTGTCGTGCAGCTCGGGGACGTAGACGGGCGGATAGCTGGCGTACCAGGTGGGCAGGAAGGCGATCGTCGGGGTGAAGAAGGTGCCCTGCTCGGCCATGAGGTCCATGGTGCGCTCATCGATATCGAAACCGTGAATCAGTTGCTCGCAGCCAAAGCGAACGGAATCATAGGCAGCGGCGTGGTTGTTGTAGCAGTGGCTCCACACGGGGATGCCGACCATCTTTGCCTCTTCGACCACGGCCTGGATCTCCTCGGAGCAATAGTGCTGGTCGCGACCGGAGTCCCAGCGCCAGATGCCGCCACCGGTAGCCCAGATCTTGATGGCATCTGGGTTCTCGCGCAGGCGACGACGGACGGCCTTGCGCAGATCCCAAGGACCGTCGACCTGGTCGCCCCAGGGATGGGATTCCTTGTTGAGCTCCTGGGTGCAGTGGTGGGAGTCACCGTGGCCGGCAACGCGGCAGAAACCGAGACCGGTGGCCAGAACGCGCGGGCCCTTAAAGACGCCCTTGTCGATGCAGTCACGGATCTGGATACCAAAGCGGCCGATTTCGCAGACGGTGGTGAGGCCGTGGGTAAGGCAGTCGTAGGCCTGCTTGACGGCGACGGCCTGCTTCTCGAGGAGCGGCTGCATGACCCAATCGGTGTCATCGTCGGTCAGGTTGCCCGAGAAGTGCAGGTGGGTGTCGATCAGGCCGGGAAGGACAGTCTTGCCGGCGGCATCGATAACCTCAACGCCCTCGGGAAGGTCCTGCATAGTGCCAGCGTACTCGATCTTGCCGTTGTCGTCGACGAGAACGAGGGAGTTCTCGACCAGCTCGGCACCGGTACCGTCGATGAGCTTGCCGCCAACGATTGCATACTTAGTGGACATGGTTCCTCCTTATGGATCCATATATGTGGGCGAGGCCGTGTTGGGTCGCGGCCTCACAAAGCTACCCAAGTGATGCCGGGTTCGGTGCGCAGGAGAGAGGGTCCCGCGCACCCAATCCGCCCCGGCTAGGCGTTACTTTTTGCGGGAATTGGTGAAAGCCATGAGGGCCAGGCCAATAGCCAACCAGCCGATCACGATGCTCCACTCCACCATGTTAAGGGAGGCGGGAGAGAACGGGACCACGAGCAGGCCGATGATGATGGCGCAGGCAGCGATAGCGAGGCCGATGCCAAACTTGCCGCCGGGCACCTCGTAGGGACGAGGCAGGTCGGGCTCGGTGAAGCGCATGCGCAGGCAGGCGAGGGCGACCATACCGCAGGAGAAGATGAAGGCGAGAGCCGACACGTTGGTCAGAGGGATGAGCATGTTCTTGCCCAGGAACGGACCGATGACGGTGATGACGCCCAGAACGACGCAGGCGAGCTTGGGAGCGCCAGACTTGGGGTCGACCTCGGCGAACTTCTCGGGCAGTTGGCCCTTGCGGCCCATGGCGAGCATGATGCGGCTCGTGGCGCCGTAGAAGGAGTTCATCGGGCCCATGGGTCCAAGCGTGGCGATGACGAGCATGGCCAGGTACAGGAGCATGTTGATGCCCTTGAGGCAGGCAAGCGCGGGAACCGGGCTCTTAACAAACTCATGCCAGTCGAGGATGGTGCCGAACGAGTAGATGCAGACCATGTAAAAGCCGCCGGCGGCCAGCAGGGCCAGGGAGATGATCTTGCCGAACTTGTTCCAGTTGAGGCCCTCGGCTGCTTCCTCAGCCTGCTGAGGAATGGTGTCGAAACCGGCGTAGAAGAACGGGGTCAGAACCAGGACCGACACGATGCCGGCGAACAGGCTGGTGCTCTCGGTAGCGGCCTTGCCGCCGCCAGCACCGGCGACCTGGGAGAACACGGGCATGGCGTTGTCCGGCGAGCCGGTGAACAGCGAGACGCCCATGGCGAGCAGCATGCCGCAGAGCAGGGCCTTGGTCAGGAAGGCCTGGAGCTTGGCGGCCGAGCTGGCACCGCGGAAGTTGAGGAAGATGACGTAGACTGCAAAGCCGAGCGCAATCAGCGTCGGGAACAGGTAAACGTCGGCGCCCAGGATGGTGTAGAGCTTGACGGCGCGCAGCCACTCAAGACCGGGCAGGCTGCCGAACATCTCGGACACGAGGGTCGAAATGGCGATGGCCTCCCACGGGCACAGGATACCGTTGCCCAGAGCCAAAAGCCATCCGGTGATGTAGCTCAGCGTACGGCCAAAGCTACGATCGACATACTCGACGATGCCGCCCGAGATGGGGATAGCAGCCGTGAGCTCACCGAAAACAGCTCCGACGGGCACGAGGAAGATTGCACCCAAGAGGAATGCGATCATAGCGGGAACGGGACCGCCGCCCACGACCATCCAGTCGCCGACCTGCAGAACCCAACCGGTACCGATGATGGCACCGAAACCGATGGTGAAGAAGTTCCAGAGCGAAAGCGTTTTCTTCATGCCGCCGTTATCCTCGACTGCAACTTCTGCGTTCTTGTCCGCCATTGTTCCCCTCCTTTCCTGTTTGACGCCCTTGGCGTCACCCCTTGCGCGGTCCGTTTTGCCGCGCGCTTTTATTCCATGGCTTTAAGATACGGCCTTGGCGCAGCAGCGCCGCTCGCAGCTCGACCGAAGGCAGAACTGCAAAACGAGCGGCACCGTTTTTGGGACGAACGGCGGGAGACGTCATTCGTCTTGGACGCTTTCATCTTGTCTGCTTTTGAATACCTGTTGCCGTGGCGCTTGGCGCGCGGCGCGGCAACGTTCATACCATTTGTCAGGCTTTTGGCGCACATGCCCATGTGTCGTGCATCTTTTTATGTAGGATAGACAAGTTACACATGAGGCAAGGTGATTCGAATGGCATACGGATACAATGACGGCGACCAACGGCCACAAAGCGTGCGCCTTGCCGGCCGCACCACACCAACGCCCAGAAGCACCTCCGACAACGACAACCCGCAGCGCCCCCAAGAGCAGCCCGGGGCTTCTTCGCGGCAACAAAGCCGTACCGTGCAGCAGTCAGACCGCGTGAGTACGAGCACACGCCAACGCCAGACCGACACATCGCAGCCACGTCGCTACGATCGCCGTAAGACCGACTACTACGTCAAGCGCTCCTTTTCGCGACCTCAACGCGATCGCGGCAATTCCGCCCCTCACCCCGCGTCTCACACCACAAGCCACGCGCTTCCGGCCCGCCGCCTACGCCTTGCGCTTTGCTCCATCGCCGCCTGCCTCGTCTTTGTGTTTTTGGGATCCTGTATCTCCCACGGATCAGCCGGTCTTGAGCCCACTGCCGAGGACAAGCTGCTTAAAGCTCCCGTCGCGCCCGGCTACTCCTTTGCGTTCTCGACCCCACGCTCGCAATGGCAGGCCGGCACCATGCCCCACATCTACCAAATTGACCCCGCATGGTCGGAGCTGCCCTATGCCGGTGGCACTATTCGCGAAAACGCTTGCGGTCCTACCTGCCTCACCATGGTCTATATCTTTAAGACCGGCCACACCGATAAAACGCCGGTCGATGTATGTGCACTGGCCGAAGCCGGCAACTACGCCCCCACCGGTGCCACCGAGTGGTCGTTTATGACAGGCGGTGCGTGGCAGCTGGGGCTCAACGGAACACAGCTCTATAACGATCGCGAATCGATTACCCAAGCACTTCGCTCGGGTGCGCCTGTCATCGCCGCAGTGCGCCCCGGTACGTTTACCAACGTAGGCCACTACATCGTGCTCTACGGCATCGACGATGCCAACCAGATTGGCGTCTACGACCCCAACTCGGCCAGCCGCAGCGCCCGCCGCTGGGGCGTCGTAGAGGTCCTCAACGAAGTCGAAGCCATGTGGGCCTACTACTAGTCATTGGGGACAGACTTAAATGAGTGGTCATTGGGGACGCTCTTGTTTGACTAGTCATTTAAGAACGTCCCCAATGACTAGGTGAATAGCAAAAGCCCCGCAGTCGGAGCGGACTGCGGGGCTCATGAAGAGAGGCTAGTTTGTGGGCGCTTTGCCTAGCGCCCACGAGAGAGGCAACAGAGTAGAGACTACTCGTGGATGCGGGTACCGGAGAGGCCAGCCATGGTCTCGGCGGCCTTGTCCAGAGCGCCGATGATGCAGGTACGGCCCTTACGGGAACGGGCGAACTTGATGGCAGCGCGGACCTTGGGCTCCATGGAACCCTTGCCGAACTGGCCCTCGTCGGCCAGGCGCTCGGCCTCGTCGGCGGTGAGGTCCTCGAGCTCCTCCTGGTTGGGCTTGCCAAAGTTGATGGCGACATGCTCAACGGCGGTCAGCAGGAACAGAACGTCGGCGTCGCAGTCCTCGGCCAGCAGCTCGCCGCCCAGGTCCTTGTCGATGACGGCGGGAACGCCCTTGTAGCAGCCCTTGTTCTCGTAGTCGCGGACGACGGGGATGCCGCCGCCACCGCAGGCGATGACGATGAACTCGTTGTCGAGCAGGTTGAGGATGGAGTCAGCCTCGACGATCTTCTTGGGATCGGGGGAAGCGACGACGCGACGCCAGCCGCGGCCGGAATCCTCGACGAAGACCTTGGAGGGATCCTCGGCCATGAACTCCTTGGCCTGCTCCTCGGTGTAGAAGGGGCCGATCGGCTTGGTCGGGTTCTTGAACGCGGGGTCGTCGGGGTCGCACTCGATCTGGGTGACGACGGTGGCGGCGTGCCAACGCTTATAGCGCTTGTGCATCTCGCGGCCGATGCCCTGCTGCAGGTGATAACCAATGTAGCCCTGGGACATGGCGCCGCACTCGGGCAGCGGCATCTCGGGGGTACCGATGGCATCGTGGGCAGCGGCGAAGGCGTTCTGGATCATGCCGACCTGCGGGCCGTTGCCGTGGGTGATGATGATCTCGTTGCCCTGCTCGATGAGGCCGAGGAGGGCATGGGCGGTGTTGCTCACGGCCTCGATCTGCTCGACGGGGTTGTTGCCGAGGGCGTTGCCGCCAAGGGCGACGACAATACGATCGGGCTTGCCAAGAGGCTTAGACATTGCTGGAATCCTTTCTGTAAAAGGCCTACAACCCATTAATAACCCGCGTCCGTGCGATACGCGAGTTTATTAAGGTTTATATTCTCTTTATCGCTCATTTTATTCATTTTGAAAATAG
>CAJKQY010000101.1:0-5960 GCA_905202145.1 uncultured Collinsella sp.
TGCACCGTGTGCTACCGAAGGGGCTTTGGCGGATCCCACGCTCATTTTTTATTCAGCCCTAGTCATCGCGCAAAGCCCCTTCGGTAGCACACGGTGCAGCCAAGTCACCGCAGGCCGGGGCGGGAGGGGCCGAGTTTCCTCCTGAGCGACTCTGCTTGCAGTCGGAGCGAAAGGGGGAAATCTCGGCCCCTCCCGCCCCGACCGGACAGCTCAACCTACACCGTGTGCTGCGGGAGGTCCTGCAGGGCGATGACGTCCATGCCCATGTCGTTGGCGCTGCCGTGACCCTGCTGGTCCTCGCGCACCGCCTCGATGGCGCTCACGTACGTGTTGGCCGCAGACATCGCCGTCACGCAGGTCACGCCGCGACGCACGGCCTCGGTACGCAGCAGGTAGCCATCGCCACGCGAGCCCGGGCCGTACGGCGTGTTGATGATCACCGCAATCTTGCCATCAGCGATGAGGTCGCCGATGTTGGGGCACTCGCCGTCGTGCGGGCCGCTGATCTTCTCCACGACTTCGCACGTCACGTTGCCGCCGCGCAGCACGCGCGCCGTACCCTCGGTGGAGCAGATGTCAAAGCCCAGGTAGCGCAGGATACGCGCGACCGAAAGGATATGACGCTTGTCGCGGTCGCACACGCTGATGAACACCTTGCCGCAGCTCGGATCGGGCAGCTTGTAGTCAATCGCCAGCTGCGTCTTGGCATATGCCTCGGGATAGCTCTTGGCGATACCCATGACCTCGCCCGTCGACTTCATCTCGGGCCCCAGGATAACGTCGGCACCGGGGAAACGACCCCAGGGCATAACGGCTTCCTTCATGCAGAACCAATCGAGCTGACGCTCGTCGCTCGGCAGGCCCAGGCTCGCGATGGAATCGCCTGCCATGATACGCGCCGCGCACTTGGCCAACGGCACGCCAGTGGCCTTGGAGATAAACGGCACGGTACGGCTGGCGCGCGGGTTGGCCTCGATCACGTAAACGGTCTCGCCCTTGATGGCATACTGCACGTTGACCAGGCCGCGCACGCCCAGCGCCATCGCGATGCGGCGCGTGGTCTCGCGAAGCTTTGCCTGCAGGCTCTCGCTAAAGCTAAACGGCGGGATGCAGGTCGCAGAGTCGCCGGAGTGAATACCGGCCTCCTCGATATGCTCCAGGATACCGCCGATGTAGACCTCTTCGCCGTCGCACAGGGCGTCGACGTCGGACTCGATCGCACCCTCCAGGAAGCGGTCCAGGTACACCGGGTAGTCGGGGCTAATGCGCGCAGCCTCGGCCATGTAATCGCGCAGGTGCTCGGCATCGTAGGCGATCATCATGCCGCGGCCGCCCAGCACGTAGCTCGGACGCACCAGCAGCGGGTAGCCGATGTGCGCGGCCACGGCCTCGGCCTCCTCAAACGAGGTGGCCTGGCCCGCCGGCGGATACATAATGCCCAGCTTGTCGAGTAGGGCGGCGAAGCGCTCGCGGTCCTCGGCAAAGTCGATGGCATCGGGCTTGGTACCCATGATGTTCACGCCGCTCTCCTCGAGCATGCGCGCCAGCTTAAGCGGAGTCTGGCCGCCGAGCGTCACCACGACGCCGTCGGGTCGCTCAACATCGATGACATCCATGACGTCCTCGTAGGTGAGCGGCTCAAAGTACAAGCGGTCCGAGGTGTCGTAGTCGGTCGAGACGGTCTCGGGGTTGCAGTTGACCATGATGGTCTCGAAGCCGCGGGCCGCCAGCGCGTAGCTCGCGTGCACGCAGCAGTAATCGAACTCGATACCCTGGCCAATGCGGTTGGGGCCGGCGCCCAGAATCATCGCCTTGGGCTTGTCCGCCGGCGTGGTCTCGTCGGGAGCCACGCACTTCTTGGCATCCGGGCTCGTGCGGTAGATGTTCTCGTACGTCTTGTAGTGGTACTCCGTGGCGCTCGAGAACTCCGCAGCGCAGGTATCGACCGTCTTCATGCTGGGAACCACGCCCAGACCCTTGCGATAGGCGCGCACAAAGCGCTCGTCCGAGCCGGTCAGCGCGGCGATCTCGGCGTCGCTCGTGCCGTACTGCTTGAGCAAGCGCATCGCGTCGGCGTCGATATCCTCCACACGCAGGCCGCGGATGCTCTCCTGGACCTGCACCATGTCGTTGATGCGGTTGAGGTACCACGGATCGATACCGCAGGTGGCATGGATGCGAGAGATGTCCCAGCCACGGCGCAGGGCCTCGACCACAAAGAAGATGCGGTGCTCGGTCGGCGTGGCCACGGCTTGAGCGAGCTCGTCGTCGCTCAGCTTATCGGCACCCTCCTTGCCACCGGCGCAGATACCCTGGTGACCGTCCTCCAGCGAGCGCATGGCTTTGCCGAAGGCCTCCTCAAAGGTGCGGCCAATCGCCATGATCTCGCCCACGGCCTTCATGCGCGTGGTGAGCGTGGGGTCGGTACCCTTGAACTTCTCGAAGGCAAAGCGCGGCACCTTGACCACGCAGTAGTCAATCGTGGGCTCAAAGCAGGCGGGCGTGGCCTTGGTGATGTCGTTGACGATCTCGTCGAGCGTATAGCCCACAGCCAGGCGCGCGGCGGCCTTAGCGATGGGGAAACCCGTGGCCTTGGAGGCCAGCGCGGACGAACGGCTCACGCGCGGGTTCATCTCGATGACGATCAAGCGACCGGTGTTGGGGTTCACGGCAAACTGCACGTTGGAGCCACCGGTCTCGACGCCGATCTTCTCCAGAATGGCGAGCGAGGCCACGCGCATACGCTGATACTCAAGGTCGGAGAGCGTCTGCGCCGGCGCCACGGTGATGGAGTCGCCGGTGTGCACGCCCATGGGGTCGAGATTCTCGATGGAGCACACGATGATGCCGTTGCCGGCGTGGTCACGCATGACCTCCATCTCATACTCTTTCCAGCCCTCGATGGACTCCTCGACCAGCACCTCGTGGGCGGGCGAGAGCTCCAAGCCCTGACTCACGATGGAGACGAGCTCCTCGTGGGTATGCGCGATGCCGCCACCGGCACCGCCCAAGGTAAAGCTCGGACGCAGCACGCAGGGATAGCCCACGCGCTCGGCGATAGCCTCGGCGTCGGCCACGCTATAGGCATAGCCCGAGCGCGCGACCTCCAGGCCAATCTCGGCCATGGCCTCGTTAAAGAGCTTGCGGTCCTCGCCGCGCTCGATAGCGGCCAGGTCGCAGCCGATCATCTCGACGCCGTACTTGTCGAGCGTGCCGTCCTTTGCCAGCTCGACGGCGGCGTTCAGACCGGTCTGGCCGCCCAGCGTGGGAAGCAGCGCGTCCGGGCGCTCTTTCTTGATTACGCGTTCGATAAACTCAGCGGTGATGGGCTCGACATAGGTGCGGTCGGCAAGACCCGGGTCGGTCATGATGGTCGCCGGGTTGGAGTTGACCAGGATGACCTCAAAGCCATCCTCCTTGAGCACCTTGCAGGCCTGGGCGCCGGAGTAGTCGAACTCACAGGCCTGGCCAATAACGATGGGGCCCGAGCCAATGACGAGGATGCGCTTGATGTCAGTACGTTTCGGCATGTTAGTTCTCCTCGGTCTCGGTCGCGGCGTTCTCGGACTCAGCAAAGTTCCAGCCGGCAAGGCGGTCCTTCGCGGTGTCGATGTCCAGGTAGTTCTCCTCGCCGTCCATGAGTCGCGTAAAGGCGGTAAAGAGATAGTGGGCATCGGTGGGGCCGGGCGAGGCCTCGGGGTGGTACTGGACCGAGAAGCACGGGGCGTCAAGCAGCTGGATGCCCTCGGCGGTGCCGTCGTTGAGGTTCACGTGCGTCAGGCGAATGCGGCCGAAGCGCTCGTTCATCACGACTGGCGCGATGCCGCGACGCACCCAGGCGCGCAGGTCGCCATCGGCCGCATGCTCGGTCTCGCCGCCGGAAAGCTCCGGGATCAGTTTGCCCAGACTGGGGAACAGCAGGCCAAAGCCGTGGTTTTGCGCGGTGATCTCCACGCGACGGCTCACCAGGTTCATAACCGGCTGGTTACCGCCACGGTGACCGAATTTAAGCTTTTCCATTTGGGCGCCGCACGCCAAGCTGATCATCTGGTGACCAAGGCAAATGCCAAAGACCGGCACCTTGCCGATCAGCTGCTGCACCTGTTCGTAGGTCTCCACCACAGCATCGGGGTCGCCGGGGCCGTTGGAAAAAAAGACGCCGTCGGGATTCATGTCGAGGACCTGCTGGGCGGGCGTATCCCACGGCACGACAGTAAGGTCACAGCCGGCGCGGACGAGGCCCTCCAGAATGCCGCGCTTCACGCCGCAGTCGTAGGCGACCACGTTGTGGCAGGCAGGAGCGGCAGGGGCAAGCGCAAAGTCATGCGTAGCGGGCAGGTCGACAGCTGCAAACTCATGAGGCTCGGGGCAACTCACGGTCTTGACCAGATTCTCGCCCACCAGTGTCGGCGCTGCGGCAAGACGCTCGGCAAGCTCGGCGACGTCGAAGATCTCCGTCGAGATAATGCCCATCTTGGAGCCGTTGTCGCGCAGGTGGCGCACCAGGGCGCGGGTATCGACGCCCTCGATAGCGACGATGCCGTGGGCACGCAGGTACTCCGGCACGCTGACGGCCGAGTGCCAGTTGGAAGGCGTGGCGCACATGTCGCGGACGATCATGCCGCGCATGGCGGGAGCACTCGCGGGACGAGCGGCATCGCCGGGGAAGGCCGACTGGACGTCGGTCTCATCGATGCCGTAGTTGCCGATCTGCGGATAGGTCATGGTTACGATTTGGCCGGCATAGCTCGGGTCGGTCATGACCTCAAAGTAGCCCTCAAGCGAGGTGTTGAAGCAGACCTCGCCGGTCGCGGTACCCTCGGCACCGCATGCACGGCCATAAAAAATGGTCCCATCCTCAAGGTACAGGATGCAGGGACCGCAGGTGCCCTTGCTGGTTTTGGCCAGCATGCGCTGGCAAAGCTCGCTGGGCGCGAAGGTGCGGGCAGCAGCGCCCGCAGTATGGTTGTTCGCCATAATTCTCCTTCCCGGTCTCTCCGGACCGGCTTAAAGGTTGGTAGTTAGGCCTTGCGGTATTTTAACCGCAAGTATGCGCCAAGGCGTTAATTTCATCGAAATGTTTACGAAATGATAATTATGACTTTCTATGCATAATGATTTTTCTGGGACAGGGATTAAAAAATCATTCTGTCATGTAAGCAGTCGCTGAGTAGTCAATTTGGGACGGGGCTCCGTTCTCAGAATGATTTTTTAATCCCCGTCCCAGAAAAATCATCCCGCGCGGGCACTTGGCTCACGCGGGATGATGGCGTCTTATTTATCCTGCTCCAGCAGATCGGACGGCGTGCGGTCGGGCTTGCCTCCGCGGAAGATCTCGCGACCGTGCAGGCGATGTTCCAAGTCGCGCTCGGCCTTTTCTTCCGTGATCTTGGCCTGGCTCACCGCCGGGTCCTCAATCAGTGACGATACCGAGTTCACCTGCTTTTGGATGCGCTCGGCAATCGTGTCATCCATGCTCACGATACGCATCTTCCAGTCGATACTCGTGGCATTTGACGAGCTCTTGGTCCACACAAACGTCAAAATGGCGCTCTGATGACCCCGCGCGGGGAACATGCCAAAGAAGGAATCATGCTGGATATTGCTGTCCTCGTCGATATAGGCATGCACGTTGTACACCACGCGGTCGATCTTATCGTTGAGCAGCGCGTTGGTCGCAAGTGCCGCAGCCTGAATCTGCCCGTTGGACAGCAGCTCGAGCTCGTTGGCAGACGACGTGTCCAACACCGTCACCTCTACCGTACCCGTGCGTTCGTCCGCCTCGTCGACGCTAAAGTCGAGCGGGAACTGCGTAAAGCCGTTACCCCACTCAAGGCCGCCCTTCAGTGCCGTGGAAACGGTATCCACCGAAACGCTCTCGGACAGGTTGGCAGTGTTCAGGCGGCGCATCACGCCGTAGCCAATCTGCATGCCCACGATCAGCACCAAGATGCCGATAA
>CAJKQY010000102.1:0-5818 GCA_905202145.1 uncultured Collinsella sp.
AGAGCAGGGGACTCTTAATCCCAAGGTCCAGGGTTCGACCCCCTGACGGCCCACCAAAGAACGCACAGGTCAGCGCTTCGGCGCTGGCCTTTTTTGTTTGCCGAGACCTCGAATCATAACCGTCCGTTACCGTTCGCGTTTTACGCCCCCTGCCGTTTATGCGCGGCAAGGGGCGTTTTATGCATTTAGCAGGTAATGGACCTAGGGAACGCAGTTTTATAGCGTCTCGGCGCTGCGACCGGTGCCATTAAAACCGCCGTCCGTGCCGCCTCCCTCGACGATCTGCAGGGCGCGCCCGACCTGCCTGGCGGCCTTCTCGCGCTCCGCGAGACCCGGTTTGATGTAATGGCGGTAATCTGTCCCCAGGTCCGTATGTCCGTGCAGGTCCATGATGCTCAGGGGGTCGACCTCGGTCGCCGCCATGATGGTCTCGGACGTGTGGCGCAGGGCCTTAGGAGGGATATACCGCAGGTCATGGCGCACGCACATGCGCCGCCAGGCGCGCACGAGGTTGTCGCCGCGCATGTTCACGATGCGCTGCCCGCTCCACTCCCGCACCTGCTCCGTAACCGAAGTGCCGCCCTCGACGGTTATGCTCGGGCGCAACTCGTCCATAATCTGGTGCAGGCGCTCGCGGCCCGCCAATAAAACCGGCACGGTGCGCACGGAATGGGCGTTCTTGGTCTCCTTCACGCCGTCCTCGTCCGTGTACGCGCGGCAGACCTCGATGTACTCCGACACGGTCGGCTGGCCCGTGGCGAAGTCGTAGGTCGTGGTGACCTTGAGGTCGCACGGGCGCACCGCCAGCGCCTCCTCCTTGCGCAGACCGCTCAGGCCGAGGATGAGGTAGGCGTTCATGACCAGGTCCGCGCGGTCGTCGCTGGCGGCGAGCCTGCGCAGCGCCTCGGCGGCCTCGGGGATGCTCCACGGCTCCACGGGCGCCTGCTTGGCCTTGGGCGCGATGACGCGCCGGCGGAAGGGCTCCACCGTCACCCATCCGTCGTCGAACGCGCGGCGCATGACGGCGCGCAGCGTGGTCTTGGTCTTGGCCGGCGCGCCCGAGCGCTCGATGCAGCTGCGCATCATGTCGTGGGTTATCTCGGAGATGTCGATGCTCCCCAGGACGGGGGAGATGTAGTTTTCCATCTGGCCGTCGTACTCGCGCAGGCTCGCCTTGGAGCGCGGCTTGCCGCGGTTGCTGGGGGAGTCGCGGAACACGCCCCAGTAGTACATGTCAAGCGTCACGCCCGCGTGCGCCGCCTGGGACACGCCCAGTTCCTGCGCGAGCTGGGCGATGACGATATCGGCCTCGGTCTCGGTGCCGTATACGGTGCGCGACACGCGGCGCACATGACCGTCCGCGCGGAAGCCCGCCTGCACGCGGATCACCCACTTGCCGGGCGCGACCTCGCGCTTGGAGCCGAGTTTCGACCTTGAAGTATCGTTGGCTGACATATAATGGTCCTGCCTTTCCCTTTTGCCGGAGGGCATATGCCCCGTGCGGATCCGCCAAGATTGCCGCACGGGGTTTCTTTGTTTCTTGAGCTAGACCATCGCGGCCTTGCACGGCCTGCCCGCCCCGGGCTTTGCGGCGAGACGGTACTCGATGGAGTCTCGCGACACCATGCGGGTGTTGCCGACCCTCCAGCTGCTCAGGCTCCCGTCGCGGCAGAGCTGCGCCACGCGTGCGGTGCTCACGCCGAGCATCTCGGCGGCCTCGGCGGCGGTCACGGCGGGGATGTCGGACAGCTCGACGTTGGTCGCGACGGTGACGATCGTGCCGCCATGAGACGGCGCATGGCCAAGCCCGCCGCCCTCGAACTCCGTCCCGCGCTCCAGTGCTGCCAGGGCGTGGACGCGCAGCCAGTCGACGGCCATCTCCACGGCCTCCTCGTAGGTATCGCCCTCGGTGGCGCCGGCAAGCCCGCACGGCTCTACGGCATAGCCGCCCTCGGGGTCGGGGTAGACCTCGAACTCCTGCATGACGATCATGGTGGTCTCCTTTCCTGCGGTGAAGGGGAGGGGCGGGGCTAGAGCAGCCCCGCTTCCTTCCTGATTCCCCTCGCGGTCGTCTCCTTTATCTCCCGGTGCCTGGGCACTGTCACCGTCACGTCCCCGCGGCGGAACTTGTCGTGCTTGGCGCCGGTGCCGCTGAGCTTTACGTAGCCTGCGTCGGTCAGCTCCCGCTCGAGGTCCCTCTTCTTAGTCACCGCCTAACTCCTTTCGACAATTAAATATTAGCACAGCTAAGGAATAAAGTATATAAAAGATTAGCGCGATTAAGGATTAAATTAAATCAGCGGCTGGTTCTTCGGCGCCGTCTTCTTGTCATGAACCTTGACGATCTCGTAGCGCTCGTTCATGTACGTGTTGAGGTCCCTGTTGTAGCGCTTCGTGATCTTCATGTCGGCGATGAGGACGTCACCGATCCCGAAGCTGTAGTCGGAGAAATGGTCGAAGAAGTCGGTGTCGGATATGTTCGCCGAGATGGGGACGCCGTTCCAGCCGAAGCGCCACATGCTCTTCGTCGATTTCCTCAGCACGACCTTGAGCAGGGACAGGGGCTGCTCGGTCGAGATGACCGTCTTGGTGTCGGCGCCCTCATAGAGCGGGGCGGCGGCCATGTACTGGAAGTCATCGCGATCCGCCTTGAAGTGTGCGCCTTCGGGTTTCGGGTCGATGATCTCAAGCGACTCGATCTCGGGGCGGCTCTCGAGTTCCTTGAAAGAGTTGACGATGGACTTCGTGGCGTCGGGGTTCCCCGTGTAGATGTTGTACGTGTTCTGGTTGACCGTCATCCTCTCGGCGTTCGATGCCACAACGGTCACGCGGTTCTTGCCGGACTCAATTGTCGCGGTCTCCTCCTTGCCGTTTTTGCCGAGGAAGGAGAGCAGCTTATACAGTTCCGTTGCCGTTGCGACCACCTGCGGAAGGACGGGTGCGGCGGCGGAGGCGAAGTCGATCATTCCCTTGATGGAGTCGGTGACGAGCTTGAGGTCTAACCTCCAGGCATCCGGGCCTCGTCTCGCCGATTCGGATGTCGAGCGCCTGGGACGCGTCGATATCACCGCACGCCGCCTGCATGGCGCTCGCGTAGCCGAGGACGGTCCTCGTGAACGTATTGATGTCGACGCTGTCGATGTTCCCGCCGAATTTGACGATAACGTTTGTTTCGTCCATCTTTATTCTCCACATCCGAATCACCTCGGTGGATGATTCTATCCTCTCGTTGGGATGCTAATAAACGAGGAAAGGCGTCTGTCCTCGGGGACAGCCGCCTTTCCTCTGGACGCGGGCCCTGTGGGGTCCCGCGTCAATACCGCTGTCCAAATTACCGTTTGCCGTCGTCGTGGTTAAGTCGTCACCCATTTTCGCGACCCCACGAAAATGGGTGACGACTGGCGCTTTGTCGGCCCGCGTGCTGCCCGTTACGCCTTGCCGTTCAGGCGCTTCACCATCCGCTCGAAGTCGTTCTCGTAGGTCTTGTCCTGGAGCTTCTGGAACTCGTGGAAGCGCTCCTTGGCGATCTTGTCCGCCGTCTTTTTGTTGCGGTTACCGAGGCCCTTGAGCACCTCGCGCCCGCTGAAGGTCAGGAAGCCGTCGAGCAGACGCTCGCAATCCTCCATGCTCGTCAGGACGTGCCGCTCGGCCCTGTCCTCGAGCGTGTCGAGCAGCATTGTGACGAGGCGGTTCAGCTGCCTTATCTCGTCCTCGGAAAGGTAGTTCTTGGCCACGGTGACGTCAGAGGAGTGGATGCGGCCCTCGGGACCTCCCTTCCACGACGTGAGACCCATGTTGGGCTTGGATGAGTCGGAGCGCTCCTGGACGATTTCGGCCGCGGTGTGCCCGGTGACGGCGTAGTGCATCTTGTTCTGGACCGCGGCGTAGAAGTTCTTGGCCATGGTCGAGTCCTTGTCGTAGTCGAAGCTGCACTCCTGGAAGATGTCGATGATCTTGAGCCACACGCGCCGCTCGCTCGCGCGGATGTCGCGGATGCGGGCGAGCAGCTCGTCGAAGTAGTCCTTGCCGAAGGGCCGGCCGTTCTTGAGCATGTCGTCGTTGAGGACGAAGCCCTTTGTGATGTACTCCTTGAGGGTCGCCGTCGCCCATTGACGGAAGCGGGTCGCACGCATCGAGTTGACACGGTACCCGACGGCGATAACGGCATCGAGATTGTAGTAGGTTTTCGGTCTGCCGCCCTTTGGGGAGGTTTTTCCGGAAAAACCGGAAAAACTAGTTGAGCTGGTCTTTTGTAGTTCCCCGCTGGCAAAGATGTTGACGAGATGCTCGGAAATCGTCGAGACGGAGACGTCGAACAGCTCGGCCATCGCCGCCTGTGAGACCCAAAGGGTCTCGTCCTTGTAGTAGACCTGTACCGGCACGTTTGCCCCCTCGGACTGGTACAGGATTATCTCGGCCTGGATGGGGTCTTCCATATCTCTTCCTCTCTGTCGGTGGGCTACGCGTTATTCGCCTTCATCATGTGGTAACTACATGCCTAAAGAGGATACGCGACCGCGAGGACATAAAAGGGTCTATATCACGGATATGATGGCGTTTCTTTTCCAGCACAATTTCGATAGTGCTAAAGTCCGCCGTTGGGCTCAATAAATATCGAGAAGTTGTGTTCTGCTCTAGATGGGTGCTCAGCTTAGTCCGCTCGATAGTGCGAACCCAGACTTTCGGTTCGCTTACGCATGGCTTTGACCATTTCCTGTGCTAGTTGAATCTGCGATTGCAGGCGGGCGAGGGCTGCGACTTCGCTGTCCTGGGCTTTCTGTGTGCTCAAGGTCGTTGCCTCCGTCTTCAAGCCCTCAAGCTCGTGTAGCGCCTCGGATAGGCCCGTCTCGGTGCGGTTGATCATGCAATAGGTGCTCATCGTGTGTTTGAGGCCGTGCGTCAGGCGTTCGGCGTCTGTTGTGGCAATGCCGTACTGGGGGAGGGCGATATCCGCCTTCGGGGCCTCCTCAGGTGTATTCTGCGCTGCCTGGGCTGCCGATGCGCCCGCGATACGCCCAAATACGATGCCGTTGGCGCTCGACAGGCCTCCGATGCGATCGGCGCCGTGCATGCCGCCTGTCGCCTCGCCGCAGGCATAGAGGCCTTCGACGCCCGTGAAGGCTGTCTTGTCGATTTTGATACCGCCATTAGCAGCGTGGGCATACATCGCCACGCGCATCTTGTCGGTCGGCGCGATGCCGTGCTCGTCTTGCAGCCAGGTGGCAAAGGTCTGCACAAACTCAGGGACGTCCTCGCGGGGGAAATCGTAGTGGAGCGCCAGACCTTCGGCACCCGCTTGATCGATGGCAAGATCGATGGCGCGGGAGGCCAAGCGTGACGTGAAGGGGCCATATCCGGAGCGTTGCTCAAACAGATCGTCCAGCTTGTCGTCGGCGATATCGACCGGCTGGTCTACATGTACGTAGCGCCAGGTCTTCTCGTTAAAGACAAGGTTGCGCTTGGGCTCGATGAAGCCCGGCATCATCTGCATGAACTCTATATTAGTAAGGGACGCACCGTGCGACCACGCGATGGCTTGTGATGAGCTGAGCACGTCGGCGGAAGTGAGGCTACGCTCGAATAGGCCACCCGTGCCGCCTGCTGCGATGATGGTGGCCTTAGCTGCCATAGGCACGAGATGCTCGTTTGTGCGGTTGTAGAGCACGGCGCCGACAATCTTTCCGTTCGCATCCTCAAGAAGATCGATAAGCTCGTGGCGGGGGAGTAGGCGAATTCCGAGCAACTCGATCTGGGCCGTACACACGTCCTCAAGGGGCTTGCGGGTGAGGCCGCGCCACATGCGCGTCTTGTGGTCAAA
>CAJKQY010000103.1:0-5751 GCA_905202145.1 uncultured Collinsella sp.
ACATACAGTTTTTCGATTCCGTATGTATATATGCGCGCTAATAGGTTATAAAATCTAAGTCTGAACATAGCAGGTCTGCGATGCGGCTCGGGCAACCGGGCCGTTTTTGCGGGCAGGGGTAGCGCGAAAGGACTGCACATGCGTCAATTTAAGACCGAGAGCAAAAAACTGCTCGACCTCATGATCAACTCCATCTACACCAATAAGGAAATCTTCCTGCGCGAGCTTATCTCCAACGCGAGCGATGCCGTCGACAAGCTCAACTTTAAGAGCCTTCAGGATCCGAGTGTCAAGCTCGACCAGGGCGACCTGGCCATCCGTGTTTCCTTTGATAAAGATGCCCGCACCATCACTATTTCGGATAACGGTATCGGCATGACCGCCGAGGAGCTCGAGCGCAACCTGGGCACCATCGCCCATTCCGGCTCCGAGGAGTTTAAGACCGAGAACGCCGAGCAGCAGGGTTCCGATGTCGACATCATCGGTCAGTTTGGCGTGGGTTTCTACTCCGCCTTTATGGTCGCCAGCCACGTGAAGGTCGTCAGCCGCGCTTACGGCGAGGATTCCGCCCACGTTTGGGAGTCCGACGGTCTTGAGGGCTACACCATCGAGGATGGCGAGCGTGCTGAGCACGGTACCGATGTCATCCTGACGCTGCGCGAGAACGAGAAGCTCGACGCCGACGGCGAGGCCGAGACCTACGATCGCTTCCTGACCGAGTGGGGCCTCAAGAGCCTGATTCAGCAGTACAGCAACTATGTGCGCTACCCGATTCAGATGATGGTGAGCAAGAGCCGCCAGAAACCCAAGCCCGAGGACGCGCCGGATGATTACAAGCCCGAGTACGAGGACTACCAGGAGCTCGAGACCATCAACTCCATGACGCCGATTTGGAAAAAGCGCAGCTCCGACGTTGAGCAGAAGGATTACAACGAGTTCTACAAGTCCACGTTCCACGACTTTGACGATCCTGCGCGCACTATCAGCTTCCATGCCGAGGGTACGCTTGAGTACGATGCGCTGCTGTTTGTGCCGGGTCGCGCCCCGTTCGATCTGTACAGCAAGGACTACGAGAAGGGCCTGGCGCTCTACAGCTCCAACGTGCTGATTATGGAGAAGTGCGACGACCTGCTGCCCGACTACTACAACTTTGTGCGCGGTGTCGTGGACTCTGCCGACGTGACGCTCAATATCTCGCGTGAGACGCTGCAGCAGAACCGTCAGCTCAAGGCCATTGCCAAGCGTGTCGAGAAGAAGATCACCGCCGATCTCGAGGACATGCGTGACAACGACCGCGAGGCCTACGAGAAGTTCTTTGAGAACTTTGGTCGCGGTCTTAAGTACGGCATCTACTCGAGCTACGGCATGAAGGCCGATGAGCTCGCCGACCTGCTGCTGTTCTGGTCTGCCAAGGAGCAGAAGATGATCACCCTTGCCGAGTATGCTAAGGGTATGCCCGAGGGCCAGAAGGCAATCTACTATGCCGCCGGCGATTCGCGCGAGCGTCTGGCCAAGATGCCCGTCGTGAAGGGCGTGCTCGACCGCGGCTACGATGTACTGCTGCTGACGCAGGACGTGGATGAGTTCACCTTCCAGGCCATGCGTGAGTACGTGGCTGCCGATATGCCCAAGGTCTACGAGGATGACGCTGCTCGCGAGGCTGCCGAGAAGGCAGTTGCCGATGGTGCCGAGCCTGAGGTCGAGGATCGTCACCTGGAGCTTAAGAACGTCGCGACCGGCGATCTTGACTTGGCGACCGATGACGAGAAGAAGGAGGCCGAGGACGCCACCAAGGAGAACGAGGACCTCTTTAACGCCATGAAGGAGGCGCTCGGCGACAAGGTCGAGAAGGTTGCCGTCTCCGCGCGCCTGACCGATGCCCCCGCCTGCATCACCACCGAGGGCCCGCTTTCGCTCGAGATGGAGAAGGTGCTTCAGAAGGGTCCCGAGGGCGCGCCCGACGGTATGCCCAAGAGCCAGCGCGTGCTCGAGCTCAACGCCAAGCACCCGGTCTTCGCCAAGCTCGTCGCTGCTCAGAAGGCGGGCGACGCCGACAAGATCAAGCAGTACTCCGGCCTGCTCTACGACCAGGCCCTGCTCGTCGAAGGTATCCTCCCCGAGGACCCCGTAGCCTTCGCGGCAGCTGTTTGTAACTTGATGTAGTTAGCAAGTTACGCGGTTCTACGAACCGCGTAACGGCTCGACGCTGCAAACGCCCCTAAGCGGCAATCTGACGTTCAATCGTCGGTCGCGTACCAAAGTACGCTTCCCTCCTCTTTCACGTCACCTTGCTCGCTTGGGGGCGTTTTCGCTGACTTATGCTCAACCTACGACGCTTTCGTGGTCCTAAGTAGTCATTGGGGTGGTCGTTGGGGACGTTCTTAAATGACTAGTCGTTGGGGACGTTCTTGTTTGACTAGTCGGTTAAGAACGTCCCCAACGACTAGTCGGATTGCTAGTTTGTGCGGGTTGTGGTTTTGGGAGCTGCGGGAATTTAAGATACTGTACAACTGTACGTTAAATCATCTTCGTAGTATATTGCTACCCGCAAAACTCAGCACCATTGTGCCGCGAGGCACTAAAGCGTCTACGTACAATGGTTGTCGATAGTACGATTCGATTCAACGACAGGATGGATGGTCCAAGCGTGAGTCTCGGCAGCAAACTATCCAACGCAAAGGTCTCCTTTGCGATATTTAAGCGCGACATTAAGCGACTGCTTATGAATCCCGTCGCCCTGGTGGTCACCCTGGGCGTGTGCGTCATTCCCTCGCTGTATGCCTGGTACAACATCGTTGCAAACTGGGATCCGTACGGAAATACCCAGGGCATTAAAATCGCCATCGCCAACAACGATCAGGGCACCCAGAACGACCTAGTGGGAGAGCTCAACGCAGGCGATAAGGTGGTCGACCAGCTCAAGGAGAACGACCAGCTTGGCTGGACCTTCGTCGACTCGGCAGCAGATGCCAAAGAGGGCGTCGAAAGTGGCGAATACTATGCTGCCATCGTGATTCCCAAGAACTTCTCCGACAATCTCGTCTCGATGCTCGACGGCAATTACCATCAGCCGAAGCTCACCTATTACGTCAACGAGAAAAAGAGCGCCATTGCGCCCAAGGTCACCGATACCGGTGCCAACACCATCGAGGAGCAGATCAACTCGGAGTTTGTCTCCACGGTGGGCGAGACCGTCGCGGGCATTGCCAAAGATGCTGGCATCGACCTTAAAGACAAGGCAACCCAGACCCAGGATTCGCTGGCGGGCTCGGTGTCCGAGGCGTCTGATACCCTGGGCGAAGTACGTGATTCCATCGGCGACATGAACACCGCCATCGACAAGACAAGCAGCTCGATTGCTTCGGCCGATGCTGCGTTGGCGGGCCTGCAGGGACAGGCGCCTTCGCTAACGCAGGCAATCGCTCAGGGTAATGATCTGCTGGGCGAAGCTCGCACCACGGCTGGCAAGTCCATCACCTCGCTCTCCAAGGCACTTTCGGAGGGCAGCATCGTGCTGAGTAAGACATCGGCTTCTGCGAACGCCGCGATTGGCGGGCTTACCGGTACGGTTACGTCCACGACCACTCGAATCGACAACTCGCTCGAATCCCTTCAGGCGACGATTGACCACAACAGCGCTGTCATCGAGCGCCTGCAGATTCTCGTTAACGATACGTCGACGGGATCGGAGAACGCCGATGCGCTCATCGCGTCGACCATCAATTCGCTTCGCGAGCAAAACCAGAAGCTGCAGAGCATTAAGGATGGCCTTTCTGCACAGTCGAGCGCCATGGCAAAAGACGCTACGGCAATCTCGAACGCGAGTATCGCACTCAACGCGGCAATTCAGACCGGTACGGCTAACCTCGGTCAGGCTCAGACCGATCTGGGGCAGAACGCGCTGCCGAAGGCTTCGAGCGCGCTTGACTCCTTTGCCGCCGTTTCGGGCGATTTGACCGGCATTGTATCGGGTATGACCCCCACGATAGCGAGCGCGCGCGGCACGCTGGCGCAGCTCGACGCCACGCTCAAGCAGGCAAAGACCACGCTGTCCCAAACCGATGCCTCTCTTGCCAAGGTTCAGGACAAGCTCGCGACCGCCGCTAATGACATTGCGGCGCTGCAGACCTCTGAGTCTATGGGCGAGTTAGCCGACCTCATGGACGTCGACGTCAATGACGTGGCAGATTTCATGGCATCTCCGGTTGAGCTGACGTCCAAGTCAATCTATCCGGTCAAGAGCTTTGGCTCGGGCATCGCGCCCTTCTACACCAATCTGGCGCTGTGGGTAGGCGGCTATGTGCTCATCGCTATCTACAAGCTCGAGGTCGACCGCGAGGGCATCGGTAGCTTTACGGCGCGTCAGGGCTACTTTGGCCGCTGGCTGCTGATGGTGATCCTGGGTGCGTTCCAGGCCATCATCGTTACGGTGGGCGATTTGGTGATTGGCGTGCAGTGCGTCAACCCGCTGCTGTTCGTGCTGGGCGGCATCGCTATCTCGTTCACCTACGTCAACATCATCTATGCGCTGTCCACCACGTTTAAGCATATCGGCAAGGCTATCGGTGTCATTCTCGTTATCGTGCAGATTCCGGGTTCGTCGGGCATGTATCCCATCGAGATGATGCCCGGCTTCTTCCAGTGGCTGCATCCGCTGCTGCCCTTTACCTACGGCATCAATCTGCTGCGCGAGACGGTCGGCGGCATGTACTCGTTCAACTACCTGTTCAACCTGTGCATCCTGGGCGTGTTCTTGATCGTGGCGCTCTTTATCGGTCTGCAGCTGCGCCCGTTGCTGCTCAACCTCAATCTGCTCTTTGATAAGCAGCTTTCCACGACGGGCCTCATGATCTGCGAGTCCAACGACCTGCCGCGCCAGCGCTATTCGCTGCGCACGGCCATGCGCGTCATGCTCGATTCGGATTCGTACCGTCGCGAGCTGCTCGATCATGCCGTGGCGTTTGAGCATCGCTACCCGTACTACATCAAGGGCGGTTTTGCTGCCGTGGTAGGCGTGCAGGTCCTGCTCTTTGTGCTCTCGACGGTGCTCGATATCGACAATAACGGCAAGATCATCCTGCTCGTTATCTGGATCATTTCGGTTATCGCCATCTGTGGCTGGCTCATCAACATCGAGTACATCCGTGCGAGCCTCAATACCCAGATGCGTATCTCGGCGCTTTCGGACGAGGACCTTCGCCGCGAGATGCGCGAGCACACGGCCGCCATCCCTGCCGCCCGTCGCATGTTTGGTCTCAACGCCAGCGAGCGGGGCACCAAGGACAGCGAACAGCCCACGAGCCGTCTGCCGCATATCGGTGCGCATCGTAAGGCTCAAGATGCCGACAACGTTGACAACGTAAGCGGAAACGACGGGGACACCACCCCGCTTGGCAAGCACTCTAAAGGAGGTGAGGCATAAATGAAAAACATCCTGCACCTGTTTAAGCGCGATGTCCAAAACGTGTCTCGCTCCGTGATCGGCTTGGTTGTTGTGATGGGCCTGATCATCGTGCCGTGCCTGTACGCGTGGTTTAACATCGCCGGAAGCTGGGATCCCTACGGCAATACCGGCAACCTTAAAATTGCAGTGGTCAACACCGACGAGGGCTACGAGAGCGATCTGATTCCCGTCGAGGTCAATGTGGGCGAAAACGTAACCGCCACCCTGCGCGGCAACGAGAACTTCGACTGGGTCGTCCTCAACGACCGCGATAAGGCGATTGAGGGCGTTAAGTCGGGCGCGTACTA
>CAJKQY010000104.1:0-5722 GCA_905202145.1 uncultured Collinsella sp.
AGTGCTAACATTCATGTCGCTGTTTCAGGGCGGGGTGAAATTCCCCACTGGCGGTAAATCGGGCGGTGTCAAAGGGACGCCGTGGCGCAGGCGAGATGCCTGCGACCGAGCCGATGAGTCCGCGACCCGTGTGTGCGTTGGTTCGCATGCCGGCTGAACTGGTGAGATCCCAGTACCAACGGTTAGAGTCCGGATGAAAGAGGCAGGTGATCTTATGTCTGAACAGTCGCAGCATATCCATTTTGAGAACACGAATAGGTGGAGCACCAAACAGCTCGTTACCATGGCGTTGATGTGCGCCTTGGGAGCACTGTTTATGTATGTGCAGCTGCCCATCCTTCCCTCGGCGCCGTTTTTGACGTATGACCCGTCGCTGGTGCCGGCGATGGTGTGTGGATTTGCGTATGGCCCTGGTGCCGGCACCGCTGTTGCCGCTATGGCGATCGTTATCCATGCGCTCACCACGGGTGACTGGGTCGGCGCGCTTATGAACCTGGTTGCTACGCTGGGCTTTATTCTGCCCGCGGCGATCGTCTACCAAAAGATGCACACCTACAAGGGTGCCGTGATTGGCCTGGCGCTCGGCGTCATTGCCGCTACGGCGCTGTCCATGGTCGCGAACCTGACCATCGGCGTTTGGTTCTGGTATGGCTCGGTCGATGTGATCGCCCCGCTCATGATTCCCGCCGTGCTACCGTTCAACCTCATCAAGACCGTGCTCAACTCGGTGTTGACGCTGGCGGTGTACAAGGCGGTCTCTAATCTCATCACGCCCAAGAAGGATCAGGTCAAAGGCCGCGCATGATTGAGTGTCGGGGCGTTTCCTTTAGCTATGACGGTGCCGTGCCGGCGCTCGATGGCATCGATTTGGACATCGAGGATGGCGAGTTTTTCTGCATCCTCGGCGGCAATGGGTCGGGCAAGTCTACGTTTGCCAAGCATTTGAACGCGCTGCTGCAGCCCGATGCGGGAACGGTGTGCGTCAACGGCATGGACGCGTCCGATCCCGAGCTGGTCTACGATATCCGCTCGACTGCGGGCATGGTGTTCCAGAATCCCGACGACCAGCTTGTGGCGACGCTTGTCGAGGACGATGTTGCGTTTGGTCCCGAGAACTTAGGGGTCGAATCGGCCCAGATCGCGCAGCGCGTGCGCGAGGCGCTAAAGGCCGTGGGTCTGGTGGGCTTTGAGCGCCACGAGACCCACGCTCTCTCGGGCGGACAAAAGCAGCGCGTGGCGCTTGCCGGCGTGCTCGCCATGGAGCCGCGCGTGCTCATTTTGGACGAGGCGTCCTCGATGCTCGATCCGCGCGGGCGCAAGGGCCTCATGAAGGCCTGTCACGCGCTGCACGAACGCGGCATGACCATCGTGATGATTACGCACTTTATGGAAGAGGCCGCTGAGGCCGATCGCGTTGCTGTCTTCCAGGCGGGCCGCGTTGCCATGCTCGGTACGCCCGAGGAGATCTTGACGCGGGCGGACGAACTCGCGCGGCTGAACCTGGATATGCCGGCATCGTGCTGTCTTGGCATGGCGCTTCGCGCGAAGGGCGTGCCCATTTGCGCGAAGGTGCGCGAGGCGGATATGGTCGCCGATATAGCGCAGGCTTATGCCGAGCGGAGTAGGACAGGCATCGCCGGGCGGCCTTTCGCATCCGATCCTCGTATTCCCGACAACGTCTCCTCTGCAATCGATGGCGCAGACGCGCTGGAGTCCGTCATCGAGATTTCGCACCTTTCGTACAGCTATTCGCTGAGCGCCCGCGAGCGTCGCCGTTGGCACAAGCGCTCAGCCGCCGAGGGCACATCGAACAAGCAGGCCCTCTGGGGCAACGACCCTAGCAGCCCCTGGGCGTTGCGTGATGTGTCGCTAACGGTGCGTCGTGGCGAGTTCCTGGGCCTTGCGGGCCATACCGGTTCGGGTAAGTCGACGCTGGTTCAGCATCTCAACGGTCTGATTCGTCCCCAGGAGGGTTCCGTTTACGCATTGGGGCTCGACCTGGCAAACAAGAAGGATGCCGCCGCGGTTAAGGCAAAGGTCGGTGTGGTGTTTCAGTATCCAGAGCGTCAGCTGTTTGCCGAGACCGTGGCACAGGACGTGGCATTTGGTCCGCGTAACCTTGGCTTGTCGCAGGCCGAGGTTGCCCGCCGCGTTGAGTCATCGCTCGCGCGCGCGGGCCTCGACCTGGCCACGGTGGGCGACAAGAGCCCCTTTGAGCTCTCGGGCGGGCAGCAGCGGCGCGTGGCGTTTGCTGGCGTGCTTGCCATGGAGCCCGAAGTCCTGGTGCTCGATGAGCCCATGGCGGGGCTCGATCCGGCGGCGCGCAGTGATTTTCTGGAGCTCATCGGTAGACTTCACCGCGATGGCCTGACCGTCGTCATGGTCTCGCACAGTATGGATGACCTGGCCAATTGCTGCGACCGTATTGTCGTGATGAACGAGGGCGCGGTGTTTGCCGGGGGCACGCCCGCTCAGGTTTTTGCGCATGCCGATGAGCTCAAGTCGATCGGCTTGGGCGTACCTGCTGCTCAGCGCATGGCGTTGGCGCTTGCGAAGGCAGGCGTGCCGCTGCGCTTTGACGGCCTCTATACGGTTGAGTCGCTGGCAGACGAGTTGGCAGATTTGCTGATCGGTCGCTCGGACGGTCCTTCTAACGTCGCGGACATTGCTAAATCCAAGACGGTCGCGCGAGAGGAGGGCTGCTAATGGAGGCGTTTTCGTTTGGCAGCTACTATCCCGGCGATAGTGCGATCCACCGCCTGGACCCGCGAACCAAGTTGCTCTTGGGCTTTGTGTTTCTGATCACGACGCTCGCAGTCAGCAGCTTCCGCGGACTGGTCCCGGTCGCAATCTTCGTTGTCCTGATCTATACCGTGTCCCGGGTGCCGGCTCGTCGCGTCCTGTCATCGATGGCGCCGCTGCTGGCGATCGTCGCGGTGGTCGCGGTGCTCAACCTGTTTTCCGACCAGAGCGGGCGCATTCTGTGGCAGCTCGGCTTTTTGCAGATAAGCGAGGGCTCGCTGCATTCCGCCGCCTTTATGGCGTGCCGCCTGACTTTGATGATGGCCGGTATGAGCGCTATCACGCTCACCACACCGACGTTCGACCTCACCGCGGGTTTTGAGCGCCTGCTCGCGCCGTTTGCGCGTGTGGGACTTCCTGCGCACGAGCTCGGCATGATCATGGGTATCGCGCTGCGCTTTATGCCGCAGTTTGCCACCGAGATGAAGCAGACGGCCGATGCGCAGGCGAGCCGCGGTGCGCGCGTGACGGGAGGCCCGCTCGGCGGCGTGCGTATGCTCGGCAGTGTGGCGATTCCGCTGTTCACGGGCGTGTTCCGTCATGCCGAAACGCTGTCTGCCGCCATGGATGCCCGTTGCTATCATGGCGAGCAGGGCCGCACGCGTCTGCATGCGCTTGCATTTGGCCGCGGCGATGCGTTGGCGGTGGTGGTGACGGCGTTGCTGCTCATCTGCGTCATCGTCATCAATCTTCAACTTGTTTAGGCGCGATTCGAGCGCAGGAAAGGGGTCCCTATGACCGACAACGACCGCACGGCGCAGCTCGAGCGCGCCTGTTCGTATCTTAGGCGTATTCCGGCGTGGTATCTCGCCACGATCGACGTGACGGACGGACATCAGCCGCGCGTGAGGCCGTTCTCGTTTGCCATGGTCGATGATGGCAAGCTGTGGTTTTGCACCTCGCGCGATAAGGATGTGTGGGCCGAGCTTAGCGCGAACCCCAAGTTTGAGGTTTCGGGTTGGAAACCGGGGGAGTGCTGGATCGTATTAACTGGCGAGGCCGCGCTCGAGGACGACGCGGTCGTGAGCGACCGGGTGCGCCAAGCCGGCTTTAAGCACATGGTGGGCATCGGCGAAGATCACGAGAGCGCCAACGACGGTCGCCTTGCGTTCTTCTCGGTGCGCAATATCGCCGCCCGCTTCTGTGATATCGACGGCAGCGAAGAGCGCCTGGAGCTTTAACCATAGGGTAGCTAAAACAGCCCCGACCCAAAAAGACTAGTGACAGGGGGACACATGGACGGATTGAATACGGTGTTGGAGTATCTGACGTCGGTGCCGGCATGGTATTTGGCGACGAGCGTTGACGGACAGCCGCATGTGCGTCCGTTTTCGTTTGCGCAGATCCAGGACGGCAAGCTGTGGTTTGTAACGGCGCGCACCAAAGACGTGTGGCAAGAGCTGCTGCAAAATCAACGCTTTGAGGCCACGAGTTGGTGGCCGGGCCATGGCTGGCTCATCTTGCGCGGGCGTGCGGGTCTGGATGACCAGGCCGCTCCCGATATGCGCGAGGTAGGCTGGAAGCACCTGGAGCGCCTAGGCGAGCACTACGAGGGCGCAGGCGATCCCACGCTCGTCTTCTTTAGCGTGGAGGAACCCGAGGCCTTTATCTGCAACCATGACGAATGGGTGCCGATCGAGCTCTAAACGAGTCTCTCAGCAAGCTTCGACAATTCAAATTCTCGCATGTAGCGGGCCCCACATTGCAACGTCACCGTAAGGCGCACTGGGCAATATGGGGCCCGCATTTATTTGTCAATTCCTTCGAGTGAATGTGTCGGGACTGTTTCAATGCATGAATATGCAAAAGATTTGCGTAGATATGCATCTTTTGGTGCTAAAGTTTCAACCCACTTCATAACGACGGCTGCGGGATGCGCATTGGTGCATAACTGCAGACAAGGAGTCTGATATGTCTTTAAAGGTTGGAATCGTCGGTGCGGCTGGATATGCCGGCGCCGAGCTCATTCGCCTCGTCCTCGGTCATCCCGAGTTTGAACTTGCTGCCATTACGTCCAACGCCGATGCCGGCCAGCCGTTGTCTGCGGTGTATCCGAGTTTCGCCGGCGTAAGCGATCTTGTCTTCACGACGCATGACGCCCCCGAGCTCAAGAACTGCGATGCGGTCTTTTTGGCCGTGCCGCACACGGCTGCCATGGCACAGGTGCCCGCCCTGCTTGCCGCGGGAGTCTCCTGCATTGACCTCTCGGCCGACTATCGCCTGAGCGATCCGGCCACCTTTGAGGCCTGGTATGCCGCCGAGCACACGAGCCCCGAGCTACTCAAGACCCGCGCCTTTGGTCTGCCCGAGCTGTTCTGCCAGGATTTGGAGACCGCTGCATCCGACCACGCCGACGGCAAGCCCGTGCTGGTCGCCTGCGCCGGTTGCTATCCCACCGCAACGAGCCTTGCTGCCGCGCCTGCCGTGCGCGCTGGCTGGGTGGCCGAGAGCGGTCCCGTGATCGTCGACGCTATCAGCGGCGTGACGGGTGCCGGTAAGTCCTGTAACGCCCGCACCCATTTTTGCAGCGCGGAGGAGAACCTGGAGGCCTATGGCGTGGGCAAGCATCGTCACACGCCCGAAATCGAGCAGATCTTGGGCCTAACCGATCGCGTCGTTTTTACCCCGCACCTGGCACCGCTCAAGCGCGGTCTGCTCTCTACGGTGACGATGCCGCTTACGCCGCAGGCTATCGATACCTTGACCCTTGAGGACGTTGTCGACCATTACAAGCAGTTCTACGCCGGTCGCATCTTCGTGCGCGTACTCGATGTCGGCCAGCAGCCCAAGACGGCCTCGGTCGTCGGCACCAATGCCGCCCAGATTGGCCTCGCGCTCAACAAGCGCGCGGGCGTTCTGGTGGCTACGGGCGCCATCGACAATCTGTGCAAGGGTGCAGCAGGCCAGGCGGTCCAGTGCG